>DASQOP010000042.1:0-9176 GCA_035644415.1 Burkholderiales bacterium
GCTTGTAACCAAGGTTGTAACAACGGGTAGCAATTGCGCGCCCTCAACACCGCATCCTTTACGCTAAAATGGCGCTCCTCTTTCGGTGCCCGCATAAATGCACATCGGTCCGCACGTTCTCAAAAACAATCTGATCGTCGCACCCATGGCGGGTGTGACCGATCGGCCGTTCCGCCAGTTGTGCAAGGCGATGGGTGCGGGAATGGCGGTCTCGGAGATGATTGCCGCGAATCCACAACTGTGGAACACGGCGAAATCCCAGCGGCGTTCCGATCATCGGGGTGAAGTTGATCCGATTTCGGTGCAGATCGCCGGTGCTGACCCGCAGATGATGGCCGATGCGGCGCGCTACAACGTCCAGCGCGGGGCGCAGATCGTCGACATCAACATGGGCTGCCCGGCTAAAAAAGTCTGCAACGTCGCCGCCGGCTCGGCGTTGCTGCGCGACGAACAGTTGGTCGGAAAAATTCTCGATTCGGTGGTCGCGGCGGTCGAAGTACCGGTGACGCTCAAAATCCGGACCGGCTGGGACGCGCACAACAGGAATGCAGTGCGAGTGGCAAAAATAGCGGAATCCTGCGGCATCCAGGCGATCTCGGTGCACGGCCGCACCCGTGCCTGCGGTTTTGCCGGCAATGCCGAATACGACACGATCGCCGCGGTAAAATCTGAAGTCGGCATCCCGGTCATCGCCAACGGCGACATCGATTCACCCGAAAAGGCGCGCGAAGTTCTTTCCCGCACCAGGGCCGACGCGATCATGATCGGCCGTGCCGCGCAGGGCCGCCCGTGGATCTTCCGCGAGATCGAGCACTTCCTCGTCAGCGGCGAACACCTGCCTGCGCCTGAAGTCGGGGAAATTCACGGCGTGCTGGTACGGCATTTGCGTGCTCTGTACGCGCTGTATGGAGAGCAGTCCGGCGTGCGCATCGCCCGCAAGCACATTTCCTGGTACGCCAGCAAGCTTGCCGGTGCGGCCACGTTCCGTCAGACCATGAATCGGCTGGAGACTGCACGCGAGCAGCTGGCCGCGGTGGATCGCTTTTTCACCGAGCTTGCCGGGTTGGGAGAACGCCTGACCTATATCGAGGAACTTGCAGCATGATGAACGACAACGAAATTGCCCGCTGCGTGCGCAAGGCAATGGACGGCTATTTCAGGGATCTGGACGGGGAAAAACCCTGCGCCATTTACAACATGGTGATCAGCTCGGTGGAAAAGCCGTTGCTCGAGCTGGTGCTGCACCGGGTCGCCGGCAACCAGACCCAGGCCGCGCAGTTGCTTGGGCTGAACCGCAATACGCTGCGCAAGAAAATGAAGGAGTACGGCATCAAGTAGCGCGCCGTTGCCCCGCATCAACCCGCCCGCGCGATCAACGCGGGCGGTTTTATTTTTCTGGTCCCGCCATGGCTCGTAGACAAGCCCTGATCAGCCTTTCCGACAAGACCGGCGCAGCGGATTTCGGCCGCGCGCTCCGGCACTTCGGATTCGAAATCCTGTCCAGCGGCGGTACCGCCAGGCTGCTGCGCGAGGCCGGGATCAGGGTCACCGAGATCGGCGATTACACCGGCTTCCCCGAGATGCTCGATGGCCGGGTGAAGACCCTGCATCCCAAGGTGCACGCCGGCATCCTCGCGCGCCGCGACCTTCCGGCGCACCTCGAGGCGATGGCAAAGGCTGGCATCCCGACCATAGACCTGGTGGCGGTGAATTTGTATCCCTTCGTGGAAACCATCTCGAGGGCCGATTGCACTCTCGAGGAGGCAATCGAGAATATCGATATCGGCGGGCCCACGATGGTACGTGCGGCAGCGAAGAACTGGCAGCACGTCACCGTGGTCACCGATCCGGCGGACTACCCGGCGCTGATTGCGGAAATGGAGTCCGCCAGCGGCGCGATCAGCGTGGAGACGCGCTTCCGCCTGGCGCGCAAGGCTTTTTCTCACACCGCGGCCTACGACGGCGCGATCAGCAACTACCTCACTGCCACCGACATTCACGGCAAGCGCAGCCGATTCCCCGATCAGTTCAATTCGAGTTTCGTCAAACTCCAGGACTTGCGCTACGGCGAGAATCCGCACCAGCAGGCGGCGTTCTACCGTGACCTGAAGCCGGTACCCGGCGCGCTGAGCAATTATGTGCAACGGCAGGGCAAGGAACTCTCCTACAACAACATCGCCGATGCCGACGCGGCCTGGGAATGCGTGAAGACCTTCGACCAGCCGGCGTGCGTGATTATCAAGCACGCCAATCCCTGCGGCGTGGCGGTCGCCGCGAGCGCAGCCGAGGCCTATCGCCGGGCGTTCAAAACCGATCCGACCTCGGCATTCGGCGGAATCATTGCGTTCAACCGCGAACTGGACGAGGAAACCGCGGCGGCGGTGTCGCAGCAGTTTGCCGAAGTATTGATTGCACCGCGGGTGCTGGCGGGGGCCGCGGCGGTGCTGGCGCAGAAGAGCAACCTGCGGGTGCTGGAAGTCGCAGCCGATACCGGAGGCAACGACCAAGATACCAGGCGCGTCGGCGGTGGCCTGCTGGTGCAAACGCCCGACGCGATGAACGTCCAGGCCGGCGACCTGCGCATCGTCACCCGGAAACATCCGACCCCGCAGCAGCTTGCCGACCTGTTGTTCGCGTGGCGCGTTGCCAAGTTTGTCAAGTCCAACGCTATCGTGTACTGCGCCGAAGGCATGACGCTGGGCGTTGGCGCGGGGCAGATGAGCCGGGTGGATAGCGCGCGCGTCGCCTCGATGAAAGCGGAGAATGCCGGCCTGTCGCTCAAGGGTTCGGTGGTCGCATCGGATGCATTTTTCCCGTTCCGCGACGGGGTGGACGTCGTTGCCAGGGCCGGGGCGGCGGCGGTCATCCAGCCGGGCGGTAGCGTACGCGACGAAGAAGTCATTGCCGCCGCCGACGAACACGGCATTGCCATGGTTTTCACCGGCGTGCGCCATTTCCGGCACTAGCATTCACCACAGAGGCACAGAGACACAGAGACACAGAGGAAGCAAAGGAAGACAAAACGCATGCGGCATAAGGGAGCATGACGGGAATCCAGAGCCCCTTGCCCCCTCTTGGTATCTTGGTGTAAGCATTCATTTTGGATTTTCTCCGTGCCTCTGTGTCTCTGTGGTTAATTCAGACCCATGAACTTACTGGTAGTCGGTAGCGGCGGTCGGGAGCACGCACTCGCCTGGCGGCTGGCTCAGTCGCCGCGCATCGGACGGATTTACGTCGCGCCGGGCAACGCCGGTACGGCGCGCGAGGACGGGTTGTTCAACGCGCCGATCACCTCGATCCCGGCACTGGTGGAATTTGCCCGCAAAGAGTCGATCGCGCTCACCGTGGTCGGTCCCGAGGCACCGCTCTCGGAAGGCATCGTCGATGCTTTTCACGCCGCGGGGTTGAAGATCTTCGGGCCAACGCGGCAGGTGGCGCAGCTCGAATCGTCGAAGGACTTTGCCAAATCCTTCATGGTTGCGAACGGTATTCCGACGGCGGCGTACGCCACTTTCTCCGACGCAAGAGCGGCGCGCGAATACGTCAGGCGGCAAGGCGCACCGATCGTCATCAAGGCCGACGGACTCGCCGCCGGCAAGGGCGTGGTGGTGGCAATGACGCTCGAGGAAGCTTACGCCGCCATCGACATGATGCTGGTCGACAACAGGATGGGGGCCGCAGGCGCGCGCGTGGTCATCGAGGAGTTTCTGGAAGGAGAGGAAGCCAGCTTCATCGTGATGGTGGACGGCAAGCACGTCCTGCCGCTGGCGTCGAGCCAGGATCACAAGCGTCTGCTCGACGGCGACCATGGCCCGAATACCGGCGGAATGGGCGCCTACTCGCCGGCGCCGGTGCTGACCCCGACCGTCCACGCACGGATCATGCGTGAAGTCGTCCAGCCGGTGGTTGCCGGGATGGATAAACGGGGCACGCCGTACAGCGGATTTCTTTACGCCGGCCTGATGATCCGTCCGAACGGCGACAGCAGGGTGCTCGAGTTCAACTGCCGGATGGGCGATCCGGAGACCCAGCCGATCATGATGCGGCTGAAAAGCGACCTGTTCACGCTTATCGAGCACGCCACCAACGGTACACTCAAGAACATCGAAGTCGAGTGGGACCGCCGGGTCGCGCTCGGCGTAGTGATGGCCGCAGCCGGCTATCCGGACAATCCGCGCAAGGGCGACGAGATAACCGGCCTGCCGCGCGCTGCCGATGATTTCCACGTATTTCACGCCGGGACCGCGCTGGCGGGCGGCAAGGTCGTCGTCAACGGCGGGCGGGTGCTGTGCGTGACCGCGCTTGGCGACACGGTGCGGGTGGCGCAGCGGCGCGCTTACGAAATCGCGGAGGGCATCCAGTTCGCAGGGCGGCAGATGCGCCGCGACATCGGCTTCCGCGCCATCGGCGCCAAGAAAAGCACGCTATAGGCCAGCATGGAAATCGAGACCATCAGGGAGTATCTGACCGGCCTGCAGGACTGGATTGTCGGCCGCCTCGAGGCAATGGACGGCAACGCCTTCCGCCGCGATTCATGGGATCGTCCTGACGGCGGCGGCGGGGTGAGTTGCCTCATCGAGGAGGGAAACCTGTTCGAGCGCGGCGGGGTCAACTTCTCTCACGTCACCGGGTCGTCGCTTCCGCCTCCGGCCAGCGTGTCGCGTTCCGATCTTGCCGGACGGTCCTTCCAGGCAATGGGCGTGTCGCTGGTGTTGCACCCGCGCAACCCTTATGTCCCCACTGTTCACATGAACGTGCGTTTCTTGGTGGCCGAGAAGGGCGAGGCCGATCCGGTGTGGTGGTTCGGGGGCGGGATGGATCTGACGCCGTACTACGGATTCGAGGAGGACGCGGTCCACTTCCACCAGACCTGCCAAGCCGCGCTCGACCCGTTCGGAGCCGAAGCGCATCCGAAATTCAAGAAGTGGTGCGACACGTATTTTTTCCTCAAGCATCGCCAGGAACCGCGCGGGATCGGCGGCGTTTTTTTCGACGACCTGTCCGAACCGGATTTCGATACCTGTTTTGCTCTCACCCGCAGCGTCGGCGACCATTTCGTCGACGCCTACGTCCCGATTGCCGAACGCCGCAAGGATCTGCCTTACGGCGAACGCGAACGCGACTTTCAGGCCTATCGGCGCGGGCGTTACGTCGAGTTCAACCTGGTCTACGACCGCGGCACGCTGTTCGGACTGCAATCCGGCGGGCGCACCGAATCCATCCTGATGTCGCTGCCGCCAATGGTGAAGTGGCGCTACGACTGGAAGCCCGAGCCCGGCAGCGCCGAGGCAGAGTTGTACGAGAAGTTCCTGGTCGCGCGCGATTGGGTCCAGGTTCTAAGCTCTAAGCCCTGAGTACGCACTTGTCGTACAGGTCGCGCAGCCTGCCTTGCGGATCGTACTTGCGTTTCAGGCGCCGGTAGGCTGCTTCGCCGTAGATCCCCCAGAACTCCTCGCGCGGATAGTAGCTTTCGGAATAAAGCGACTTGATTCCGCCGAGTTCGGCGACCTGGCGTTCGATGAGGCGGTTGAAATGCCCGCCCGGGTGGGCGACCCGAGATTTCACCACGTCCCAGAAACCGAAATTGACATAGGTCCTGCCCGCGACCAGCGGGTACAGGTCGAATCGCGCCTGCGGATTGTGCGCCCGGATCGGACAGATCCAGACCGGCAGGATGCCGATCTCGCGCCGGAAGAATTCGAGGAATTCGGGCGCGCGCTCGAGCGGGATATCCACGTCCTGGATCACTGACTCGCGATGTAGCCCCAATAACCCGTCGAACCGGTGAGTCAGCTTCCAGCGGCTGTTCCAGCGCATGACCTCGGTGTAGGTGCGCGAGTTGAGCCGCGACCTGCCGAGCAGCCTGCGTACCAGCGGGTTCTGCGCGCCGAGATTCCTGGAGCACCAGAACCAGTCGGTGTCCCAGCGCCACAGGAAATCGCGCGCCGCGAGGTAATCTCTAGCCTTGTTGCGGATCGAGCGGTAGTAGATATGCTCGTAAGTGTAGTCGCTCGTAAATGGCGCTTCGTCCGTGAAGCTTCCCGTGGTCAGATACATCTCAGTGGTGCCAAATACCACGCCATCGACAAAATCGACCGGCGATGAGCAGGCCTCTTTGAGCGCCGCAAAAAAGGCGTTCGGGTCGCGAAAGCCGGTATGATCAATGCGCACGAACTTCTTTACCGACAGCGTCTTTGCACGCACCCTCAACGCGTAGCCCAGCGTGCCGTAGGAATTGGGAAAACCGAAGAACAGGTCGCGATGCTCGTTCGCCGCCGAACACAGATAGATCCTGCCGTCGCCGGCCAGGACTTCCATCTCCAGCACCGTGTCGTGCACCAGGCCATGGCGGAACGAAGTGGCTTCGATGCCCACTCCGGCGAGCGCGCCACCGAGGGTGATGGTCTTCAGTTGCGGCACCACGGCCGGCATCGAGCCGTGGCGCAGTGTGGCCTCGACCAACTCCTCGTAGCTGGTCATGCCTTCGGCATCCACCCAGTCTTCCTGCGAATTGACTTCCAGCACGTGATTGAAATCGCGCACGTCGAGGCGTTGCGCCGCGGCCTGCGCACGGTCGCGGAACAGATTGGAGGTGTCCTTGCGGAGCGCGAGGTCGCCTGTGCCGGCCTTGAGCTGTTCGGCTAGTCTCGCCTTGTGCGCTGCGTAGTCGTGCATGCGCCGCTCCGGAGAAAGATGGCTCGATGCCGCGCCGGCCGCAGGCACGCTCAGAGCCGGTCGTAGAGAAAAGCGCGGCTCATCGGATAATTGTCCCTCGAGACATTACCCTTGCTGAACACGATCTGGAACAGGTGCGTGGTCAGGCGTGGCGAGCGAAACATTTCCGCACAGGCATACAGATAGGTGCGCCATACCCGGCGAAAGTGCTCGTTGAATTTCGCCGGATCGAGCGCCCGGATCTTGTCCCAGTTGCGGTCGAAGCGCTCGCCCCAGGCATCCAGCGTCAATGCATAGTGACGGCGCAGGTTCTCGATATCGACGACTTCGAGCCCGCACTCCTCCATGGCGGCGATGGTTTCCGCCAGGCTCGGGATCCAGCCGCCGGGAAACACGTGCTTGCGGATGTAGAACTCGGTGTCGCGCACGCCAACATGGCCGATGAAGTGCAGCATGCCGAGGCCGCCGGGTTTGAGGAAATCCGCGTGGGCCCTGACAACCGCGTGCAACTGGCCGCGCCCGGCATGCTCGAGCACTCCGATCGAGACCACCTTGTCGTACTGCCGGTCCACCTCGCGGAAGTCGGCCTCGCGCACTTCGATCCTGCCGTCCAGCCCGCGGCGGCGGATCTCGTCGCGCACCGCCGTGACTTGCTCGGGAGTAGTGTTGACACCGGTCGGCACCGCATCGTAGTGCTCCAGCGCATGAAACAGGAAGCCGCCGAATCCGCAACCGATGTCCACCACCGTCTCGCTGCGCGACAGCCGGATCTTGCGGCAGACATGATCCATTTTGTTGCGTTGCGCCTCTTCGACCGTCGCGGTACCTTCCTTCCAGTAGGCGCAGGTGTACATCATCGACGGCAAATCAAGCCAATAGCGATAGAAATCCTTGCCCAGGCCATAGTGGAAACGCGCGTTCTTTCTGGCTTGCGCGATCGAGCGGTTGGAGAAGCGCAACTCGTGCCATTGGTTGCGAATGACGTTCAGAGGATTCGAGTGATGCGCGAAGCCGCCTTCCATCCCCACCCGGAATGCCGCCCCCAGATCGCCTTCGATATCGATGTCGCCGTCGAAAAAGGACTCGATAAATCCCATATGCCCGAACAACGCGGTGCGCAGCTCGGCCGCACGCTTGTGAATCACAATGGTGAACGCCGGCGTGCCGGCGCCATTCTGGTAGTGCGAGCCGTTCGCAAATTCGACCCGAAAGACAATACCGGCACGATCACCCAGTCCCGCCATCTTGCGCCTTACCAGTCCGGTCGCCATTTCTTTTTCACCTCGTCGCAATCCTGTTGCCCCGCCCCGATCGGGACACCGACGGTTGCGCCTCCGCCTACTCTCCCAGGTATGCCTGCCGCACCTGCGGGTTGTCGAGCAAAGCCCTGGCGCTGTCGGCCAAGTTAATCAGCCCGCTTTCCATCACGTAACCCCGATGACTCGCTCCCAGTGCAAGCTTTGCGTTCTGCTCGACCAGCAGCACCGTAACGCCTTCCTGCGATATGGTGCGCACGGTCGAGAAAATCTTCTCCACCATCATCGGCGCCAGTCCCATGCTCGGTTCATCGAGCAACAGCAGTTTCGGCCGGCTCATCAACGCGCGCCCGATGGCGAGCATCTGCTGCTCGCCCCCCGAGAGCGTGCCCGCGGTCTGCCTCCGGCGTTCGGCAAGCCGCGGGAACAGCGAGTAAGTGCGATCGAGATCGGCGAGAACCGCGGCGCGGTTTTTATGCGTGTACGCACCCATTTCCAGGTTCTCGTGCACCGTCAGCCGGCCGAACACGCCGCGCCCTTCCGGCACCAGCGCCAGCCCGCGCTCGACCAGCTGGTAGGACAACAATGTACTGACATCCTCCCCGCGGTAGTGCACCTTGCCCCCATGATGCAGCATCCCGCAGATCGCCTTCAACGTTGTCGTCTTGCCCGCTCCATTGGCGCCGATCAACGCCACCATCTCGCCATCGCCCACGTTCAGGTCGATACCCCTGACCGCGTTGATGCCGCCGTAGGCCACCTTCAACCCGGAAACCTCCAGAAGGGCGTTCAAGGCAACGCGCCTCCGAGATAGGCGCGAATCACTTCCGGATCGTTCTTCACCGCTACCGGCTCGCCTTCGGCGATTTTTTTGCCGTAGTCGAGCACCGCCACCCGGTCGCACAAACCCATCACTAGCTTGACGTCGTGCTCGATCAGCAGGACGGTCACCGCGTCGTCGCGGATCTTGATGAGCAGACGGCGCAGATCGGCGGTTTCGGTGGCATTCATGCCGGCGGCCGGCTCGTCCAGCGCCAGCAGCTTCGGCTCGGTGGCAAGCGCCCGCGCGATCTCCAGACGCCGCTGGTCCCCGTAGGACAGATTCTTCGACAGCGCCTGCGAGTGGCGCGCGATGCCGACATAGTCGAGCAACTCGCGCGCGCGGCGGCGGATCGCCGATTCCTCCGCCACGGTGCGCCGGCCGCGCAGGATTGCACCGAGAGCCCCTGCATGGGTACGCACGTG
>DASQOP010000043.1:0-2646 GCA_035644415.1 Burkholderiales bacterium
TGCGTTTGGCCGCATCGATGAGCGATTTGCTTTGCACAATCGGTACACGAATCCGCACCGACCGAGCTTTAGTCATGCGCCATGGTGCCCTCACCATGCTGGACCAGCTTGCGGCCAGACAGCTTGCGCAGGCCGACGTAGAACACCGGCGTGAGGAGCAGGCCGAATAGGGTCACGCCGATCATCCCGGCGAACACGGTGATGCCGGTGGCCGAGCGCACCTCGGCGCCTGCGCCATGCGAGAGCACCAGCGGAACGGTGCCGGCGATGAAGGCTATCGAGGTCATTACGATCGGGCGAAGGCGCAGGCGGCAGGCTTCGAGCGCGGCTTCGACGACGCCCTTGCCCTGGAATTCCAGCTCGCGCGCGAACTCCACGATCAGGATCGCGTTCTTGCACGCCAGGCCCATCAGTACCACGAGGCCGACCTGCACGAAGGTGTTGTTGTCGCCGCCGAACAGCTTGACACCGGCCAGCGCCGAAAGCATGCACATCGGCACGATCAAGATCACCGCGAGCGGCAGCAGCAAACTCTCGTACAGCGCAGCGAGCACGAGGAAGGCCAGCAGGATCGCGACCGGGAACACAAGCAACGAGGCCGTGCCCTGGGTCGCTTCCTGAAAACTCAGGTCGGTCCACTCAAAGCTCATGCCGTTCGGCAGCACCTTGCCGGCGATCTCGGTGATCTTGTCCATCGCCTGCGCGGAGGACAGCAGAGCCGGGTTGGCCTCGCCGACGAAATCGGCGGCCGGATAGCCGTTGTAGCGGATCACCGGATCGGGGCCGTAGCTCTGCTTGATGTTCACCATCGAGCCGACCGGCACCATCTCGCCCTTCGCGTTTCGCGTCTTCAGGTTGGCAATGTCCTCGACTTTTTTGCGGTAGTCGCCCTCGGCCTGCGCATACACACGCCATGTGCGGCCAAAAAGATTGAAATCGTTGACGTAGGTCGAGCCGAGATAGACCTGCAAGGTCTCGAACAAGTCGCTCAGCGCCACGCCCTGGGTCTTGGCCTTGAGGCGGTCGACGTCCACGTCGAGCTGCGGCACGTTGGATTGATAGCCCGAGAACGGGAAGCCCATACCCGGCTCCTTCATTAACGCACCTTGCAGCGCACCCACGCCTTGCTGCAGCACGCCGTAGCCGCTGCCGGCGCGATCCTCGACGAATAGCGAATAGCCAGCGCCGTTGCCAAGGCCGAGGATCGGCGGCGGCATCATCACGAAAGCCATGCCTTCCTGGATCGTGTTGAGCTTGGCCTGCATCGTGTCGGCGATCTGCTTGGCGCTGATGTGGCGCTCGTCGAACTTCTTCAGGATTACGAAAGCAATAGCGTAGTTGGGAGTGTTGGTGAATTGGGTCGGGTTCAGGCCGGCGAACGAAACTACGTGAGCAACGCCTTCGGTCTCCTGGGCCATTGTGACCATTTGCTTCACCACCGCGTCGGAGCGGCCGATCGAGGCACCCTCCGGCAATTTCACGCCCGCGATCAGGTAGAGTTTGTCCTGGGTCGGGATAAAGCCGCGCGGCACGTCGTTGAACATCAGACCCGTGCCCGCGAGCAGCACCGCGTAGACCGCGAACGCCACGCCGCGGCGCTTGAGGATGCGCGACACGGAGCCATGATACTTGTCCGAACTCGCCTTGAAGAAGCGATTGAATGGGCCGAAGACCCAGCCGAACGCGCGCTCGATGCCACGCGAGATGGCGTCCTTGGGCGCGCCGTGCGCGTGCAGCAGCTTGGCAGCGAGCGCCGGCGACAAGGTCAACGAGTTGATCGCCGAGATCACCGTCGAGATCGCGATGGTTACCGCGAACTGCTTGTAGAAGGTACCGGTGACGCCGGTCAGGAAGGCCATCGGCACGAACACCGCACACAGCACCAGCGCGATCGCCACGATTGGCCCGGAAACCTCTTTCATAGCCTGGTGCGCGGCTTGCAGTGGCGTGCGCCCTTCCTCGATATTGCGCTCGACGTTTTCGACCACGACGATCGCGTCGTCGACGACGATGCCGATCGCCAGGACGAGGCCGAACAAGGTCAGTGTGTTGATTGAGAAGCCGAGCAGATACAGCACAGCGAAGGTGCCGACTACCGAAACCGGCACCGCGATCAGCGGAATGATCGAGGCGCGCCAGGTCTGCAGGAACAGGATAACCACCAGCACGACCAACAGGATCGCCTCGCCCAGCGTGTGCACTACAGCCTTGATCGAATCGCGCACGAAGATCGTGCTGTCGTAGTCCGAGCGGTAGGTCATGCCCGGGGGGAATTGCTTGGCCAGCTCGTCCATCTTCGCAATCACCGCATCGCGTACGGCCAGCATGTTGGCGCCCGGCGCCTGGAACACGCCGATCGCCGTGGTGTACCCGCCGTCGAGCGCGCCGCGCAAGGTGTAGTCGCTGGCGCCGAGTTCGATGCGCGCCACGTCGGCAAGGCGCACGACCTCGCCGTTGGCGCCGGTTTTGAGCACGATGTTGCCGAACTCCCCGGCCGATTGCAGTCGGCCCTGCGCATTGATGGCGATCAGGAAATCGCTACCGCCCTTGATCGGTTCGGCGCCAAGCTGGCCGGCCGAGACCTGGATGTTCTGATCCCGCATCGCGCGGACCACGTCGCCCGCGGTCAGGCCGCGCGAGGCGACC
>DASQOP010000044.1:0-3418 GCA_035644415.1 Burkholderiales bacterium
ACGGACGGGGTAACCTTTCGCCGTCGAGATGATCATGTTGTTGAAATCTTCCGGCGATCGCAGATCGGTGCGAGGCTGCACCGTGAACTCGCGTTGCGTGCTTTCGATGCGCCCGCCGGGAGATTCCACATTCTGGTTGATGAGCGCGGTCTCGATGTCATGGACGGTCAGTCCCTGCGCGGCCAGGCGTTCGCGATCAATCCATACCCGCATCGAATACTTGCGCTCGCCGCCGATGATCACTGACGACACGCCCGGCAGTGCCTTGAGCGGGTCGGTCAGATAACGGTCCGCGAAATCGGTAATCTCCATCGGCGACTGGCGATCGCTGGACACGGCAATCCAGATGATCGCCTGCGCGTCCGCCTCGATCTTTGAAACCACCGGCTCATCGATTGTGGCCGGCAGTTGCTTGCGAATGCGGGATACGCGGTCGCGCACGTCGGCCGCCGCCGCATCCACCTCGCGGCTGGTCAGGAAGGTGACCGTGATCTGGCTCACTTCCTCGCGGCTGTTGGATTTGATGGTCTTGATGCCCTCGATGCCCGAGAGCGAATCCTCAAGGGGTTGCGTGACCGCGCTTTCGATGACCTGCGCAGTCGCGCCCTTGTAGACGGTGCGCACGGAAACGACCGGCGGATCGATGTTCGGGTACTCGCGAACCGCCATGCGCGAATACGACAGGAAACCCATGAGCACGATGACCAGGCTCATGACGATGGCCAAAACCGGCCGCTTGATCGAGATCTCGGAGAGAATCATGGTGCCGCTCCTGACAGGGTTGCCGGACTAACTCTTCGCGGGAACGGCCGTACCCGAGGCGGGCGCGCCCGGCGCTGCGCCGGGCGGCGCAGCCATCACCGCCACGGGAGCGCCGTCGCGCAGCTTGATCTGGCCATCGGTGACAACCATGTCGTTGGCGCCGAGTCCCTTGAGGATTTCCACCGATCCCGGCTGCCGGTTGCCAATTTCCACCTTGGTAAGCGCGGCCTTGCCGTCGACCACGCGGAAAACGAAACTATCCTTTCCCTGCGGCCAGATCGCTTGCTCGGGGATGACGATCGCGTTGGGGCGATTTTCCATGGTCACGGCCACCCGGACGAACATGCCCGGCTTCAGCTTGAAGCCCCTGTTGGGAATGCGGGCGCGCATTGCGATAGTACGAGTCCTCTCTTCGACCACGGGCTCGACTGCGTATACCCGGCCCCTGAATTCCTCGCCGGGATAGGCATCCAGCCGCACCAGGATTTCCTGGTTGGGGCGGATCTTCGAAAGGTAATTCTCGGGGATGCGGAAATCCACCTTGATGGAACTCACGTTCTCGATCCGGACTATATCCGTGCCGGCCTTGACGTAGGCACCCGGGCTGATCTGCCGCAAACCGACAATGCCGGAGAACGGCGCCCGAATCACGGTCTTGGCCACGCGCGATTCCGCTTCTGCGAGGCGTGCCTTGAGACGATCCACCGCGCCAACTTGAACGTCGAGCGCGTCCTTGCTGATGAAATTTTGCTGATGCAGTTCCTTGGTGCGAACCAGGCGCTGTTCTTCGGTCTTGAGATCGGCACGTACCGCGGCCGCCTGTGCCTCGTACTCGGTGCTGTCGATGGTTACCAGCCGCGTGCCGGCGGACGCCGCCTGACCTTCCTGGAAGTGAAGGCCGACGATGCGCCCGTCGATTTCCGGCCGGATGATGACCGATTCCTCAGCCATCAAAGAGCCCACTGCGGAAACGTCATCGGAAACCTTTGCAACCTTTACGGCTTCCGCCCTGACGGGAAGTCCCTGCGGCTGGGCCGCGGGAGTTGCCGGCTGTTGCGGCGCGGGTTTTGCCGCGTCCGCCTTCTGGCCGGCAGTAGCATCGTTCTTCGAGCCGCAGCCCGCGATCAGCGCTGCGGTGACCAGCGCCGTGAGAATGGCTACATTACGGATGATCGGCGTATGCACTTGCTTACCTCTAAACTCTGGTCGAGGGCGCAAAACGGCCGGCTTCGACTGATGGAGAAAAAATATCGCCAGCGGGGACTCCTCGCTGGCAACCGGCCGCCATGCGGCCATTTCAAATACGGGGCGCCCGCTGACGGCTTTATTTTGCTGACTGACGAGTCATTTATTTTCCAACATCATAACCGAGTTTTATTGCCTCCACCATGAGAATCTCGCTCGACGCCCTGCTGGTCCTGGACTCGATTGCGCGCAACGGCAGTTTCGCCGCAGCAGGCGAGGAACTGCACCGCGTTCCCTCGGCGATCACCTACACCATCCAGAAGCTCGAGCAGGACCTGGAGGTGAAGCTTTTCGATCGTAGCGGCCACCGTGCCAAATTGACCGAAGCTGGGGACGAACTGCTGCGCGAAGGCCGCCATCTGCTGCGCAGCGCCACCGACCTGGAGTGCCGGGTCAAGCGGGTCGCCACCGGATGGGAAACCGAGTTGCGCATCGCGGTCGACGATGTCATTCCCACCGAGCGGCTGTTTCCGCTGCTGAAGGATTTTTACCGCGAAGCCTCCGGCACGCGCATCAAGCTGACGGCCGAAATTCTCGGTGGATGCTGGGACGCCTTGATGACCGGCCGTGCCGATCTGGTGATCGGCGCGCCCGGGGAAGCGCCGCCCGAGGGAACGCTGTCGGTGGAACCGATGGGGCAGTTCGAGTTTATCTTCGTGGCCGCCCCGGACCACCCTCTGGCGGCCGCGCCCGAGCCGCTGTCCTCGCAGGACATCATGCAGTTCCGCGCGGTGTCTGCGGCGGATACCTCGCGCAGCCTGCCACCGCGCACCTCGGGATTGCTGGATGGGCAGGACGCGCTCACCGTTCCCACCATGCGCGCGAAGATGGCCGCGCACATCGCCGGCCTGGGCGCAGGTTACCTCCCGCTTGCCTGGGCCGCACCGCACATTGCCGGCGGGCGGCTGGTACGAAAGCAGGTGGAGGGAACGAAGTCTCTGACCAACGTGTATCTGGCCTGGCACCCGCGCCAGGCCGGCAAGGCGCTCAAATGGTTCCTCGAGCGCCTGCGCGACAAGACAGTCCAGCAATACATTCTGGGCGAGTCGGGTAATTATCCGTCGACCGGGGGCTGACGTTTTATTCCAACTTGCCGCGTCTCGTCGCCGGACAGACACGATGCACCGCCAGCGATTCCCTCGCCGATGTTTCCTGTTCGATCTCCGCCCGCACACGTTCCATGTTCAGCGCGGCGACGCCATCGAGCAACCGTACCAACTGGTCGGCAGCCGCCAGGCCGGTCCCGAGATACATGCCGACACGCCCGCGGAAGATTGCCGTGGCGGTCCCGTGCAGTCCGAACATGTCGAACAGCCCGCGGCTGTTGCGATAGACCTGCGCGAAAGCAACGGCGGGATGCTTCCCGAGGACATCATTCGCAAGCGCGGCAAATGTTGCTGCGTCGCTATCC
>DASQOP010000045.1:0-5517 GCA_035644415.1 Burkholderiales bacterium
ATCGGTTGCGCAATGCCGTATGCAGCACCGCGCGCTTCTCGGTGACGTTGATGCGCTTGCCTTCGAACATTGCCGTGATCTGCGCGGGCAGGCTGGCGTCCTCGGCGAGCGCCACCAGCAGGCGGCGCGTCTGCCTGGACAGCGGGTTCTTCGAGTAATCGAACAGCAGCCCGCAGGCGGCAATCGAGAATTCCTGCGCGCGCGCGGGATCCTGCGCGAACAAATCGGCAACGCGCACCTCGCGCACCTCGTGGGCATGGGCCTCTAGTGCTTTCCAGGCGGGACGTTGGTGCAGGCGGGGCATGGGAAAGGGGCGAGGGGCGGGGGACGAGGGGCGAGGGGGCGGATGAAGGAATCTGGTTTTAACCGGATTCTATAGGACGGCCGGGAAATACCGAACGGGCAAAACAAAGGGCCTCGGGATGGCTCCCGAGGCCCTTCAAAGGAATCTGGTGTGGCTTAAGCGGCTTTTTTCTTGGTCGTGACGGTGCTGCCCGCGGCGGTCATCGTTGCTTCGGTCGCTTCGGCGACTTGCTTGGTAGCCTTGGAGAAGGCGTCGTAGGCCTGGTTTGCAGCAGCCATTGCGGACTTCACTGCGGCCACGGCAACATCGGAGCCGGCCGGCGCGTTCTTGACGGCCTGGTCCAGCACCGTTACGAAGCTCTTGTTGGTTTCGGCGATGCGCTCTTCGAAAAACTTGTTCAGTTCGGCCTGGGTTTCGGCGATCACTGCGTATACGCTGCGGCCGTAGGTGGTGATCTTGTCGGCGAGCGGCTGGGCGATCGAGGTCTGGATTTCAGTCAGTTCCTGCACATCTTTGACGCCTGCGAGCGCTTTGGCGTTCTTGACTGCATCGGCGAAGACGTTCTTCGCGGTCCGCAGTTGCAGCTCGATCAGCTTTTCCGCACCGGCTGCGGTGATGCCGGCGAATGCGATTACGGCTTCAAGATTTTCCTTATTCGTGGCGACCAGTTGTTCGGGTACGTGGCTCATAGACTCTCCTGGGAGACGAGGTGGACGATTTAGGGGATGCATACTGCCGGGGGTTTCGCGACGCCGTTTAGGGTTTTGTTGCACCGCAAAAACTCGACCATTCTAGCGATCCCGGATTGGAAGTCAACAAGAAATCGTAGTTCTACTATGCGGCTTCTGCGATCCGCAAGAAATGTGTAATTTAACAATCAGTTGAATGAAATTACAGATTTTCGAGGAGCCCCTATGGAAGCAGTCGCCAAGGCGTTGGCAAAGGCCGTGGGCTCTCTTGTGCACCCCGTCATTCTGCTGATTCTCCTGGTCCCGATGGTGGTCGCGGCGGCAGTCTGGCTGGGGGCGGCATGGGCGTACTGGGACATCTGGGCCTCGGGCATCCAGTCGCTGGTGGTGGACCACGCGGCGTATTCCTGGACCGCCCGCTGGGACCTCACCAAGGCGGCGGGGGTGGTCGCCGTGGTCGTGATCGTGATCCTGCTCACGCCCGCGATCATCATCACCGCGTTGTTGATCGCCGCGATATTCGCGATGCCAGTGCTGGTCAGTCACGTTGCACGGCGCGACTATCCGCAGCTCGAGCGGCGCCGGGGCGGCACCGTTCTCGGCAGCGCCTGGAACGCCTTTGTGGCTATCGGCCTGTCCCTGGTGCTGTGGGTGGTCACGATCCCGCTGTGGCTGCTGGGTCCGATCGCGGCGGTGCTGCCGCTGTTGCTGTCTGCGTACCTGAACCAGCGGCTGTTCCGCTACGACGCGCTGTCGGAACACGCCAGTCGCGAGGAGATGCAGCGCATCTTCGCGGAGGCAAGAGGAAAGCTGTTCCTCCTCGGCCTGATAGCCGGCGTGCTCTACTTCATTCCGCCGTTCAATCTGATCGGCCCGGTGTTCGCGGCGCTGGCGTTCGTGCATTTGTGCCTGACGGAGCTTGAGAGCCTGCGCTCCACGGAATCGGAAATCCGTGGAGAACGGCTCTTACGCTAAGGGGCGAGGGACGAGGGGCGAGGGACGAGGGATGAGGAAGCAGAAACATAGGTCAGGCGCTCTTCTTGTTAAGCTTCTTCGTCAGACTTTTCTGCAGGCCTCTGATCATTCGTCCAATCTCGTGCGAAACAATCAGCGCGTGTTCGACATCTTCTTTGGAAAGGAGCTGGAGTTTCTGGCAAAGCAGCAACTGAGTTTCAAGTTCGGCCATGGAGCCACGAGACACGAGCAGATATCGTAGGTACTCTTTGGTCGATTCCCTCGCGTGCCCCTCAGCGATATTCGAAGGAATGGATACTTGCAGCCCTTTGGAGTTGCGAACTAAGCCCGTATATTTCTTCGCGAGGCAATCTGGCGGTGAGTTTATAGACGAGAGCCGCAAGTTCCATTGCGCGTTGCCAGACCGCCAGATCCCTATAGCTCGCGATCACGACGTTCCCTCATCCCTCGCCCCTCGTTCCTCGTCCCTGCCGTGATTTACATCCTTTCGTAAATCGCGGCTATTCCTTGTCCTCCCCCGATGCACATGGTCACCAGCGCGTACTTGCCGCCGATGCGCTGCAACTCGTAGAGCGCCTTCACCGAAATCAGGCAGCCGGTGGCGCCCACAGGATGGCCGAGCGCGACCGCGCCGCCGTTCGGGTTGGTCTTCTTGGGGTCGAAACCGAGATCCTTCGCCACCGCGCAGGCCTGCGCCGCGAAGGCCTCGTTGGATTCGATCACGTCCAGGTCGGCGACCTTCAATCCCGCTTTCTTCATCGCGTTTTGCACCGCAGGGATCGGGCCCAGGCCCATCAAACTCGGTTCCACGCCGGCATGGCCGTAGGCCACCAGCCGCGCCATCGGCTTCAGCCCTCTTTTTTCGGCAAGCTTGCGCTCCATCAGCACCACTGCCGCGGCGCCGTCGTTGATTCCCGAAGCGTTGCCCGGGGTGACGGAACCGTCTTTCTTGAACACAGGCTTGAGTTTGCCGAGGCTGTCCATGGTGGTCTCGACGCGCACGTGCTCGTCCGTGTCGAAATTCTTCGTGCCCTTTCGGTCCTTGATCTCGATCGGCAGGATCTGCGACTTGAACCACCCGTTCTTGATCGCATTGGCCGCGCGACGGTGGCTTTCCACCGAGAACCCGTCCTGCGTTTCGCGGCTGATGCCGTATTTCGCCGCGACGTTTTCCGCGGTCACGCCCATGTGGCTGGTGTCGAACGGATCGGAAAGCGCGCCGATCAGCGAATCCATCACCACCTGATCGCCCATTTTCGAGCCCCAACGGGCGCTCGGCAGCCAGTAATTGGCGCGGCTCATCGATTCCACGCCGCCGGCGACCGCGACGTCCGCGTCGCCCAGTGCCACGATCTGCGCTGCCGTGACGATAGCCTGCAGGCCGCTGCCGCACAGGCGATTCAGCGTCACCGCGGGCACTTCCTTTGGAATGCCGCCGTTGATCGCGCACACGCGCGCCAGATACATGTCTTTCGCTTCGGTGTGGATCACGTTGCCGAACACCACATGGCCGACTTCGTCCGGCGCCACCTTTGACCGCGATAGCGCCTCGCGCACGCAGCGTGCCCCCAGCTCGGTCGGCGCGAAGTCCTTGAGCGAGCCGCCGAAATCGCCGATCGCGGTGCGTACGCCGGATACCACCACTACTTCACGTCCGTTGTTCATTTTTTCTCTCCATCAAATTCGTATAACTACAGAGAGCACAGAGTACACAGAGAAAAAACAGAAACGAGAAAAAGCAACTCGGGGATAAGAGCGGGATTACTGTTCGCTAGCCGTTGCTGCCAATTTTCCCCGCAATGGACCGTGAACCAACGGAAGGTTATCACGCGAATCCTGTTTTCTCGCTCTTGCCTTTCCTCTGTGTTCTCTGTGTCCTCTGTGGTCAATAGCTTTATTTATCGTTCGATGGCGAGAGCCACACCCATGCCGCCACCGATGCACAGCGAGGCGAGGCCTTTTTTCGCGTCGCGCTTGATCATTTCATGGATCAGCGTCACCAGGATGCGGCAGCCGGAAGCGCCGATCGGATGGCCGATGGCGATGGCGCCGCCGTTGACGTTCACTTTCGCGGTGTCCCAGCCCATGTCGCGGTTCACCGCGATCGCCTGCGCGGCGAAGGCTTCGTTGATTTCCAGCAGGTCCAGGTCCTTGGGCGTCCAGCCGGCTTTCTTCAGGCACAACTTCGAGGCCGGGATCGGACCGATGCCCATGATGCTCGGGTCCACGCCGGCGGAAGAGTAGGCCTTGATGCGTGCCAGCGGCTTGAGGCCGAGCTCCTTCGCCTTGCCTGCCGACATCATCATGACCGCCGCCGCGCCGTCGTTGATGCCCGAGGCGTTGCCCGCGGTTACGGTCCCGTTCTTGTCGAACGCGGGCTTGAGTCCGGCCAGCGATTGCGCGGTGGTGCCGTGACGCACGAATTCGTCCGAATCAAACACCACCGGATCGCCTTTCCTCTGCGGGATGATGACCGGCACGATTTCGTCCTTGAAACGGCCGGACTTCTGTGCGGCTTCCGCCTTTTGCTGTGAAGCGGCCGCGAACTCGTCCTGTTCCTGGCGCGTCACGCCCCACTTCTTCGCGACATTCTCGGCGGTGATACCCATGTGGTACTGGTTGTACGCGTCCCACAAGCCGTCCACGATCATGGTGTCGGTGAGTTTGTTGTCCATCATGCGCAGCCCATCGCGCGCACCGTTCAGCACGTGCGGGGCGAGGCTCATGCTCTCCTGGCCGCCGGCGACCACGATCTCGGAGTCTCCGGCCCTGATCGCCTGCGCGGCAAGATGCGTCGCCTTGAGTCCCGAGCCGCACACCTTGTTGATGGTCATCGCCGGGACCATGGCCGGCACACCGGCGCGAATCGACGCTTGGCGCGCGGGATTCTGGCCGACACCGGCGGTCAGCACCTGGCCCAGCAGCACCTCGCTCACCATCTCCGGCTTTACGCCGGTTTTCTGAAACAGCGCGGTAATGACCTTGGCGCCGAGCTCCGATGCGGGAATTCTGGAGATTGTGCCGCCGAATTTACCGACCGCGGTGCGAAGCGCCGCGACGATTACCACGTCATCCATTTGCAAGGACTCCTCGATTCGGGATTTGTTGCAACACAAGCGCTGCCGGGGGCGTCTTGAAGCGTCCTGAAAGCGGCGGAAAAGAGGGCGCAGTTTACGCTCCGGTTTCGGCGCTTGTCGAGAAGAATGTTGCGGCGCGGCAGGCATTCGTTAGCGCATTCTCGCCCGGACTCGGCTCTCCGGCGAGCGTAGCTTGGAGCGGAGTCGAGTCATGCTCGAGTGGGAACTGCCGTCCCGCGCCTTACCTGCTTTGGTGCGGCGCAAGAGCCGTGTTACGACAACGACCGGGCGAGGCGATAAAGCCGAAGCGTTTCCTTCGAGTCCCCCGGGCGACCGCCTTCCCAGATCATCTCCCAAGCCCTGCCGACCTTGTGAACGTGGTCCCACCCGTCCTGGATGATCAACACATCGCAATCGGTACGACGGTTCCCTTTCTCGAGGCGCTCGGTCAGGATGTTGCCGAAATACTCTA
>DASQOP010000046.1:0-2153 GCA_035644415.1 Burkholderiales bacterium
TCGAGGAACCAGGTGTTGCCGGCGCCGTCCACGACGATGTCGCTGGGGGCACTGGCACGCGTCGGCACTTCATATTCGGCGATCTCTCCCGCCGGAGAGATCTTGACGATCTGGTTGCCGCTTTGAAGCGTACCCCACAGATTGCCTTGCGCATCCACGGCAACGCCGTAGGGCCCGCCGCGAACCGACTTCGGCACGTTGCGGGCTAACACGCCGTCCTTGAGACGGGTAAAGCCGTAGCCGGTGCCCTCGGCGAACCAGACCGCGCCGTCGGCCGCGACCGTCAATCGTCCCAGCCGCGCGATGGGCGTACCGAGAGGGAAGGATTTTATTGCGCCGCCCGGCAACATGCGCGAGATCATCGCCCCGGACGCATCCCCGTACCAGGCCGCGCCTTCGGCGTCCACAGCGAGCCCGATCGGTTCCACGATCTTTCTGACCGTCGGCAGGCGCGCGATCTTGCCGTCCCGGATCACTCCCATCACACCCGCGGAATCGATGGTGAACCACACGGTGCCGTCCGGCGCAATGGCCACCGCGGTCGGGATGTCGGTCGCAAGCGCCATCGGGTACTCGACGAAATCTCCGTGCGCCCGCGGCCACAAGCGCCAGAGCAATACTGCAGCGATAACTAAAGTGGCAGCTGCGAGCAGCACCAGATTGCGTTTGGAAAGAAACTTCAGATTCATCGCGCGATTTTCCTTTCAACGGAAACGGGGTGTGGCCGCGCCGTCACGGTAACGACGCGACAGCCAGCGCGTGGCCACGATGGCGAGAACGATCAACAGCAGAAGAAACGCCAGCCCCCCCGCAAGGCTGAGCGGATCAATTTGCGCGAGCAGCGAGCCACCCTGTTCGGCGCGCCGCCACATCTCGCTGTAAGGACTCAGTGAAAAGCCGGCGTAAAGCGTCGCCGCGTCGTGGCGATCGCGCAGCAACGGACCCGCTTCCAGGTGCACCGGCAGCGTGCCCTCGATCTGCACCCAGTTCTGCCCACCGTCGACGCTGCGCAGCACGCCACGATGCGTGCTTAGCACGATAATCCTGCCAGCCTCGGTCACCGCGAGACCACGCACCGAAGTATCTTTTTCCGGCAGCGGTCGGCCATGAGCCTTCCAGTTCTCGCCCGCATCGTCACTCACGAAGACCTGATCAGCTGCCGCGCTCCACAGGCGTCCGGCCTGCCCGGAATCTGCAACAAGGGCTTCGACGCGCGCGGGCTGGGATGCGGCACCGCGCATATGCCAGGTTTGCCCGGCGTCACCGCTCGCCCAAACCTTGCCGTCGATCACCGCATAGACAGTTTCCGGCGGCCCAACAGTCACCAGCAGAACACCAACAGGCGCTTCAGGAAGCACGCCTTCGCCCGCGCGCAACCAGTTACGCCCGCCGTCGTCGCTGGCGAACAGCCCGTGGGCGCCGGCAAGGTAAACGCGCCCGACCGGCGGCCCGAGTACGAAAGTTCGCGCTGGCGCCGCGCCCGCCGGCGCCAGCGTGTCCTGCCAGTTGGTACCGTCCGCGCTATGGAAAATCCGGGTTCCGGTGGAGGCGATCCCACCCACCCCATCCGGAGCAAACGCAACCGCGAATACGGCGCCGGTCAGTACATCGGGGCCTTCGGTCACCCAGTCGCGGCCACCATTCCTCGATCGCAACAGCCGTGCATCGGTGCCGTACAGAAGATGATTGCCATCCTGCGGGTGCACTGCGACCGCGAGCGCGCCACCGATAAACAAGCCGGCATCGGCGGGAAACCAGGTCGCACCGTCGTCGCGCGAGCGGAACAGTCCGCCCCAGGCGCTCGGATCGTGGGCATTTGCCAACGGGCACACCGCCGCGGCCAGCAGGACCATGGACAAGAAGCTTCTGGCAATCATTATTGACGAACCGGGAACAAGCAAAAAAATGCGAGGAGCCGATCATCGGCTCCTCGCATCGGAGTTTACTACCTGCGGTCAGCCGATTACGGCTTGCGCGACTTTTCTCCGGGCGCCAGCGCAATTTCCGCCAGACGGCCGCCGTTCATCCCCACCCAGGAATTCTTGGTGAGCGGGTATTTGTCGGTGTAGGAGAGCGGCTCGTGGGCGCACACGCAGTTCTGATAGCCGCCGGTGATCTTGTAGCACTTCTCGTAGGCCAGGAACTGCTGCACC
>DASQOP010000047.1:0-6291 GCA_035644415.1 Burkholderiales bacterium
GCCGGCGCCGTTTCACGCGCATCGATGAACACGTCGAAAGCGTCGGCGCCACGATGCAGCAGAAAGAATCCGCCGCCGCCGATGCCCGACGCATACGGCTCGACCACCGCCAGCACGGCGGCCACCGCCACCGCAGCATCGAACGCATTGCCGCCGGATTTGAGGATGTCGCAGCCCGCCCGGGTGGCGAGCGTGTGCGCGGAGGCGATGCCGCATTCCTGCGCCGACGCGGGACCCTGCCCGAGCCCCGCCAACAGTGCGACGACAAACGCAAACCGTAGTACCGCACCGGACCAGGGCCGTTTCATATCAGATCCGCGTCTCATCCCGGCGCGCCCATTTCACGTAGTCACCTCCTCAAGAAACGGCCGGAACGGATAGGCCTCCGCAATGCCACGAAACTTCCTCAGAAAATCGCCGCGCATCGGCTGCAAGCCGTTGTCTCCCTGGAAGTTGGCGGTGAAGGCGCCGGGGAACTCGCGCCGCATCATCGAACTCACCTCCCTGATGTGTGCGTCCGTATCCATGTCGATGAAGCGCCGGGAATCCGCGTGCGCGGGGTCGTAGTAGATTTCCGATTGCGCGTCGTTGCGCGGAACCGTTACCACCGGCGTGTCGCTCCATCTCAGCCGGGCGACCAACTGCAATTCGCCCTTGCGTCCCTGCGGTGTTCGGAATGCCCAGATGAAGTCCGGGAAGTCGGCGCGCATCTCTCCCATTTTCCTGCGGTCGGAGAGCAACCACCCGATGCGGCCTTCCTTCATGTCCTGGTCGAATTTCTTCCAATAATAGAACACGTCCATCCGTTCCTCCTTTCGTTCTCCCGGTGCCATGCACAGAGAGTACCATCCCGCCCTTGTCCGGAACCGCAACGACTGGTCGCGAAACGATCGTTACGATTCTGCCCCGTTTCCTGCATTCCTTCGCGTACCCTTGGCGCTGCCGACACGGCGTTGGCATAGCCATCCGGGGCGGGAGGCAGCGCTTCGGCGCGCTACCCGCAATCGGCCGACTCCGTCGGTAACGTGTCCGCACGCCCCTTTGCGATTCACGCGTTATGCGCCGTTGAGGTTCAAGCAGGTTTCCTGACGCGGAACCAGGCGGCGTACAGCGCCGGCACGAACAGCAGCGTCAGGATGGTCGCGGAAATCAGGCCGCCCATGATCGCAACCGCCATCGGCCCCCAGAAATTCGAACGCGACAGCGGGATCATCGCCAGCACGGCGGCCAGCGCGGTCAGCACGATCGGCCTGAAGCGCCGCACCGTGGCCTCGACGATCGCCTGCCATTGCGGATGGCCGGCCTTGATGTCCTGCTCGATCTGATCCACCAGGATCACCGAGTTGCGCATGATCATGCCGAACAGCGCGATCACGCCCAAGTTGGCAACGAAGCCGAAGGGCAGGTTCCAGGTGAGCAGGATGAAGGCCACGCCGATCAGGCCGAGCGGGGAAGTCAGCAGCACCATGGTCGTCTTCGAAAAACTCTGCAACTGGATCATCAGCAGCGTGAGCACGACGATCAGCATCATCGGCATCACCGCGACGATCGAATTTACGCCCTTGGCGCTTTCCTCGATGGCGCCGCCCATGTCGATTCGAAAGTGCTGAGGCAGCGCGGCCCGCAGCCGGTCCAGCTTGGGATTGATCTGCCTCGAAACCACCGGAGCCTGCACGTCGCCGCGGGTGTCGGCACGCACGGTGACGATATGCTGGCGGTTGCGCCGCCAGATGATGCCCTCTTCGAAGTCGTAGGCAATCTCGGCGATCTGCGTCAGCGGGATCCACTTGCCGGACTGCGTCGGAACGTTGATTTCGCCAAGCTTCCCGGGATCCAGCCGTTCCGAGGTTTGCGCGCGCGCCAGCACTTCGATCAGTTCGTCCTTCTCCCGGTACTGGGTGATGCTGAAGCCGGTGAGGATGGAATTGAGCACGGTGGAAAGGCCCTGCGAGCTGACGCCGATCACGCGTGCCTTGTTCTGGTCGATCCGCAGCCGGATGGTCTTGACCTGCTCGTTCCAGTCGAGATGCACGTTCTGCGTATTCGGATGCGAACGCACCACTTCCGCCACTTCGAGCGCAATCCTGCGCACCGCCGGGATGTCGTTGCCAACCACGCGAAACTGCACCGGATAGCCCACCGGGGGCCCGTTCTCGAGACGGTTGACGCGGCCGCGCAGCAGCGAGAATTCCGTTTCGAGGATGCGGTTGAGCTTCTCGACCATGATTTCGCGCGCCTTGTTATCCTTGGCGACAATCACGAACTGGGCGAAATTCGCATGGCCGAGTTGCTGGTCCAGCGGCAGGTAAAAGCGCGGGCTGCCGTTGCCGACGTAGGCGACGTAGTTCTCGACGTTGGCATCGCCCCTGAGCCTGTCCTCGAAGCGCCTGACCTGCACCTCGGTGGCCTGGAAAGACGCCCCCTGTGGCAGCCACAGATCCACGATCAGTTCCGGCCGGTTGGAAGACGGGAAGAACTGCTGCTGCACGAAGCGGAATCCGAACATGGACAACGCGAATACTGCGGCGGTGACCAGGATGACGGTCTTGCGCCAGGCCACGCACCAGTTCACCAGCGCGCGGAAGCGGCGGTAGAACGGGCGGTTATAGACGTCGGCGTCGTGCGCGGCCGGCGCTCCGGGCGCAGGCACCAGCCGCGGCAGGCGGCGATGCAGAGGCCCGAGAACGAATTTCTGGAATGCCGAAGGCGGGGCGACGGCATGCGCCATGTCCGGGAGCAGCCTGTAGCCGAGATAGGGCGTGAACAGCACCGCCACTACCCACGACACCAGCAGCGCGATAGTCACCACGGCAAAGATCGAAAAGGTGTACTCGCCGGCAGAAGATTTGGCGAAACCGACCGGCATGAAAGCGGCGGCGGTGATCAGGGTGCCGGTCAGCATCGGAAATGCCGTAGAGGTGTAGGCATAGCTCGCCGCTTTCACCCGGTCCAGACCCTGCTCCATCTTGGTGGCCATCATCTCCACCGAAATGATGGCATCGTCCACCAGCAGACCGAGCGAGATGATCAACGCGCCCAGCGAAATTCGCTGCAAGTCGATGCCGTAGAGTTTCATCATCAGGAAGGTGACGGTCAGCACCAGAGGGATGGACAGCGCCACCACCAGCCCGGTGCGGAATCCCAGGCTGAAGAAACTGACCGCGAGAACGATGATCACGGCTTCCAACAGGGTCTTCATGAACTCGTCCACAGAGCGCTTGACCACTTCCGGCTGGTTCGAATACTGGTGGACTTCGATTCCGACCGGGAGCTCGCGCTTGATGCGCTTGAAAGCGGCGTCGAGGTCCCTGCCGAGATCGAGAATGTCGCCGCCCTTGGACATGGAGACCGCCAGCGCGATGGCGTCCTGTCCCATGTAGCGCACTTTCTCCTTGGGCGGATCGACGTAACCGCGATAGATGTGGGCAATGTCACCGAGGCGAAACAGCCGCCCGCCGGCCTGGATGCCGATTTCGCGGATGCTCTCCACGGAGTCGAAGCTCCCGGAGATGCGCAGATACATCCGGTCGGAACGGGTGTCGATCGAACCCGCCGGCGTCATGGCATTCTGCGCGCGCAGCACCTCGAATATCGACAATGGATCGATGCCGAGCGTGGCCAGTTTGCGGTGGGAGACCTCGACGTAGATTTTCTCTTCCTGGTCGCCGATGATCTCGGCCTTGGCGACATTCGGAACCCGCAGAATTTCCTTGCGCACCTCCTCGATGTAGTCCTTCAGCTCGGCGTAGGAGTAACCGTCGCCGGTAAACGCGTATATGTTGCCGAAGACGTCGCCGAATTCGTCGTTGAAGAAAGGCCCGATCACCCCGTTCGGCAGCATGTGGCGCATGTCGCCGATTTTTTTGCGCACCTGGTACCAGACGCCCGGGATCTCCTTCGGCGCCGTCGAATCCTTGAGGGCGACGAAGATGGTGGTCTCGCCGGCCCTAGTGTACGAGCGCACGTTGTCCAGAAACGGCGTCTCCTGCAGCTTCTTTTCCAGGCGCTCGGTCACCTGCTCCTCCATTTCGCGCGGCGAGGCTCCGGGCCAGACCGCCCGCACCACCATGAGCTTGAAGGTGAAATCCGGGTCTTCGGCCTGGCCCAGCCTGAGATAGGAAAAGACCCCCGCGGCGAACAGTGCCAGCATGAAAAAGAGCACCAGTGGCTGGTGCTCCAGGGCCCATTCCGAAAGGTTGAATTCCCTCATCGCGCAGCCTTCCCGGCCTGCGTTCCGGTTGCGCCGTCTCCGGCAATGCGAACTTTCTCGCCGGCAAAGAGCTTGTGCACGCCGGCGCGCACCAGGATGTCTCCCGTCTTCAGGCCGGAGAGGATGGCGACCTTGTCTTCTACATACTCGCCGACCTCTACCCGCACCAGCTTCACCTGGCTGGTGGCGGGGTCCAGCACCCACACCGCCGGTTTGCCGTCGTCCTGAAACAGTGCAGTGGCCGGCAGCAGCATCGCCGTGCCGCGCTGGATTCCCTTCAGATAGACATTCGCCGTCATGCCCAGACCCACGCCCTGATCGGCGTCGAGAATGGAAATCTTGGCAGCGTACGTGCGGGTAACCGGATCGGCTGAAGGGCTCACCTCGCGAGCCTTGCCGCGATAGGTTTTCGAGGGATCCGCCCACAGCGTGATGGTGATCTCCCTCGTTGCATTCAGATCGGCGAGCCGGTTCTCCGGAATGCTGATGACGACCTCCTTCTCGCCGGTGCGCGCCAGCTTCATTACGCTCTGTCCGGCGGCCACGACCTGGCCCACTTCCACCAAGATCGCGGTGACGACACCCGCATGATCGGCGACCAGTTCGGTATAGCCCGCCTGGTTCTTGCTGACAGAAAGCTGTGCTTGCGCCTGCTCGAGCCTGGCCTTGGCCAGGTTGAAGGCGTTCAGCCGGCGTTCGTACTCGGCCTGGCTGATGAAATTCTTCTTCAGCAGATCGGTATAGCGTTCGAGTTCGGCCTTGGTCTGCTCGAATTCCGACTTGGCGGCTTCGAGCTGGGACTGCGCACTCCGGGTATTGAGCTGCTGGTCCTCCGGGTCGAGGCGGGCGAGCACGGCGCTGGCGCGTACCGAACTGCCGACTTCGACATTGCGCGCCACGATCTTGCCGGCAACGCGAAAGCTCAGGTTGGTCTCGTAGCGCGCCCGCACCTCGCCGGAGTAGGCGACGTCTCCGTCAGCCGCATCCACACTGACGCGCACGACATTGACCAGGCGCGGCTGGGGCGCGCTCTCCTGCGTCTTGTCACATGCTGAGGCAATCGCGATCAGGGCAGCCAGCAAGACGGCACGCAGCACGGTCGCGTGCAGCGGCCGGGTGCCGGCTGCACGGGTCATTCTCGCACCGGAGGAAAGTGGAACTCGGGGACCATGACTGAACCGCCGGCTTCTGCCGTGGCGTCAGAGCACCACGGTGACCGGCTGCCCCGGTATGAGCAGCGTAGCCTGCGCCGGATTCGGCCGTGCCTCAACCATGTAGCGCAGGGCTTCCAGGCCTTCCGTTTGCGACTCCGGCTGCGCAAACGGCGAAACATGCGTTACGGTAGCCCGGACCGGCGTGCCGCCGCAGTGTTCGCATATGAGCGTCACTTTGCGGCCGTTCTGCAAATGCGCTGCCACCGCAAGTGGCACCGCAAAGCGCACCGTGATCTTGTCGACCGGCAGGATCGTCACCACCGGCGCCCCCGCCGGGACCCAGTCGCCCTGTGCGTACAGCGTTTCGACGATGACTGCGTCCGCGGGCGCGTTCGCCGATTTTTGCGCCAGCTTCAATTGCGTCTGCGCCACCTGCGCCTTTAGACTTTCGATTTCCGCCGTATCCTTTGCCGGGCCCCGGCGGCGCGTCAGCTCCACCAGCCGTTTCTTCGCGGCATCGTACGCGGCGACCTCGCCTTCATCAGCCAGCGAGAACAGCGTAGTGCCTTCGGTCACCTTGGCGCCGCGCTTGGCCGACAGCTTGGACAGATTGCCAGAATAGGCCGCGGCCAGGCGGATGGTTTCCCCTTGCGCGTATCCCTGGAAACTGCGCACGTCCTCATGCTGGCACGCAGCACCGAGCGCCGCAATCGCCAGCACGACGACGCCGCGTAACAACCCGGTACGCGAGGAGGATGCGTCGCTCACCGGGCGCCTTCCCTGAGCAGGGCGTTGATGTCGGCGAGGTCGGCTTCGGCGAGCTTGCCCACCGCGGCCTTGAGCCGCAGCTGGCTCAGGATGGTGTTGTAGAGCGCCTGCGCGAGGTCGCGCCGCGCGGCACTCAATTGCTGCTCGGCGTTGAGCACG
>DASQOP010000048.1:0-4531 GCA_035644415.1 Burkholderiales bacterium
TTGCACCATTGGCCTGAACAGCAAGGAAGCCAACAACGAGGCGCTCGCCGAGCAGGTGCTGGAAGTGCTGCCGCGTTACCTGATGAAGGAAGGCGTGGTGGCGGTGGGCGAGATCGGCTACGACGATCAGACCCCGGTGGAAGACAAGTACTACCGCGCGCAGTTGTCGCTGGCGAAGGAATTCGACATGCTGGTGCAGGTGCATACCCCGCACCGCGACAAGAAAAGCGGAACCACCCGCAGCATGGACGTCGCCATCGAAATGGGAATCGACCCCGAGCGCTTGGTGATCGATCACAACAACGAAGAGACCGTGCAGGAAGTGCTCGATCGAGGTTTCTGGGCGGCGTTCACGATCTATCCGCACACCAAGATGGGCAACGAGCGCATGGTCGAGATCGCGCGCAAGTACGGTTCGGACCACATCTTCATCGATTCCAGCGCGGACTGGGGCGTATCCGATCCGCTGGCGGTGCCGAAGACCGGGCGCCTGATGCTGGAGCGCGGCATTACCGCCGGGGACGTCGAGGCGATCTGTTACGGCAACGCGCTCAAGGCATTCGGCCAGAGCGGCCAGATGAAGGAGGAACACTGGCTCGATCCGGAACCGATCGACCAGCGCATGCTGTTCGAGGGCAACTCGGTGCTGCGCGGCCAGGCGCCGCGCGTCGGGGAGCCGCCGGCGGTCCCGCGGCACGGCGACGCAACCGTATTCAAATAAGCCGGGCAGCACACCGGCAGACGGGACATACAGATGAGCATCGAGCTGGTCAGGGCACCCGCCGAATCCGAGGCGGTCTACAACCAGGAATTCTCGGTCCGCTACGACTACCCGGTGCATTTCACCGAGCACCTGTTCGCCCGCGACAATCCGGTGTTCGTGCAGGCGATGGTGCGCCGCGAGCCCGGCAAGCGCCATCGCTTCGTCGTTTTCGTGGATGCCAACGTCGCGGCAAGCTGGCCGACGCTGGTGCACGACATCGCCGCGTATGCGGGAGCGCACGCGGATTCGCTGGAACTGATCGGCCGTCCCGAAGTGGTGTCCGGCGGCGAGCAAGTGAAAAACGACCCCGCGCTGGTGACCACACTGCAGCATAAGCTGGTGGAAATGGGCATCGACCGTCACGCATTCGTGGTCGGCATTGGCGGCGGCGCCTTCCTGGACATGATCGGCTTCGTCGCGGCTACCACGCATCGCGGCATCCGCCACGTGCGCGTGCCTACCACCGTGCTCGGCCAGAACGATTCCGGCGTCGGGGTGAAAAACGGCATCAACGCCTTCGGCGTGAAGAACCTGCTCGGCACTTTCGCGCCGCCGTTCGCGGTGCTCAACGACTTCGTCTTCCTGCGCACGCTGCATGCGCGCGACAAGATTGCCGGCGTGGCCGAAGCGGTGAAGGTATCGCTGATCCGCGACGGCCAGTTCTTCAACTGGCTGGAAGCCAACGCCGAGGCGCTGAAAGAATGCGCGCCGGCTGCGATGGCGCGCATGATCCGGCGCTGCGCCGAGCTGCACATGCGCCAGATCGCGCACGGCGGCGATCCCTTCGAGACCGGCAGCGCGCGCCCGCTCGACTACGGCCATTGGTCCGCGCACAAGCTGGAGGCGCTCACCCAGCACGAACTGCGTCACGGCGAAGCGGTCGCCATCGGCCTGGCGCTGGACACGCGCTATTCGGTGCAGATCGGCATGCTGGCGCCCGGCGGCGAGGAGCGGGTGTACAAGCTGCTCAAGCGCCTGGGCTTCTACCTGTGGCACCCGGCCATGGAAACCCGCGACGAACAGGGCCGCCTGGTCATCCTGCGCGGCATCGAGGAGTTCCGCGAACACCTCGGCGGCGAACTCACCATCACGCTGTTGCGCGACCTCGGCCGCGGCGAGGAAGTACACCAGATGGACAACAACGAGATCCTGCATGCGATGACGTGGTTGCGCCGGCGGGAGACCGGCCAATGAGGCTCGGGGCGTTCGGCAGCCACCTGACCTACTGCAGCAACATCCATCCGGGCGAGACCTGGGCCGAGGTACGGGCCAACATCGAGCATTTCTTTCCGGCCGTGCGCGACCGCGTGGCGCCGGGCCAGCCGTTCGGCATCGGCCTGCGGCTGTCGGCGCAAGCGTCGCGGGCGCTGACCGATCCGGCAACGCTGGAAGAGTTTCGCGACTTCCTCCAGCGCAACAAACTCTACGTTTTCACAATCAACGGCTTTCCCTACGGCACCTTCCACGGCACCCGCGTGAAGGAAGAGGTCTATCTGCCCGACTGGCGCGATTCGGAGCGGCTGCGCTATACCGACGAGCTGGCGGACCTGCTCGCCGGGCTGCTGCCGGGGGGCGTCGAGGGCAGCGTCAGCACGGTGCCGGGCGCATTCAAGCCGGCGATGACGGGCAACAACGGAGCCGACGTGGAGCGCATCGCCGACAACCTGCTGCGTCATGTCGCGCATCTGGTCGAGCTTGAACGGCGTAGCGGCAAGCGCGTCATGCTGGCGATCGAACCGGAGCCTCACTGCTATCTGGAGACGGTGGACGAGAGCATCGGATTTTTCCAGCGGCATCTGTTCAGTGCGCAGGCGGTGCGGCGCCTGGGCGAGCTTGCCGGCCTGGAGCGGCAGGCCGCGTCGGTGGCGCTGCACGATCATCTGGGCCTGTGTTTGGACCTGTGCCATGCGGCGGTGGAGTTCGAGGACCCGGTCACTTGCCTGCAGCGCCTGGAAAAGGCCGGGATCCGCGTTCACAAGATGCAGATCAGTGCCGGCCTGCGGGTGGCGGAACTCACGCCGGAAGCGCTGAAGGCGCTGCGCCAGTTCGACGATCCGGTTTACCTGCACCAGGTGGTGGAAGACGGCCCGGACGGCGTGCGCCGCTTTGCCGATCTGCCCGCAGCGCTGGCGACGGTAAACGGGCATGCAGCCGGTCGCGAATGGCGGGTGCACTTCCACGTACCCATTTTCCTCGACGACCTCGGCGCGTTTTCCTCGACGCGCTTTTTCATCCGCAAGGTGCTCGACCGGCATCGCGTCAACCCGATCTCATCGCACCTCGAAGTCGAGACCTACACCTGGAACGTGCTGCCCGCGCATTTGCAGGCCGGCGGCATGGAACAGGCCATCGCGCGCGAGTTGAACTGGGTAAAAGCAGAGTTGGCTTCGTGAAGCTGTCCGTCGCGCTCAGGCTCGGGCGCGTTTCCAACCTCCCGACCGTCTGGACCAACGTATTCACCGGCGTGGCGCTGGCTGGCGCCGCCGCAGCGGATGCGCGGCTCGCCATCCTGCTGGGGTCGCTGTCGCTGTTCTACGTCGGCGGCATGTTCCTGAACGACGCCTTCGACAGCGCTTTCGATGCCGGGTCACGCCCGGAACGCCCGATCCCATCGGGGCAGGTGAGCGCGGCGCAGGTCTACGCTGCCGGCTTCGGAATGTTGGTGGCTGGAGTGGGGCTGCTCGCGTGGGCCGGGTACGGTTTCGGGCCGTTCACGCAATGGCGTCCGGTGCTGGCCGGGATTGCGCTGGCGATCGCCATCACGTTCTACAACTGGCACCACAAGGACAATCCGCTCAGCCCGCTGGTGATGGGCGTGTGCAGGCTACTGGTCTACATTGCCGCGGCGTACGCGGTGGCGAGCGTCTTGCCGCGGCAGGTGTTCATCGCGGCGATCGTGCTGCTGTGCTACCTGATCGGGCTGACCTATAGCGCCAAGCAGGAGCATCTCGACCGCCTCGGAGCCGTCTGGCCGCTCGCGTTTCTGGCGGTTCCGGTCGCCTACGGAATCTGGCTCGCGATACGGCAATCGGCGGCATTGCTGCCGTTGCTGCTCTTCATCGGCTGGACGCTGTATGCGCTTTGGCTGCTGCGCCGTCGCGCAAAAGGCGACGTGCCGCGCGCGGTGGTCAGTCTCATCGCCGGTATAGCGCTGCTCGATTCGGTGATCCTCGCCGGCCACGGCGCGCCGCTGCTGGCCGGGCTGGCGGTTGTGGCGTTCGTGCTGACGCTGTCCCTGCAGCGCTGGGTCTCCGGCACTTAATCCAATTCAAGAGCGTTGACGCAAAGTTCGCAAAGGAAAAAAGTACAGGACGCAAAGAAAAGCAATTGAGTGTTCACTGAAAAGTACTACACTTCTTCACCCTTCACCCGCCTCCGACAAAACCATGGTCGACGAAAAAATCAAGGTACGCGTCACCGAAACCGGCCAAGTCCTCGATGTTGTCGTTCTCAACAAGCGCGCCGAGCGGATCGTGGTGGTGCTCGGCGAAGGCGTCCACAACGTCAAATGCGACCTGACTCCGACCCGCAACGGGATGGGCTACGCCGGCAGCGTGATGGGGCGCGAGCTAATCTACGAACGCAGCCGCGATCAGGTCCAGGCCGACATCGACAGGCTCAATCCTGCTCTTCGCAAGTCGCGGTAGGAAACTGTCGTGACGGCGTAACGGCCGTGACGATCGTGACGACGTAACTGCGTGAAAATCGCAAGAGCAAGGCTCATTTTCAATACCCCCTTGGGCTACTCAAAGAGAAAGGAGAGAACGC
>DASQOP010000049.1:0-6923 GCA_035644415.1 Burkholderiales bacterium
TCATTACACTGGCTGGCTCACCGACGGAACCAAGTTCGATTCCAGCAAAGACCGCAACGATCCTTTCGTATTCGGGCTGGGCCAGGGCCATGTCATCCGCGGCTGGGACGAGGGGGTGCAAGGCATGAAGGTGGGTGGCAAGCGCAAGCTCACGATTCCACCGGCGCTCGGTTACGGCGCCCGCGGCGCCGGTGGTGTCATCCCGCCGAACGCGACGCTGATTTTCGAAGTGGAACTGCTGAACGTGAGTTGAAACTTGCGCGCACTGTAAACGGCGCCGTTCCGCGGAACGAATATTCGAACGCGGCGTGCCGGATGGAGTTCGGTGCTCGGCAGTTAATGATCGCGCGACTTGTGCGCTGGTCGAATTCGACTATTTGCTACACGAGCGATCGAGCTTTCCAAATCGGCTGTAACGGATCATCTACATCGACCGGCGTTTGACCCTTTCGCCTGCGTCCCTGCCCGGCCCCGGGTCATCTGCACGCACGCGAAAGTAGGCCAAAGGAACCACTTTTGCACGCTGACCGACTGCAACTGACGCCAACTCGCCCACATACCATTCGAATCGTAACTTTGATTCTCCATGGATCGGACATGAGTGTTTTCCGCGGCATCAGAAGTTTCTCCGTCGGGCCGATTGCAGCTTTTGTTGCGCAGGGGGTCGCGGGTTTGCGTGATTGGCGCAGCATGCCTCGCGGACCGGCCGGCCTCGCGCCCGACCCGGCGACGACTCCCGAGCCGGTTATTCAGGTGTACTGCGCCCGTTGTCTGGGATGGCGACGCCATTTCGGCGTGCACTCCTGGATCGCGGTGAAGCCGGCGTGCGCGAAAAACTACACGATCTACGAAGTGACCTACTGGCACTTGCGCCGGCGCGGCTCGGCCGTGGCGACGCGAAAACGCGCGCCCGACCAGCCCTGGTTCGGAAACGTGGTCAAGCTGCTCGCCGAACGACGCGGCGACGATGTCGGTTTACTGATCGAGCGCATCGAAAAGTCGATCCGAGAATATCCCTTCGCCGGACAATACGTCGCCTGGCCCGGACCCAACTCGAACACCTTTGTCGCTCACATTGCGCGGTTAGTCCCCGAACTCGGGCTGGACCTACCGCCAACGGCGATCGGCAAGGACTATCTCGGCCGCCGATGGGCGTCAACCGCGCCCAGCGGAAACGGCTTCCAGTTTTCGATCTTCGGCATATTCGGCATGTTGGTGAGCGGAGTCGAGGGGTTCGAGGTCAATATCCTGGGCCTCACGTTCGGTTTCGATCCATTTACCCTTGCGCTGAAACTCCCGCTCATCGGGCGTCTGGGCGTCCCCCGTTCAATTAGATGGGAGACTAAGGCGACCAACGCGTTGACGCCCTCACACATCGGCGATGAAGTGACGAGGTGAACGAAGTATTGAGTTACTTACTCAACTCACGACGTTCGCGTTACGGGCGCGCTGTTGCCGGCCGGTAGCAAATGGAGAGTGCCAAGGCCTGATTCTCCCGGCAGTCTGCCGGTCGCCGCATTCAGGGCGCAGTCATTCCCTGTATTCCCTGCCATACGCACAGGACGGCGCCAACGCCCAGAACAAGGAAGGTCAGCGTCGTCCCCCAGAAGCGGCCGAACTGGAATTTATCCGTGAACGAGAGCGCATAGCCGTGCAACAGCCGGCCAATCAACAGCATCGCACCCAGTCCATGCAGGACATAGGCCGAAAAGTTGCACAGCTCAAGGATCGCCATCAGCAGCAGCGCCAGCGGCACGTACTCGGCGAAATTGGCGTGCCCGCGGATCACCCGAAGCATGGCCGCATCGCCGCCGTCTCCAAGTGAAATGCCGTGACCGCGGCGGCGAATAACGCGCCAGGCCAGGACCAGGAACCAGAGAACCAGCAACCCGGCATACACAGGCGTGACGATCACGGCGCACTCCTTCGTCTGGGAACCGAGTCGACGTTGCTACCGTTCCGGCTGAACCGGTTGACGATTCCCGCGGTCCGTTACGCCGGCAATTTGGTCGCCTGCCAGGACACGAACTGGATACCCGCCGCGCGCTTCGCGTAAACGGCGTGGAACAGCAGGTTTAGGGTCCGGTCCTCTGCCTTCACGGTCACCTCGAAGCTGGCCCCGCCGCTGACGATCGCGATGCAGCCGTATGTCCGGACCTTCACCTCGCCGCGCTTCATCTTGCGGTACTTCACGTTCCCGGACCGGATCGACTCGATGAAGCTCGCCTTGGTGTCCTGCACGGTGCTCGAGTGGATATAGACCAGGTCATCACCGATCAATCGTTGCATCGCCCCTACGTCGCCTTTCATCTGCGCAGCGTAGCGATCCTGCTCCGCCTTCAGCGCTTCCTCCACGGTGATCGTGCCGCTGCAGTCCTGCGCCCCCCCTCCGCCGGCCGCGGCTCGAAGCGCAGCGAATCCGCGAAGTGCGTGAATGTACTGTCTCAGCATTTTTTTCTCCTCCGTTTGAAATTCATTCCTAGTGTCCTCTTCCGCCGATTCGTGGGACAACTTGCGAACCTTGGAAGGCAGACCTCATATCCATAAAGACCCGCATCTCAGCGGCCGCGCACTCCCATGCGCCGCTCTTTGGCGCGCACCAGGCCACTGATCACTTCGTTGCAGGGAGCGGCGACGCCGATTGCGGCGGCGGCCGGCGGAATGGCGCCGTTGATGGCGTCGATCTCCGAGATCCGCCCGGCCATGTGGTCGAGCAGCATGGAAGGGCGGGCATTGGGGATCTTCATGCCGAATGCGCGCACGTAGGCCACCGGGTCGTCGAAGTCCAGGCGGACCTTGCGCGCCTTCGCCACGGAGAAAGCTTCGGCCGCGCAGCCCGAGGCCACACGCCAGGCGTCGGGATCCTCGATGACCTCGATGATGGTGCGCTCGGTGACCGCGCAAGTCCCCGAGTAGCAGACGTTGCAGATGAGCTTTTCCCACACCAGTTGATCGATGTCGTCGAAGCACTTCACTTTGAAGCCGCCCGAGCGCCACACCTCGGCAATTTTCTCCAGGCGCGGCGTAACGGGCCCGGAGAATTCGCCCAGCCGAACCAGTTCCCAGCCGTTGTGATGGGCGTGGCCGGGTCCTTTCATCGACGCACCGAAACCGCCGACGACGCCGATTGCCACGCGCTCGCAGCCAAGCACGCGCGCCGCGGTGTCCGGGCCGCCCAGACCATTCTGGATCGACAGCACCACCGTACCGGGGCCGAGCAGCGGCTTCGCCGATTCGGCGGCCTGCGCGACATGCATCGCCTTGGTGGCGATGATCACAAGATCGCAAACACCCGCGTCCGCGGGCCGCATCGTCGCATGCACCCGCACCGTCCGGTCCCCGGACGCGCCTTCGACGCGCAGACCGTTCTTGTGGATCACCTCGATGTGCTCGCGCCAGGTATCACTTGCCCACACTTCGTGGCCTGCCGAGGCGAGCAGTCCGGCGTATACCGACCCCATCGCACCGGTGCCGATGACGGCGATTTTCATCTGATCGATGGCTGTTCGCGCGAATGAACGACGAACCTGAAAGAAACCGCATTCGGAAAAAAACCATTAACTGCCCCACGCATTTTTTCCCCTTGTCCTCGAGTACCTCGGCTTGAATCGCGGCACTCGTCGTGAGGCCGCTCGCCGCCCTGATCGCGTAGCGACCAACGCCGATCATTTGCGTCAGACCGTCATTCGCCGCCGAACCCGATTTTGAGGGCCCGCAGACGCGCAGGCAAGGACATCGGCCTGCATCCCAAAACACCGCCGGCCACGACCGGCAAGGTTCTGAACGTCAAGCGCCTTTTTGCCTCGGGCCAACTCCCGCCGTCCGTGAGGACCTCTCCGTTCGGCGCCGCCCAGGCATCGATGACTGTCTCGCATAAAACTTACATTCCAGAATGGAATAAATATTATGGCGACTCGTAGCCTATTGTGCGACACAGCATTGCTGTTTAATGCACACCATGCGTGGGGCGAAAGGGTTTTCGTCTCAACCTGGGCGAATCCAGGTGCAGTCGCACAACATATGGATTGATTCCACAAACAATAGGAGTGACACCATGAACGTAACCAAACTGATTCTCGCCGCCGGTTTTGCCGTCGTCAGCACCGGTGCATTTGCTGAAACTGGCGTGGGCACCGTCCGGATCGACAACGTCGCCAATGTATACGGCCGTGCCGGAGTCCCGAACGTGAAGGTCTACGGTACCGTGGCATCCCAACCGACCGACGTCGCCGTTCCCGGCGGCAACATCACCGGCACGGGTGACACCAAGATCGCCGTGACCAGCGGCAAGAACGTCGTCGCATTCGGCCGTTCCTAAGCCGCCCGCAGCAAACCGAACGGCGCACTGCTCCAGGCAGTGCGCCGTTTTTATTTCCGAGCCGCCTTCCTCCGTCCGCAGTAGGCAGGCCCCCAGAGTCTCGCCTATCATTTCGCCTCGCCTTTCCCGCCATTACGCAGCACACGAGAGAAATGAAAATAACATCCATCGAAACCATCGTGCTGAACATTCCGTACAGCAGCGGCGGGCCATCCGACACCGAAGCGTGGGGCGGCACGGCCTGGCGGACCGCGGATACGCTGCTGGTGAAAGTCGGCACCGACGCCGGCATTACCGGCTGGGGCGAGGCCTTCGGTTACAACGTCATCCCCGCCACCAGGGTCGCCATCGATCAGATTCTGGCGCCGATGTGCCTGCGCCGCGACCCGCTGAAGATCGAAGAGCTGATGCTGGAGCTGCAGCAGAAGCTGCACATCTTCGGCCGCAGCGGCCCGATCATCTTCGGCCTGTCGGGGCTGGACGTCGCGCTATGGGACATCGCGGGCAAGGCAGCCGGGCAGCCGGTGCACAAAATGCTGGGCGGCGCAAAGTCACCACGGCTTACCTGCTACGCCAGCATGGTCCGCTATACCGAACCGAAGGTGGTAGCGGCCAACGTCGCTCGCGCCCTGGGGCTGGGCTTTCGCCACATCAAGCTGCACGAGATCGAACTCGCGGCCACCCGGGCCGCGCGCGAGGCTGCCGGCCCCGACGTGGACATCATGCTCGACGTGAACTGCCCGTGGTCCGCGCAAGAAGCGCTGGCGATGGCGGAGAAACTGCGGCCGCTCAACCTGCGCTGGCTGGAAGAGCCGGTGTGGCCGCCGGAAGACTACGCCGCGTTGGCGCAGGTGCGCGCCAGGGGCTGCATCGCGGTGGCCGCAGGCGAAAACGCCACCACGCTCACGCAGTTCCAGCATCTTCTGGAGGCGCGCGCGGTCGATTACCTGCAGCCGAGCCCTGCCAAGATGGGTGGAATTTCCGAACTGCGCAAGGTATTCGCACTCGCCGCGCAGCACCAGGTGGCAGTAGCGCCGCACAGCTTCTACGACGGCCCCGCATTTCTCGGCGGCCTGCACGTCAATGCCGCAATGGGCCGGAACTCGCTGGTGGAGTGGCGCTTCTTCGACTTGGAGTCGCGGCTGTACGGCGATGCGGCAATACCGGAAGGCGGCTCGATCGCGGTGCCGCAGGGCCCCGGACTCGGCTTCGATCCCGATCCGGATGTCATCCGCCTCTATCGTGCAAATTAGTGAGACAGTGAGCGGTAACTGGTAACCAGCCAGGTCAACAGCAGTCACGGTCGCCACGACGTGCGCGGCCATTACCTTGCTGCGGCGGGAGGCGTATCATTTTAAGTTCCAGTGGCAGGGGAGGATCGAAAAAGTGGCCGGAAAAGAACGAAACCTCAAGTCCGTCGCAGCCTCGTCGGTGCGCCAGCGCGTCAGCAAGGAAGAGTGGGAAATGCGCTGCGATCTCGCCGCCGCATACCAGCTCGCGGCGCTGTTCAAGTGGACCGACCTGATCTACACCCACTTCTCGGCGCGGGTGCCCGGCACCGAGCACCTGCTGATCAATCCCTACGGGCTGATGTTCGAGGAGATCACCGCCTCAACCCTGGTGAAGATCGACAAGGACGGCAGCATCATCGACGATCCCACCGGGCTGGGCATCAACTACGCCGGCTTCGTGATCCACGGCTGCGTGCACGAGGCGCGGCCGGAGATCAACTGCGTGATCCACACCCACACCCGCGCCGGCGTCGCGGTGTCGGCGCAGAAATGCGGCCTGCTGCCGCTGAGCCAGCATTCGCTGCGGGTTTACGCGATGCTCTCCTATCATGACTACGAGGGCATTGCGCTCGACCTGGACGAGCGCACGCGTCTCGCCGGCGACCTGGGCCCGCGCTCCAAGACCATGATCCTGCGCAACCACGGCCTGCTCACGCTGGGCGACACGGTCAGGGAAGCCTTCGAACTGATGTACTACCTCGACTGCGCCTGCCAGATCCAGGTCGATGCACTCGCCGGCGGCCGCGTCGACGTCGGGCTCATCTCCGAGCAGACGGCGCACAAGGGCTTCGAGCAATTCGGGCGGCCCGGCGGCTCGGAGGTGCACAAGGAATGGCCGGCGCTGTTGCGCCTGCTCGACCGCAAAGGAATTGCCTACCGCAACTGAAGGTTTCCACGCACGTGCCCTCGCTGCGCCAGGCCGCCCTCTGTGAAACGCCGGCTCGGTGAATTTTCACCCGCGTTGCTGGCGCCGACTTGCTTGATCCACCATCCCGCGAGCGAAAACTTCGGCGTTCGTTGACGGATTTCGGCAGCGCCCGCTGCTGAAAGCTCGTCAGTGGCTCTGTCCGTTTTTCGACTCGCTCTTTTTTTATTCACAAGCAGAGCACATTTAGTGTCGGGCCGAACCGTCGTCTTTTCGACGCCCCCCACTGGCACGGCTGTTGCGCCATAGCGTGTGCGCCCGGGGAATTCGGTGAGCAAGGGAGGTCGGGTGTTTTTCCAAGACGCTTGAACTTGCGCATCCCCCGGGCGCACCTGCCTTCGCAGCGACCTGGTGAGGCGATGCGACGATTTCTGCCGGCGCAGTTATA
>DASQOP010000050.1:0-3973 GCA_035644415.1 Burkholderiales bacterium
AACCGATCAGAAACATCTCGGCGTTTTTCACTATCACATACGCCTCTTTGAGCTGCACGCCACCCGCGCGGATTGCCTTGACCTCCCAGCCCTCGAGCGCCAGACCGGCCTCGAACCGCTCTTCGATGAAATAATCATGGAAGGCCTTCTTGTTCTGAACGATGCTCATTTCCGGGTGGGAATTTGAAGACGCGGGTGTTTTTTTTGCGGCGATCGTGTATTTTACCAGCCCCTCTCGCGCACTCTCCCTGACAATTTCAATGGCGCTAGTGGAAAAATCCGTGCTGGTCGAGTATTCCGCCCCGCAGATGCATGCGCTCGTGGAGGATGTCGCCCGCTATCCAGAATTCCTTCCCTGGTGCGGCGGCACCGAAGTTATCAGCCGCGAAGGCGAAATCACACGCGCTGCAATCAGGATCGATTATCGTGGCATCAGGCAGCGCTTTTCCACGGAGAACCGGTCGCAGCCGCCGCAACTGATCGAAATGAAACTGGTGGACGGTCCGTTCCGCCAACTCGACGGCAGTTGGCGTTTCAAGCCGCTGGGCGAGCAAGCCTGCAAGATCGAGTTCCGGCTCCACTACGAGTTCTCCAGCAGGTTGCTGGAGAAACTGGTCGGGCCCGTGTTTCATTACATCGCCAACACCTTCGTCGAGGCCTTTGTCAAACGCGCGCAGCAACTCTACGGCAGGCGATGAAAGTCGTCGTCCAGGTGGTTTACGCTCTGCCAGGGGCGCAGGAAATCGTGCAAGTCGAGCTGGAACAGGGTGCGCCGGTGGAAGACGCAATTCGTGCCTCCGGGATCCTGGCGCACCACCCGGAAATCGATTTGAAAACGCAGCGGATCGGTGTGTGGGGTCGGCCGGTCACGCTGGCTACCGGTGTGCGCGACCGCGACCGGGTCGAGATTTACCGGGCACTGAGCGCTGATCCGAAGCAGGCAAGACGCCGTCGCGCTGCCGCGGAAAGCAGCCGGAACCGGCGCCGTTAAGGTTCTTGCGACACCGGGCCGTTCAATGTTGCGGGCCTATTTGCACCAGGAATCCGCCACCTGTCTTGCACGCGCAGCTTCCTGCTCGATCTCAGCGTCGTTCAGGTACACGGTCTCGCCTTTTTCGTTGTAACGGGTGATACGCGCGCCGCTTTGCACGCGCGCCAGCTGGGCCTTGGCCTGTTCGCAATTCTTCTTCTTTTCTGCTGCCTCCTTGGCCGCTTTCTTCTCCGCGGCTTCGCGTTCCGCGGCTTCCACGCGGCGCCGGTTGAATTCCGCATCCTGCTCTACAACACTTTTCGGCGCCGCCTTAGGCGTTCCCGCCGCGTCCGGAGCCGCCGTTGCTGCCGCCCGGCTGCGGGGTTTGACCGCAACCGGCTGTTTGACCTCCGGCGGCGGGGGCTGGTCCGAGTAATGCACCTTGCCCTGCGCATCGGTCCACTTGTACAACTCGCCGAGCGCCGGCAGCGCCAGCAGGCAGCCGCAGGCAAGCGTCGTCACCAGACCGGCGGTCATACGAAATCTTGGCATGAATTCTCCTTCATCTAGATGCGAAACGGTGGGTAGCGCTTCTGCGCGATTGCGAGCTCCGAGTGCTCCTTTGCGACGCGAGCCTGCGCGAGCGCGGCCGCAAGGTCTCCGTCCTCGAAAGCGCGCCGCGCGCTGCGCAACGCCTCGTCCGCGGTGGTCCAGAGCATGCGCTGGGCTGCGGCACGGCTGACTGCCCGTTCGGCCTGCGCGATCGCGGTCCTGGCGACTTCCGCGTCGAGTGTCTGCGCGGCTCCGGCTGCGACACCCGATGCCCAGGCCGGTGCCGCAATTCCGAATACCGCAACAATGCAGGCCGTCATGTACATCAAACGCTGATACCACCCCATCTGTTTACAACCCGCCATGTCGTCACAATAGACTTCGTCACCGTCAAACATATCCGCTCACGCCCTTCGGGTCAACGAAAAACCCCCAAAGAGTTCGGCATTTACCATGCAAAAGTCGATCGGTATAATGGCGTCTTTGTGAAGGATCAAAAGCATGCGAGTCCTGCATAAGGCCCTCACCTTTGACGACGTAATGCTGGTTCCCGCCCACTCCACCGTTCTCCCCCGCGACGTCAGTCTCACGACGCGCCTGACCAAAAACATCTCGCTGAACATTCCCCTGGTTTCCGCGGCCATGGATACGGTCACGGAAGCAAGGCTCGCCATCGCCATCGCACAGGAAGGCGGGATCGGCATGCTGCACAAGAACCTGCCGCCAAAGGCGCAGGCCGCCGAAGTGGCGAAGGTGAAGCGCTTCGAGAGCGGCGTGGTGAAAGACCCGATCACGATCTCGCAGGACATGACGGTGCGCGACGTTCTGAATCTGATCCGCCAGCACAAGATCTCCGGACTACCGGTCGTGGACGCCTCCAGAGTGGTCGGCATCGTCACCAACCGCGACCTGCGTTTTGAGACCAATCTCGATCAGCCGGTGAAGAACATCATGACTCCGCGCCAGCGGCTGATAACGGTCAAGGAAGGCGTGAGCAGCGAGGACGCTAAGCGTCTGTTGCACCAGCATCGCCTGGAAAGGGTGCTGGTCGTGAACGAAAACTTCGAATTGCGCGGGCTGATCACTGTGAAGGACATCCTCAAGTCCTCCGAGCATCCGAACGCCAGCAAGGATCAGCTCGGACGCCTGCGCGTCGGGGCTGCGGTCGGCGTGGGCGAGGGCACCGAAGAGCGCGTGGAACTGCTGATCGAAGCCGGCGTGGACGTGCTGGTGGTGGATACCGCGCACGGCCACTCGCAGGGCGTGCTGGACCGGGTACGCTGGATCAAGCGCAAGTTTCCCGGCGCGCAGGTCATCGGCGGCAATATCGCAACGGCCGCCGCGGCAAAGGCGCTGGCGGACCAGGGCGCGGATGGAGTGAAGGTCGGCATCGGCCCGGGGTCGATCTGCACCACGCGCATCGTCGCCGGGGTGGGCGTGCCTCAGATCACCGCGATCAACAACGTCGCCACCGGGCTGAAAGGCACCGACATACCGATGATCGCCGACGGCGGCGTCCGTTATTCGGGCGACATCGCCAAGGCGATCTCCGCGGGCGCCGATTCGGTGATGCTCGGCGGACTGTTCGCCGGCACCGAGGAAGCGCCGGGCGAGATCGAGCTGTTCCAGGGGCGCTCGTACAAGTCTTACCGCGGCATGGGATCGCTGGGCGCGATGCAACAGGGTTCCAGCGACCGCTATTTCCAGGACGATGAAGACAGCGCGGACAAGCTGGTGCCCGAGGGTGTGGAAGGCCGTGTTCCCTACAAGGGCAGCGTCGTACAGGTCATGCAACAGCTGATGGGAGGGCTGCGTTCGGCGATGGGTTACCTCGGTTGCGCGACCATCCACGAAGTCAGGGATCGCGCCGAGTTCGTGGAGATCACCAGCGCCGGCGTGCGCGAATCGCACGTCCACGACGTGCAGATCGTCAAGGAAGCACCCAACTACCACATCGAATAGGATTGAGGAATGAGGAATGAGGAATGAGGAATGAGGAATGAGGATTGAGCTGAAAACAGAACCGGGGTTCCCTCAGTCCCCAGTCCTCGATCCTCAATCCTGAAATGCAGCACGACAAGATCCTCATCCTCGATTTCGGCGCGCAGTACGCGCAGCTGATCGCACGCCGCGTACGCGAGGCGGGCGTGTACTGCGAGCTGCATCCCTTCGACGTCAGCGAGCAGTTCATCCGCGATTTCAGTCCGCGCGGCATCATTCTTTCGGGGGGGCCGAGTTCGGTTACCGAAGAAGAAACGCCGCGTGCCCCGCAGGTGGTTTTCGAGTTGGGCGTACCGGTGCTGGGCATCTGCTATGGCATGCAGGCAATGGCGGCACAACTCGGAGGCGCGGTGGAAAACGGCATGGTGCGCGAATTCGGCTACGCGCAGGTGCGTGCCCGCGGCCACTCGCGCCTGTTCGACGGCATCCAGGACCGGGTCAACGGCGAAG
>DASQOP010000051.1:0-8913 GCA_035644415.1 Burkholderiales bacterium
CCCCGAGTACGGCATGGCACCGGGAGTGGAGACCACTACCGGCCCTCTCGGCCAGGGTCTTGCCAATGCGGTCGGCATGGCCATCGCGGAAAAACTGCTCGCCGCCGAATTCAACCGTCCCGGCCATGGCATCGTCGATCACCGCACCTACGTCTTCGTCGGCGACGGTTGCCTGATGGAAGGCATTTCGCACGAAGCCTGTTCGCTTGCCGGCACGCTGGGCCTGGGCAAGCTGACCGCGGTCTACGACGACAACGGCATTTCCATCGACGGCCATGTCAGCGGCTGGTTCCGCGATGACACGCCGAAACGTTTCGAAGCCTATGGCTGGCATGTGCTGCGCAACGTCGACGGCCATGACGTGGCCGCGGTGGATGCAGCGATCATCCAGGCCGGGCGAGTCGCGGACAAGCCGAGTCTGATCTGCTGCAAGACGGTGATCGCCAAGGGCTCGCCCAACAAGGCCGGCAGCCACGAAGCGCATGGCGCAGCGCTGGGCGACCAGGAAGTTGCGGCGACCCGCGAGAACATCGGCTGGAAGTATCCCCCGTTCGAAATCCCGCAGGACATCTACGCCGGCTGGGATGCGCGGGCAAAAGGCGCTGAACTGGAAGCCGGCTGGAACCGGAAGTTCGCCGCCTACGCCAAGGCCTTTCCGCAGGAAGCCGGCGAGTTCACCCGCCGCGTGAACGGCGAGCTGCCGAAACAGTGGCACACGCATACGCAGGATTTGCTCGCCAAAGTCAACGCTAAGGCCGAATCCATCGCCACCCGCAAAGCCTCGCAGAACGCCATAGAGAATCTGGCGCCGGTGCTGCCGGAGCTCGTCGGCGGTTCCGCCGATCTCACCGGCTCCAACCTCACGCTCTGGTCCGGATCCAAGGCCGTGTCCAGCGACAGCGGCGGCAATTACATTTATTACGGCGTGCGCGAGTTCGGCATGTCCGCGATCATGAACGGGATGACGCTGCACGGCGGCCTGATCGCCTACGGCGGCACCTTCCTGACGTTCTCCGATTACTCCAGGAACGCGCTGCGCATGGCGGCGCTGATGAAAATCCGCAGCCTGTTCGTGTTCACCCACGACTCGATCGGCTTGGGTGAGGATGGCCCCACCCACCAGTCGGTCGAGCATTCGGCGAGCCTGAGGCTGATACCGAACATGAACGTGTGGCGTCCCTGCGACTCGGTGGAATCTGCGGTGGCGTGGATTGCGGCGATCGAGCGCCGGGACGGGCCGACCAGCCTGCTGTTCTCGCGTCAGAACCTGCCTTTCCAGGCGCGCAGCGCGGAACAGATCGCGCTGATCGGACGCGGAGCTTACGTTCTTGCCGATGTTGACAGGCCGCGGGCGGTGATCATCGCCACAGGTTCGGAAGTGGCGCTGGCCATCGGTGCGAAGAAGGAACTGGAAGGACAGGACATCGCGGTGCGCGTGGTTTCAATGCCATGTACCAGCGTTTTCGATCGTCAGGATGCAGCCTACAAAAACGCGGTCCTGCCCAAGGGAGTCAAACGCGTCGCGGTGGAAGCGGGCGTCACCGACTACTGGCGCAAATACGTCGGGCTGGACGGCGTGGTGGTGGGGTTGGATCGCTTTGGCGAGTCGGCGCCCGCCGGTGATCTCTTCAAATTTTTCGGGTTCACTGTCGAGAGCGTGGTCAAGGCCGTCAAAGGCGTACTGTAGCCACAAGCCGGGCGGCGCCCGCGCCGGTCCGAACGAGGAGTAGCGATGGGCAAGGCGGTGCGGCTGGTCGGTGACATCGGCGGGACCAACGCACGTTTCGCGCTGGTTGCCGACGGCTCCAGCCAGCCACAGCAGGAGCAGGTGATGCGCTGCGCCGAGTTCGAGGGCCTCGAGCAGGCGATTCGCCGCTACCTTGCCGATCACGGCAATCCCGGGATTCGCGAAGCTGCGCTCGACGTTGCCACCGGCATCACCGGCGATTTCGTGCAGCTCACCAACGGACCCTGGGGATTCTCGATCGAGACCACGCGCCAGGTTCTCGCGCTCGATCGGTTGCATGTGATCAATGATTTCACCGCGCTTGCGCTGTCCGTGCCCACGTTGCAGCCGCACGAGCTTAGACAGGTCGGCGGCGGTAGGCCGGTGGCAGGAACCGCGATCGCGGTGATAGGACCGGGAACCGGTCTGGGCGTATCCGGCCTGCTTCCCATGGGCGAGGGCTGGATGGCGGTGCAGGGGGAGGGCGGGCATACCGCATTCAGCCCGACGACCGAGCGCGAGATCGAGGTCCTGCGCTGGCTGATGCCGCAATTCGAGCATGTTTCGACCGAACGCGTGGTGAGCGGCATGGGGCTCGAGAACCTCTATCAGGCCTTGTGCGCGCTGGCCCACGCCACGGCGCAGCCGCTAACGCCGGCGCAGATCACCGAGGCCGCACTGGCCGGCAAAGAGGTGCATTGCCGCGAAGCGCTCGACATGTTCTGCGCCATCCTGGGCGCAGCCGCGGCCAATCTGGTAGTAACGCTCGGCGCTCGCGCGGGATGCTATATCGGCGGCGGAATCGTGCCCAGGCTGGGGGAATATTTTGCGCGTTCGCCGTTCCGTGCCCGATTCGAGCGCAAGGGCCGTTTCTCCGCTTACGTCGCGGCAGTGCCGACTTATGTGATCCTTGCGGAGACGCCCGCATTACGCGGACTTGCAAGCTTATTTACGGACAGAAGATGAAATCATGGTAGCAATGACCGATGTCATCGGTCTGGTGGCGGGATTGCTGACTACGACGGCCTTCATACCCCAGGTGCTGAAAATCTATAACACCAAGTCGGGCAAAGACATTTCCAGCAGGATGATTTCCATGTTCAGCATCGGGCTGGTGCTGTGGTTGATCTACGGCATCATCATTCGCTCAACCCCGATCATCGTCACCAATGCGTTTACGCTGATCCTGGCGCTCGCGATCATCGTGCTGAAGATCCGCTACAGCCGGTTGCACTCCCGCAGCCGGCATGAGTCCGGGCGTCCCTGAACCGCCTTGCAGCGGCCCGAATGGGCCGCCGTCGCCGCAGTGCATCACGCCTGTAGGGCTTGGGCAAAGTGAAGTAAAATCCGAGCTTTAAGAGGGAGTTTCGTTTATGACCATCCGCGTTGCAATAAACGGCTACGGACGCATCGGCAGAAATATCCTGCGGGCGCACTACGAAGGCGGCAGGAAGCATGACATCCGGATCGTCGCTATCAACGATCTCGGCGACGCAAAAATTAACGCCCACCTTACCAAGTACGACACCGCGCACGGCAAGTTTCCGGGCAGCGTCTCCGTAGATGGGGAATTTCTGGTCGTCAACGGCGACAAGATCAAGGTCTGCGCGCAACGCAACCCGGCCGAGCTGCCCTGGAAGGATCTTGGCGCGGATGTGGTGCTCGAGTGCACCGGGCTCTTTACCAGCAAGGCCAAATCCGGCGCGCATCTGAGCGCGGGCGCAAAGAAGGTCATTATCTCCGCGCCGGGCGACAAGGACGTGGACGCGACCGTGGTGTACGGCGTAAATCACCATACGCTGAAAGCGGCGCACACCGTGATCTCCAATGCCAGTTGCACCACCAACTGCCTGGCGCCGATGGTGAAGGCGCTGAACGACCGCATCGGTGTGGTCAACGGCCTGATGACCACCATACACGCCTACACCAACGACCAGGTGCTGACCGACGTGTATCACACCGACCTGCGCCGGGCGCGCTCGGCGACCATGTCGATGATTCCGACCAAGACAGGCGCCGCAGCAGCGGTGGGCCTGGTGCTGCTGGAACTGAACGGCAAGCTGGACGGTTTCGCGATTCGCGTGCCGACCATCAATGTATCGCTGGTGGATCTCGCCTTTGTCGCCAAGCGCGCGACCACGGTCGAAGAGGTGAACAACGCGGTGAAGCAGGCCTCGGAGTCCGACCTCAAGGGCATCCTGGAGTACAACAAGGATCCCCTGGTGTCGGTCGATTTCAACCACAACCCGGCGTCTTCGGTGTTCGACTCGACGCTCACCAAGGTTTCGGAAGGCACGCTGGTGAAGGTATGCTCCTGGTATGACAATGAGTGGGGCTTCAGCAACCGCATGCTGGATGTCACGGTTGCGCTTGCGAACGCGAAGTAAACAGAAGCATTTACCGCAGCGGGCGCGGAGAAAACAAAGGCCGGAAATTTCAGGGGGTCTTTTTTCTGCGCCCTTTGAGTTCTCTGTGGCGGAAAGGTGTTGACTAGAGACCATGACGATCCTGCGCATGACCGATCTCGATCTGCGCGGCAAGCGCGTGTTCATTCGCGCTGATCTGAACGTGCCGCAGGACGCCGCCGGCAACATTACCGACGACACCCGCATCCGCGCCTCGGTACCGGCGATCAGGCACGCGCTGAACTCCGGCGCCGCCGTCATGGTGACCTCACACCTGGGCCGGCCGGCCGAGGGCGAGTTGAAGCCCGAGGATTCGCTCGCGCCGGTGGCAAAGCGATTGTCGGAACTGCTCGGCGTGCCGGTTCCGCTCAAGACGAACTGGGTCGAGGGCGTGGACGTGAAACCCGGCCAGGTCGTGCTGCTGGAAAATTGCCGGGTCAACAAGGGCGAGAAGAAGAACGACGAGACCCTGGCCAGAAAAATGGCGGCGCTGTGCGACATTTACGTGAACGACGCATTCGGCACCGCGCATCGAGCCGAGGCGTCAACCCACGGCATCGCCAGGTTTGCACCGGTCGCCTGTGCCGGACCGCTGATGGCGGCGGAGCTGGAAGCTTTGGGCAAGGCGCTGACCGTGCCGAAACGGCCGCTGGTCGCGATTGTTGCGGGCTCCAAGGTCTCTACCAAGCTCAGCATCCTGGGCGAGCTGGCGAAAAAAGTGGATCAACTGATTGTCGGCGGCGGTATCGCCAATACATTTATGTTGGCCGAGGGCCTGCCGGTCGGCAAGTCGCTGATCGAAGCCAATCTGGTCGGCGAGGCGAAAAGAATCATCGAAGCGATGAGGGCGAAGGGCGGGGCTGTTCCGATCCCGGAGGACGTGGTGTGCGCCAAAGAATTTTCCGCGCACGCCAAGGCCATGGTGAAAGACGCGGGCGACGTTGCGGCCGATGACTTGATCCTCGACATCGGCCCAAAGACCGCCGGGCGGCTCGCTGACGCGCTCGGCAAGGCCGGTACGATCGTCTGGAACGGCCCCGTGGGCGTGTTCGAATTCGACCAGTTCAGCGAGGGGACGAAAACCATAGCGCACGCGATCGCGGCTTCCCCGGCATTCTCGATCGCCGGTGGCGGCGACACGGTCGCCGCAATCGCCAAGTACGGGATCGAGAAGAAAATCGGCTACATTTCCACCGGCGGCGGCGCTTTCCTGGAATTCCTGGAGGGCAAGAAACTTCCGGCAGTGGATATTCTCGAACAGCGGGCTATTGCGAGAATCTGATTGACCACAGAGACACAGAGATAAATCACGAGATGCACAATGAGAGAGCAAGAAGGGGCGCCACGAAATCATGTTCTCGTTTTGTAATGCTTTCTTTTTCGGTCTAACAGTTTTTCTCTGTGTCTCTGTGGTGAAAATTCAATGCAAAGAAGCACAAAAATCGTAGCCACCCTCGGCCCGGCATCGAGCGACCGCGAAGTGCTGACGCGCATGATCGCAGCCGGCGTCGACGTGGTACGCATGAATTTCTCCCACGGCAGCGCGGAGGAACACCTGGCGCGCGCAGAACTGGTACGCGAGGTGGCGCGCACCGTGGAGCGCACGGTCGGCATCATGTGCGACCTGCAGGGACCGAAGATCCGCATCGGCAAGTTCGAGAAGGGAAAAGTCACCCTCAACAAGGGCGAGGTATTCGTCCTCGATGCCGAGGTTCCGCTCGGAAATCAGGAACGCGTGGGCCTGGATTACAAGGAACTGCCGCGCGACGTCTCGCCGGGGTCGGTGCTGCTGCTGGACGACGGCCGGATGGTGCTCGACGTGCAAAAGGTTCAGGGCAGCCAGATCACCACCAAAGTACGCGTGGGTGGCGTTCTCTCGAACAACAAGGGCATCAACCGCCAGGGCGGAGGACTGACGGCCCCCGCGCTGACCGCCAAGGACATGGAGGACATCAAGACCTCGGTGGTGATGAAGGCGGATTTCCTGGCGGTGTCCTTCCCCAAGAGCGGCGCCGACATGTACATGGCCAAGGAGCTGATGCGCGCGGCCGGCGGCCGCTCGACGCTGATCGCCAAGATGGAACGCGCCGAGGCGATCGCCGCCATGGCGGAGATCTTGGAGGCCAGCGACGGCATTATGGTGGCGCGCGGCGATCTTGCCGTGGAAGTCGGCGATGCCTCAGTGCCGGCGCTGCAGAAACGCATGATTCGCACCGCGCGAGAACGCAACAAGCTCACCATCACCGCAACGCAGATGATGGAGTCGATGATCTCGAGCCCGGTGCCGACGCGCGCGGAGGTTTCCGATGTGGCGAACGCGGTTCTCGACGGTACCGATGCCGTGATGCTCTCCGCCGAGACGGCCAGCGGAAAATACCCGGTGGAAACCGTCGAGGCGATGGCGCGCATCTGCCTGGAGGCGGAGAAATCTGCCGAGGTGACCCTGGACCGCGAATTCCTCGATCGCGTGTTCACCCGCGTGGACCAGTCGATCGCAATGGCGGCGCTTTTTACCGCGTATCACCTGAAAGTCAAGGCGATCGCAGCGCTGACCCAGTCCGGCTCCACCGCCCTGTGGATTTCGCGCCTGAACTGTGGGGTGCCAATCTACGCATTGACACCGGAGATTTCCACGCGGTATCGGTTGAGCCTGTACCGCGATGTCTATCCGCTGCTGATCAAATACGTCGGCCACGACCGCGACCACCTGCTACAGGAGGCGGAAGACCAACTGGTCTCCGCCGGGCTGGTACAGAAGGGCGACCTGATCGTGATCACTTTCGGCGAGCCGATCGGGGCGCCCGGCGGCACCAATACCATGAAGATCGTCAAGGTGGGCGAGAGCCGCAAGCCGTAGGTGGGTGAGGCGAGAGGCGTGAGGCGAGATGATCGTTGTCGGGATCATCGGGCTTAAAATTACTTCGTCCGACTAGTTCAGGAGCGACCATGGCAACCAGGAAAACGACCGCGCCGCTCGTCTCGATCGTGATGGGGAGCACCAACGACTGGGACGTAATGCAGCACGCGGCGCGGCAGTTGAAGGACTTCGGCGTGCCCTACGAAGCGCGGGCGTTATCCGCCCACCGCACTCCGGAACTGCTCGCGGCGTATGTGAAACAATGCGTGGAGGGCGGAACGCAGTGTTTTATCGCCGGTGCCGGCGGTGCCGCGCATCTCGCCGGGGTCATCGCTGCGTTGACCACCCTGCCGGTGCTGGCGGTGCCGATTCCCTCCAAGCACCTCGGAGGCCTCGACTCGCTGCTGTCCATGGTGCAGATGCCAAAGGGCATTCCGGTCGCGACGTTTGCGATCGGCGACGGCGGCTCGGCCAACGCCGGATTGTTTGCGGTGGCGATACTAGCGCTGAACGACGCTGGATTGGCGAAGCGCCTGCAGGCGTTCCGCATCAAGCAGGCGGATGCGGTTAAAGCGGCAAAGCTGCCCGAGCTATCCTGATCGAAACGTAGCGAAATCATGATAAGTGCAATCCAACCCATTCACGAAACCAGCCTGAAGTCGCTCAAGCTGCTCCATCGTGGCAAGGTGCGCGACCTCTACGCGGTGGACGCCGAGCGTCTGTTGATCGTGCAGACCGACCGCTTGTCGGCTTTCGACGTGATTCTTCCCACCCCGGTACCGGGCAAGGGCCGGGTACTCACCGAGATGTCGAACTTCTGGTTCAGGAAGCTCCGCCACGTGATCCCGAATCACCTGCTCGACGTGGCGCCCGAGATGCTGGTCGCGGCGGCGGAGCGCGGCCAGGTACAGGGGCGCGCCTTCGTCGTGCGGCGCTTGCAGCCGCTGCCCATCGAAGCAATCGTGCGCGGCTACATCGCCGGCTCGGGCTGGAAGGATTACCAGAAGACCCAGATGATCTGCGGTATCCCGTTGCCCGCCGGGCTGAAGGAGGCGCAACAACTGCCCCGGCCGATGTTTACGCCTTCCACCAAGGCCGCGATCGGCACGCACGACGAGAATATTCCTTTCTCGGAGATGGAGAAGTTGATCGGCAAGGACCTGGCGGGACAGGTACGCGATAAGGCAATCCAGCTCTATTCCGAAGCGGCGGCGTATGCCACCACCCGCGGCATCATCATTGCCGACACCAAGTTCGAGTTTGGCCGCGATGCCAACGGCAAGCTGTACCTGATCGACGAGGCGTTGACGCCGGATTCATCGCGCTTCTGGCCGAAGGAGCAGTACCGGATCGGCATCAACCCGCCCTCGTTCGACAAGCAGTTCGTGCGCGACTGGCTGGAATCGCAGAAATGGAACAAGCAGCCGCCGGCGCCGGCCCTGCCCGCCGATGTGCTCAAGAAGACCGCTGAGAAATACGAAGAAGCGCTGCGGCTTTTGACCGCATAAAGACGAAACGCGGTTAACACGAAGGGTCACAAAGGAAGAGCAAGAAAGGAACACGAAGGAAAACAAAAATCGAGCAAGAATCAGGAAGTATGGATTCGAGTATCGTTCCTGTATTCCTATGCAGCTTTTGGGTCTTTGCGTTGAAAGCTTTTGACTTTGATCTCCTTCGTGTACCTTCGTATTTCCTTCGTGACCCCTCGTGTTAAAAGAGGTTGTTCCTAATTGACGACTGAACAGGAAATCGAGACAGCGGCAGAGATCCTCCGCGCGGGAGGGCTGGTGGCGTTTCCGACCGAGACCGTGTACGGGCTCGGCGCGGATGCGTCCAGTCCCGCCGCAGTGAAGAAGATCTTCGCCGCCAAAGGCCGTCCCGCCGACCATCCGGTGATCGTCCACATCGCCGACATGAGCGAATTG
>DASQOP010000052.1:0-12497 GCA_035644415.1 Burkholderiales bacterium
CAGCGCGGCGTGGTCCAGCCCCTGACCTTCATTGGTGACCAGGCTGCTGCCGACCTTGACGACCAGGCGTTGCGCTTCGGCGGCGACGGATTTCATGAGATGACCGCGACGGTCCCGGCGATGCTATTCGGCGTCTTCTGCGGCTTCGGCCGGCTCGACGCGGGCGTGGTGCTGAAGATGTTCCATGATTGCGTAGGTCAGTGCGCGGCAACCTTCTCCGGTGAGCGCCGAGATGATAAAGCTTTTTTCGGGCGCAGCGACGGCGCGCGCGTATTCGGACAGGAAAGCCCGGACTTTTTCCTCGCGGTCTTCAGGCGCGATCAGGTCCGCCTTGTTGAGCACCAGCCAGCGCGGCTTGCGATAGAGCGACTCGTCGTACTTGCGCAGTTCTTCGACGATTGCGCGCGCGCCGTGCACCGGATCGGCGCCATCGTCGAGCGGCGCCAGATCCACCAGGTGAAGCAACAGGCGCGTGCGCTGCAAGTGGCGCAAGAATTGATGGCCGAGCCCGGCGCCTTCGGCCGCGCCCTCGATCAGTCCGGGGATGTCGGCGACCACGAAGCTGCGATTGTCGTCCACGCGTACCACGCCCAGATTCGGGTGCAGTGTCGTGAACGGATAGTCGGCGACCTTGGGACGCGCGGCCGAAACCGAGCGGATAAAAGTGGACTTGCCTGCGTTGGGCAGACCCAGCAACCCGACGTCGGCGAGCACCTTGAGTTCGAGCTTGAGGGTTCGGTTTTCGCCCGGCTCTCCCGGCGTGCATTGGCGCGGCGCGCGGTTGGTGCTCGATTTGAAATGGATGTTGCCGAGCCCTCCCTGGCCACCGTTGACGAGCACGGCAGCCTGTCCGTCTACGGACAGGTCAGCGATTACTTCGCCGCTGGCGAGGTCGCTGATTACGGTGCCCACCGGCACCTGCAGTGTGATGTCGTCGGCCGCCTTGCCGTAGCAATCCGAACCCTGGCCTTTCCCTCCGTTGCGGGCACGGTGGATGCGTGCGTAGCGGTACTCCACCAAGGTGTTGATGTTGCGATCGGCCACGGCGTGGATGCTGCCGCCGCGGCCGCCGTCACCACCGTCCGGCCCGCCGCGTGGAATGAATTTCTCGCGCCTGAACGAGGCGATGCCATCCCCGCCCTTGCCGGCGTGGACTTCGATGGTGGCTTCGTCTACGAATTTCATGGAAGTTCAGTATCACCACAGAGACACAGAGAAGTGCAAAAAACGCAAATACGCCCGTGAAACATCGACAGATCGGCTTCCGGAGGATGGCCGGCGATCGCAGCCCGCTCCTTGCATTGGAAAAACCATTCTTTCGCTTCTCTCCGTGCCTCTGTGTCTCTGTGGTAAATCGGTCATTCAAAAAACAAAAGCCCTACCGGGTCCGATAGGGCTTCTTGCTGAAAGCGGGAAACCTTACGCCGGCGTGACGCTGACGACTTTCCTCTTGTCCGGGCCCTTCACCGCGAAGGTTACTTTGCCGTCGATCTTGGCAAACAGGGTGTGATCCTTGCCCATGCCGACATTTTCTCCGGCGTGAACCTGGGTTCCGCGCTGACGCACGATGATGCTGCCTGCCAGGATGACCTCGCCGCCATAGCGCTTCACGCCCAGGCGCTTGGATTGGGAATCGCGACCGTTGCGCGAGCTGCCGCCAGCTTTTTTGTGTGCCATATTCTCTGCTCCTCAGCCCGAGATCTTGTCGATCTGGATCTCGGTGTAATTCTGCCGATGACCGCCGTGCTTTCGATAGTGCTTGCGGCGGCGCATCTTGAAGATATGCACTTTGTCGGCGCGGCCGTGCGCAACAACCGTCGCCAGCACTGTTGCGCCGGCTACCAGCGGCGCCCCGATCGAGACTTTGTCGCCGTCGGCGACCATCAAAACCTGATCCAGGCTAATCTGGCTGCCCACGTCTGCAGGTATCTGTTCTACCTTGATTTTTTCGCCGGAAGAGACACGGTACTGCTTGCCCCCGGTTTTTATGACCGCATACATGATGGAGCCCTCGATACGCTTTTGAGGAAAGCCGCGCATACTACATAAAAAGAAAGGCTTAGTAAAGCCGATGGAAGGATGGCCGGACACGGATCACCGGCCCGGGCGCACTCTCTAGACAGGGATGATTGGATTCTTGACACCGTAGCTCTGCGCTTCCTACCATCGCGCACTTTTGATTTCGCAGTTCCCAGGCCGGCCACGTGACACCCCACCTCATAAACGATCTCATTGCCGCAGACCTGCGGGCGGTGGACGAGGTCATCCGCAAACGACTCGATTCCGAAGTCGTTCTGGTGCGCCAGGTCGCGGATTACATTATCGGCGGCGGGGGCAAGCGACTGCGTCCCGCCCTGGTCATCCTCGCGGCGGGCGCCTGCGGATACACCGGCAGTCACCACCTTCAATTGGCCGCGGTGGTCGAGTTCATCCATACCGCCACGCTGCTTCACGACGACGTAGTCGACGACTCGCAGATGCGACGCGGACGCGCCACCGCTAATTCCGCGTTCGGCGACGCTGCCGCCGTGTTGGTCGGCGATTTTCTTTACTCGCGCGCCTTTCAAATGATGGTGCAAGCGCAGAGCATGCGTGTGATGGAAGTGCTCGCCGATGCCACCAATACTATCGCCGAGGGCGAGGTGATGCAGTTGCTGCACGTTCACAACGCCGACGTCACCGAGACGGATTATCTGCGCGTGATCCGCTCGAAGACCGCCAAGCTGTTCGAGGCCGCCGGCCGCCTGGGCGGTATTCTCGCCGGCGTTCCGCGCGCGCAGGAGGATGCACTGGCGGAGTATGGAATGCACCTGGGCACTGCATTTCAGCTGGTGGACGACATTCTCGATTATTCGGGCGATCTTGCGCAGACCGGAAAGAATCTGGGCGATGACCTGTCCGAGGGCAAGGCAACGCTGCCGCTCATTCGCGCCATGCGCAACAGCGGCGCCGCGCAGAGCGCGCTCATCCGCAAGGCCCTGGTCGAGGGCGGGCTGAGCGATTTCGGGCCGGTAATGCGGGCGATGCAGGAAACGGGCGCGCTCGAGTACACGCGCCGGCAGGCGGAAGACTCGGCGCGGCAGGCGCGCACAGCCATTGCCGGCCTGCCGCATTCTAAATACAAGGATTGTTTGCTAGAATTGGCGGCCTTTGCGGTGACCCGCAATTACTGAAGCGTTAACGAGGCTCACCGTCGGGGTGTAGCTCAGCCTGGTAGAGTACTGCGTTCGGGACGCAGGAGTCGGAGGTTCGAATCCTCTCACCCCGACCATTCCACATCACCCCACTTCGGAGCCCGCGTGGCCAAGTTTCTCCTAGTCATCGCCGTCTTCATCGTGGTGTACCTGTTCCTCCGCAGCTATCGCGGGCGCGCCGAGGCGGCTCCGCCGCCCGCGGCCGCGGCAAAGCACGGGGAGGACATGGTGCGCTGCCTGATCTGCGGCGTGCACCTGCCGAAGAGCGAAGCCGTCACCTCCCGCGGCCAGATCTATTGCAGCAAGGAACATCTCCAATTGGCCGATCGGGAACGCGGCCGCTGACCTGCGCGTGCCCGCGCCGATGAGCAGCGTCCTGTCCTTTCCCCAGATTTCATCGGTCGAGCGCCGCCAGTATGGCGACGCGTTCTGGCGCTCGCTCTTCTATTTCAATGTCTATCGCCTTGCCGTCGCAATCACGCTGATGGCGGCGGTGATGACGTTCGGCGACAACATTCCCTTCGGCTCCTTCAGCCGCAGGACCTTCCTGTACGCGAACATCGGTTACATCGTCTTCAGCCTGTTGTCTTTTGCGTCAGTTATTCCGCGCAAACCGTATTTCACCGTGCAGCTCACGGTGCAAATCTGCGGGGACATTCTCTTTACCGTTCTGCTCATGTACGCGAGCGGCGGGATCGGCAGCGGCCTGGGCCTGCTGTTGCTCGCGTCGCTGGCCGCTGTCGGCCTGATCAGCCGCGGGCGCCTGACGCTGTTTTTCGCGGCTCTGGCGACGATTGCCGTGCTTGCCGAGCACACCTATCAAGTGGTGTTCCAGAACGGATCGACTTCCCAGTTCGCGCAGGCTGGCCTGTTGTGCATCGGATTCTTTGCCACCGGCTGGCTTGCGCACTCGCTTGCCAAGCGCGCCGTGGTGATCGAGGCGATTGCGGCACAGCGCGAGGTGGATCTTGCCAACATGGCGCAGGTGAATCAGCTGGTGATCCAGGACATGCAGGACGGGCTGCTGGTGGTGGACGAGCATGGTGCCATTCGCCAGATCAACGGCCAAGCAGAAGCCATACTGGGACCGTTGCGCCGAAGTCCCCGCGAGGTGCTGCTGAGGGACTATGCGCCTACACTGGCTGCGCGGCTGGAACAGTGGCGCCGCGATCCGAAGACAAACTTCGAGCCGCTGCGCACCGCGCTGACCCACAAGCCGACCGCTGCCCGATTCGTGCCGGTGGGCATCAGCCGCAACGTGGGCGTAGTGATCTTCCTGGAGGACCTCTCGCGCATCCAGCAGCAGGCGCAGCAGTTGAAGCTGGCGTCGCTGGGCCGGCTGACCGCCAATATCGCCCACGAGATCAGGAACCCTCTGTCGGCGATCAACCACGCTACCGAGTTGCTGCTTGAGGAGTCGGGATTTCGCGGCCAACCGCATGGCCGGATGCTGCAGATCATTCATGACAACACGCAGCGGCTGGACCGGATGGTGCAGGACGTGCTCAAGCTGAACCGGCGTGACCAGGCCACGCGCGAACATTTCAAGGTGGGCGAGTATCTGCACACCTTCGTTTCCGAGTTCTCCGAGATCGAGAAGATTCCGGGCGACATCATTCTCATCGACATCGAAGGAGACCCGACCGTGGCCTTCGATCGCAGCCACCTCAATCAGGTGATGTGGAACCTGTGCAGGAATGCCCTGCGATACTGCAGGAAACAAGCCGGCAGCATTCTGTTGCGCGTGCGGCCGGGTCCGCGACAGAGTACGATAGAGTTGAGTGTCATAGATGACGGAACCGGAGTGGCGGAGGCGTTGCGCGGGCATCTGTTCGAGCCATTCTTCACCACGGCCTCCAGCGGCACCGGTCTTGGGCTCTACATTGCCCGTGAGATATGTGAAGCCAATGGCGCCACGCTCGAATACGTGGATCGACCGGTCGGCGCGGAGTTCACCCTGATCTGTAGAGGAACATGAGCGTGAAACGCAAGGAGCAAACGGCGGGCGCCAACTCGCGCTCAGTGCTCATCGTCGACGACGAGGAAGACATCCTCGAGCTCATCGAGCTTACCCTGCTGCGCATGGGCCTGGATGTCGACCGTGCCACCACCGTAAAGATGGCGATCGAGAAGGTCCAGTCCGGCAATTACGACCTTTGCCTCACCGACATGCGGCTTCCCGACGGCGAGGGCCTGCAGTTGGTGCAGTTCATCTCCGACAATCTTTCCGACCTCCCGGTCGCGGTGATTACCGCCCACGGCAATACCGAGAACGCAGTCGCGGCGCTCAAGGCCGGCGCCTTCGATTACCTGGCCAAGCCGGTGTCGCTCGAGCAATTGCGCACGCTGGTGAAATCCGCGCTGTCGTTGCCGCAGGCCACCGCAGCCAAGGCCGCGACCGGGCATGCGCTTCTCGGCGAGTCGGGCGCGATCCAGCAGGTGCGCGAGTTGATCGAGAAGCTGGCGCGCAGCGAGGCGCCGGTGCACATCAGCGGCGAATCCGGCAGCGGCAAGGAGCTTGCGGCGCGGCTCATCCACGAAAAAAGCGCGCGCCGCAGCCAGCCCTTCATGCCCGTCAATTGCGGCGCAATCCCCGAGAACCTGATGGAGTCCGAGTTCTTCGGCTACCGCAAGGGCGCGTTCACCGGCGCGGACGCCGACCGCGACGGTTTTTTCCAGGCTGCCAACAGCGGCACCCTGTTTCTCGACGAGGTGGCGGACCTGCCGCTGGCGATGCAGGTGAAACTCCTGCGCGCGATACAGGAGAAGAAGGTACGCAAGGTGGGCTCCACCCAGGAAGAGCCGGTGGACGTGCGCATCATCAGTGCCACCCACCAGAAACTCGGCGAATGTGTCGAGGCGGGCAAGTTCCGGCACGACCTTTATTACCGGCTCAACGTCATCGAATTGCGCATGCCGGCGCTGCGGGAGATGCGCGAGGACATCCCGCAGTTCGTGAGCGCGTTGCTGGATAAGCTGGCCCGTAATGCCGGGACAAAAAAGCCGGACGTAGTCAGCGAGGCTTTGGCGGAACTCGAGCGCTACGACTTCCCCGGCAACGTGCGCGAACTGGAAAACGTGCTGGAACGCGCGATGGCGCTATGCAGCGACGCCAGGATCACCGCCGGGGACCTGCAACTCACCCCGCACGACCTGCCCGAGCAGGTCGTGGCCACCGGCGGTGACAGCAAGGCTCCATTGCAGGACTATCTCGACCGCGTGGAGAAGGAAGCCATCCTCGAGGCGCTGGAGAAAACCCGATACAACCGCACTGCCGCGGCCAAGCTCCTCGGTATCACCTTCCGCTCCATGCGCTACAGAATGGAACGGCTTGGTCTGAACTAGTGAGGCCGGCGGCGGGCGGGGGGAAGTGGGTGGATTCCTGGAAGCTCGGCACTTCCGGTCTGCTTTCCGCGGCGGCTTACGTGCCTTCACCGAACTGCGATGACCGGCCGGGAGGCGCGAACGTCGAGCTCCTGGTCATTCACAACATCAGCCTGCCGCCGGGCGAGTTCGGCGGCCCCGGCATCGTCGAACTGTTCACCAACCACCTCGACCCGCGTGCCCATCCGTACTACCGCGAGATTCAGGGCCTCAAGGTTTCCAGTCACTTCCTGATACGCCGAGATGGCGAGCTGATCCAGTTCGTCCCGTGTATCCGGCGCGCCTGGCATGCCGGGCAGTCCGCGTGGCGCGGCCGCACCCTCTGCAACGACTTCTCGGTCGGCGTCGAGCTCGAAGGCGCTGACGACCAACCGTTCGCCGATTCCCAGTACGCGGTACTGGCGGAACTGACCCGGGCGCTCCAACGCGCCTACCCGATCCGGGACTGCGTGGGGCATTCCGACATCGCCACCCCGCCCGGTCGCAAGACCGACCCCGGACCGCATTTCGACTGGGCCCGCTTCCGCTCACTGATAAAAGGCGAGTGAATGAGTGAAGAGTGAATGCGTAAGGGCCATCCTGTTCTGGCCATGCTTTTTACCCTTCACTTTTCACGCCTTCACCCATTCACGCCGTGAAAATCTTCTACACCGACCACTACGTGCTGCCGCTGCCGGCGGGACACCAATTTCCGATGGCGAAGTACTCGCTTCTGCGCGCTCGCCATGCCTTTCGCGACCATGGCGAGGGCTATTGCGTGTTCAATGATTCCGCCATTGCGGCATTGTCGATGCAAGCCGAAGGCTGCGCCCGGCGGGTCGCGATCCTCGACTGCGACCTGCACCGAGGTAACGGCACCGCCTCGATCCTGGCCGACGAGCCAACCATTTTCACCTTCTCGATCCACGCCGCGAAGAATTTCCCGTTCCGCAAAGAGGCGAGCGACCTGGACATCGAAATGCCGGATGGCGTCGGCGATGCCGACTACCTCGACGCACTGGAACAGGGCATCTGCCATGCGCTTGCCGCGGCGCAGCCGGACCTGGCGATTTATCTTGCCGGCGCCGATCCGTACGTGGGCGACCGGCTCGGACGGCTTTCGTTGACCAAAGAGGGTCTGCAGGCGCGTGACCGCAAGGTGTTCGAACTGTGCCGGGCGGCCTCGGTTCCGGTGGCCGTGGCGATGACCGGCGGCTATTCCAACGACATCGCGGACTCCGTGGATATCCACTTCTGCACCGTCGAAACCGCTGCCAGTTTCTGGCGCGCGGCGCAACGTCCGACTTCTCTTCCCGCGGCGCGGCAGATCTGAAGCCGAACAGGCGTCGCAGCGCCGCGTCGCTGCCGCGTTTCGTCACTTCGCGTGCACTTCAACTGCGCGACCGAGCATTTTGTTTTTCAAATGTAAAAAATTCTTGACAGTGGGTGTGGTGCTACTAGAATTAGTCACGTCGGTATAGCCGGGGCACAACATATAGTGGTTTCAGACGAACGGCGGTTTCAGACAAGCGCACATCCGGTTGTTGCTTCCAGGCGACAAAAATATTCGAGGGAGAAAAAATGCAACTTGCCACCAACCTGACGGCGGCCACTCCGGTAGGCAATTACTCCACTGAAGATGGCGCGGCCGACCGGGATCCACAGCGCTACGCCCAGTACAAAGTCATCCGCCGCAACGGCGCCGTCGTCGGCTTCGAGCCGGGCAAGATTTCGGTTGCCGTGACCAAGGCTTTCCTGGCCGTCAACGGCGGTCAGGGTGCTGCTTCGGCCCGTGTTCGCGAGCTGGTCGAGAAGCTTACCGAGACTGTGGTGAACGCGCTGGTCCGCCGCCAGCCGAACGGCGGCACCTTTCACATCGAAGACATCCAGGATCAGGTCGAACTCTCTCTGATGCGGTCGGGCGAGCACGAAGTGGCCCGTGCCTATGTGCTGTATCGGGAAGCGCGCGCGCGCGAGCGCGCCAGGAACCGCGAGACGCAGGCAGCGGCCACGGCGCACGCGATCAGCGTCATCGAACACGGCCAGACCCATCCGCTGAACATGGAGCGGCTGACCGGTCTGATCAAGGATTCCTGCGAAGGCCTCGGCCGCGCGGTCGGTCCCGCTGTGATCCTGCAGATGACGCTCAAGGACCTGTACGACGGCGTGCCGATGGACGAGGTGCGCAAATGCGCCATCCTTGCCGCCCGGTCGCTGATCGAGAAAGACCCGGCATACAGCTACGTCACCGCGCGCCTCTTACTTAATAGTGTCCGCTACGAGGTCCTGGGCGAAGAAGTCACCCAGGGGCAAATGCATTCCCGCTACGCCGAATACTTCCCCGGGTTCATCAAACGGGGGATCGACGCGGGATTGCTGGACGAGCGGCTCGGGCGTTTCGACCTGCGCTCGCTGGGCGCGGCGCTGGATGCCAACCACGATTTGAAATTCGGTTACTTGGGCCTGCAAACGCTCTATGACCGCTACTTCCTGCACGTGCACGGTCAACGCATTGAGCTTCCCCAGGCCTTTTTTATGCGCGTGGCGATGGGTCTTGCCATCAACGAAGTCGAGCGCGAGGCCCGCGCCATCGAGTTCTACAACGTACTGTCGCGCTTCGACTTCATGTCCTCGACGCCTACGCTGTTCAACTCCGGCACGCACCGCTCGCAGCTTTCCAGCTGCTACCTGACCACGGTATCGGACAACCTGGAAGGCATTTACGACGCCATAAAAGAAAACGCGTTGCTTTCGAAGTTTGCCGGCGGCCTGGGAAACGACTGGACTCCGGTTCGGGCGCTGGGCTCCCATATCAAGGGAACCAACGGCAAGTCGCAGGGAGTCGTGCCTTTCCTCAAGGTTGTAAACGACACCGCAGTCGCGGTAAACCAGGGTGGCAAGCGCAAAGGGGCGGTGTGCTCGTACCTGGAAAGCTGGCACCTGGATATCGAGGAGTTCCTCGAGCTGCGCAAGAACACCGGAGATGACCGCCGCCGCACCCACGACATGAACACCGCCAACTGGATTCCGGACCTGTTCATGAAGCGGGTCATGGAAGCTGGCGAGTGGACGCTGTTCTCGCCCGCAGATGTGCCCGACCTGCACGACAAGGTCGGCAAAGAATTCGAGAAGGCCTATACCGAATACGAGCGCAAGACCCAGACCGGCGAACTCAAGCTCTTCAAGCGCATCCCGGTTTTGACGCTGTGGCGCAAGATGCTGACCATGCTGTTCGAGACCGGGCATCCCTGGATCACCTTCAAGGATCCCTGCAACATCCGCAGCCCACAAAGCCACGTCGGCATGGTGCACAGTTCCAACCTTTGCACCGAAATCACGCTCAACACTTCGGATAGCGAGATCGCGGTCTGCAACCTGGGTTCGATCAACCTGGTCGCGCACATGAAGGAGGGCAAGCTCGATCACGACAAGCTCAAGCAGACGGTATCCACCGCGATGCGCATGCTCGACAACGTGATCGATGTCAACTACTACGCGGTCAACAAGGCGCGTAACGCCAACTTCAAGCATCGCCCGGTCGGTCTGGGCATCATGGGTTTTCAGGACTGCCTGCTCGAGATGCGCGTGCCTTACGCTTCGAAGGAAGCGCTGGACTTCGCCGACCGTTCGATGGAGGCGGTGGCCTTCTACGCCTATTGGGCCTCAACCGAGCTGGCCGAGGAGCGCGGGCGCTATTCCACTTATGAAGGGTCGCTGTGGTCCAGGGGCATCCTGCCGCAGGACTCGCTCAAGTTACTGGCTGAGGAGCGCGGCGGCTACGTCGAGGTGGATAGCTCTTCGCGTATGAGCTGGGAGCCGTTGCGCGCGCGTATCAAGCAGTTCGGCATGCGTAATTCCAACTGCCTGGCGATCGCGCCGACCGCAACCATCGCCAATATCGTCGGCGTATCGGCCTCGATCGAACCGACCTATCAGAACTTGTACGTGAAGTCGAACCTGTCCGGCGAGTTCACGGTCACCAGCGAGTACCTGGTCCGGGACCTCAAGAAGCTCAACATATGGGACGAGGTCATGATCGCCGACCTCAAGTACTTTGACGGCAGCCTGGCCAAGATCGACCGCGTTCCCCAAGAGGTCCGCAACCTCTACGCCACCGCGTTCGAAGTGGACTCGGCATGGATCGTCGAGGCGGGCGCGCGCCGGCAGAAGTGGATCGACCAGGCGCAATCGCTCAATATCTATATGGCGGGCGCCTCCGGCAAGAAGCTGGACGACATCTACAAGCTGGCCTGGAAGCGGGGGCTCAAGACCACTTATTACCTGCGCACGCTGGGTGCGACCTCGGCGGAAAAATCCACCGCCCGTGGCGGCCAGTTGAACGCCGTACCCACGGATGGTGGCGTCATGGGTGCGGGTTCGACCGCCGCGTCGGCGGACGAGGAAACAAAGTTTTGTTCCATAGATAACCCCGAATGCGAGGCCTGCCAGTGAGGCCGGCCTTCCGCCTGCGGTTCGCCGCACGCCGCCGTCCGACGTTCTGGTTGCTGCGCAGCCGCAACGAAATCACGCGGTTCGCGGTGGCGACGAAGCCGCCATTCAGAGGCCGGGACTATTTTTGAGCGATGAGCCGATCGGAATTCGTCTTCATCGCGATCGAAGGATAAAAAGGGGTCGCATTGCGGCCGAATATTTAAAGAAGTATTTGACATTCCACCGATAACATTTATAAAGGAACCAAGCATGCTGCAATTCGAGAATCACATTCCGAGCACCGGCGGCGCTGGTTTGCAGCGCGTCGTTGTCAACATCCCGGCGGGCAATGCTCCGCCGGCACGCGTTGCCGAATCCGGTCCGTCCGCGGACGTTGCGTTCCGTCGCGTGCGTGTTGAAGACAAACTTGTCATCAACGGCAAGGCCGACGTCAACCAGCTCGTCCCGTTCAAGTACAAGTGGGCCTGGGACAAATATCTGTCCGGCTGCGCCAACCACTGGATGCCCCAGGAAATCAACATGAGCCGGGACATCGCCACCTGGAAGGATCCGAACGGCCTGACCGAAGACGAACGCCTGGTGGTCAAGCGCAACCTCGGTTTCTTCGTGACCGCCGATAGCCTGGCGGCCAATAACATCGTGCTCGGCACCTACCGGCACATCACCGCCCCGGAGTGCCGGCAGTACCTGCTGCGCCAGGCTTTCGAAGAGGCGATCCACACCCACGCCTATCAGTACATCGTCGAGAGCCTGGGTCTGGACGAGGGCGAGATCTTCAACGCCTACCACGAAGTCTCCAGCATTCGGGACAAGGACGAGTTCCTGATCCCGTTCATCGAAACGTTGACCGATCCGGAATTCAAGACCGGCACCCCGGCGGCCGACCAGCAGCTCCTGAAGAGCTTGATCGTGTTCGCCTGCATCATGGAGGGGTTGTTCTTCTACGTCGGCTTTGCCCAGATCCTGGCGCTGGGGCGCCAGAACAAGATGACCGGTGCCGCCGAACAATATCAGTACATCCTGCGCGACGAGTCCATGCACTGCAATTTCGGCATCGACCTGATCAACCAGATCAAGATGGAGAATCCAAACCTGTGGACCCCGGAGTTCCGCGAGGAAATCCGCGGTCTGATCCAGAGGGGCGTGGAACTCGAGTACCGCTACGCCGAGGACACCATGCCACGCGGCGTTCTGGGCCTGAACGCGCCGATGTTCAAGGAGTACCTGCGCTTCGTGGCCAACCGCCGCGCGCAACAGATCGGCCTCGATCCGCTGTTCCCGGGTGCGACCAATCCGTTCCCGTGGATGTCGGAGATGGTCGATCTCAAGAAAGAAAAGAACTTCTTTGAGACCCGTGTGATCGAGTATCAGACCGGCGGGGCTCTGAACTGGGATTGATGCATGGGCCGGAAAGTTTTCTGTGACACCCGTGCTGCCGCCGGTCGATTCAACGGCCCGGCAGCGCACTTGTTAGGGCTGAATGGGTAA
>DASQOP010000053.1:0-10081 GCA_035644415.1 Burkholderiales bacterium
GGTGCCGTGGAAGTACGGCTTCAAGAGCGCGAAGTCGATCGTGCGCATCCGCTTTTCCGAACAGCAACCGAAGACCGCCTGGGAAATGGCGGCCCCGCACGAGTACGGATTCTATTCCAACGTAAACCCCAAGGTCGATCACCCGCGCTGGAGCCAGGCGAAAGAGCGCCGCATCGGCGAGTTCCGCAAGCGCGAAACGCTGATATTCAACGGCTACGCCGACCAGGTCGCTTCGCTCTACTCCGGCATGGATCTGAAGAAGAACTTCTGAAAGGAATCTTGAACCACGGAGGACACGGAGGACACGGAGGAAGGGCAAAGGCAGAACAATTTCCGAGAGTAAAAATCTGGTATCGGTGGTCACTCTTGCACCGGGTCTGCTTTTCAGTCCCACATGTTTTTTCTTGTTTCTGGTTTTCCTCCGTGTCCTCCGTGGTTCATATCTGAATTGTGAAACAGCCCAAGCCTGAATACATTCCGTGGATCAAGGCAGCGGTGTTCGTCGCTTGTTTGGTCCCGCTCGCGCGACTGGCCTGGCTGGGATTCCATAACAGGCTCGGCGCCAACCCGATCGAGTACATCACCCATTCCACCGGCTGGTGGACGCTCGCGCTCCTGCTGATCACGCTGTCGGTTACGCCCTTGCGCCGGCTGCTCAACCTGCCGTGGCTGTTGAGGCTGCGGCGGACGATCGGATTGTTCGCATTTTTCTACGTCAGCCTGCACTTCACCACTTACATCTGGCTCGACCAGTTCTTCGACTGGACGGAGATCGTCAAGGATATCGGCAAGCGGCCCTTCATCACCGTGGGTTTCAGCGCGTTCGTGCTCCTGATCCCGCTTGCCGCGACTTCCACCAACGCGATGGTGAAACGTCTCGGTGCTGGACGCTGGCGGCTGCTGCATCGCCTGGTGTACGGGATCGCCATACTCGGCGTAGTGCATTTCTGGTGGCTGGTGAAGAAAGACATCACCGAACCATTCACCTTTGCCTGGCTGCTCGCGCTTCTCCTGATCATCCGGTTGCTGTACCTGCTGAAGCAGCAGCGTTCGGCATCCCCTCCTTCCGCGGCACGCTCCCAGGTAGTCTGAGGGCTTCGCATGCTGGTCGGCGTGCCCAGAGAAATCAAGGATCACGAGTACCGCGTAGGGCTCACGCCGGCGGGTGTCCATGCGCTCTGTGAGCGCGGCCACGAGGCCTGCGTCGAAATCGGTGCCGGCGCACGCATCGGTTTTCCCGATGGCGACTACCTATCGGCTGGCGCACGCATCGTTGCCTCGGCGAAGGAAGTCTTTGCCGCGGACATGGTGGTGAAAGTCAAGGAGTTGCAGCCGGCGGAGTTCGGGCTGCCGCGCCGCGGGCAGATCCTGTTTGCCTATCTGCACCTGGCACCGGACCCGGAGTTGCTGGAGGCATTGCTGGCTTGCGGTGTCAGCGGAATCGCTTATGAGACGGTGACCGACGCGCGGGGCCGGCTGCCGTTGCTGGCACCGATGTCGCGGATCGCCGGCAGGCTGTCGGTACAGGTGGGTGCCTGGGCGTTGCAGATGGCCAATGGCGGCAGCGGCGTGCTGCTCGGCGCAGTGCCCGGCGTTGTGCCGGGAAGGGTGGTGGTGATCGGGGCCGGCGCCTCCGGCGCGAACGCAGTACAGATCGCGGCCGGCATGGGCGCCGACGTCACGGTGCTCGATGTCGACCTTGAGCGCCTCGCGCATCTCGACGAGATTTACCGCGGCCGGGTGAAAACCTGTTACTCGGAAGCACTGGCGATTGCAGAGCAGATTGCGCAGGCCGACCTGGTGATCGGAGCGCTTCTCGTGCGCGGCAAGCTTGCCCCGAGGTTGATCTCACGCAGGCTTCTGCGAAGCATGCGGCCGGGTTCGGTGCTGGTGGACATTTCGATCGATCAGGGGGGCATTGCCGAGACCTCGCGCCCGACGTCGCACTCGCAGCCACTGTTCGTGGAAGAAGGCGTGGTGCACTACTGCGTGCCCAACATGCCCGCGGCCTGCGCGCGTACCGCGACGCTGGGGCTGACGCAGGCGACTTTCCCCTATGTGCTGAGGCTTGCCGACCGCGGACTCGACGCGCTATCTGAGGATGCGGGGCTGGCGAACGGCTTGCAGGTCCACGCCGGGCAGGTTACCCACCGCGGCCTGGCTGAAGACGTGAAGCGGCCGTTCCGCAGCTATGCCGAGATCGCCGCTGGTATGCGTCGGGCCTGAGGCAAACTGCAAAATCGAAAATCTCACCACGAAGACACGAAGAAAAGCCAAAGTCTGGTCGAATTCTGCGAACTGCAATTTAGGCCGTGCAACCTTACCCGGTATTCATATCTTTCCCTTTGGCACTTCTCCGTATTTCTTCGTGTCTTCGTGGTAAGAATTTGATTTTTTGTGGCAAAGCTTTCAGTTCTGGATCTCGCGGGATTTTTCCCCGCGAGCGGCGACGAAGATGCCGGCGAGCAACAACACGAAACCGGCCAGCTGCAGCGCGGTGAATCCTTCATCGAAGAGGAACCAGGCGAGAATCGCTGCGCCCACCGGTTCGCCCAGGATCGCGATCGCAACGAAGATGACAGTGAGCCGTCTCACGGCCCAGTTGAAAGCCGTGTGTCCGACGAGCTGCGGGCCGATCGCAAGCAATGCCAAGAATCCCCATGCCGGTCCGGACAAGCCCGCCAGCGAGCTGCCGCTAGCCGCCACCGCGGTGCCCAGCAGTAGCGCCGCCACCGTGTAGGCCAGCCAGACATACGCGGTGAGTGATATACGCGCGCGCAGCGCGCGTCCCACCAGCAGATAGCCCGAGGCGGAGATCGCTCCGGCCAGCGCCAGCGCATTGCCCAAGAGCGGATATGTCGCCGTTCTTTCGTTCCCGCCGGAATCGGCGGTAAAGATCAGCACGCTGCCGGCGACGATAAGCGCGGTGCCCGCGAGTGCAGCAGGCGCGGGACGTTCGCGCAACAGCACTGTAGAAGCCAACCCGACCCAGAGCGGATTGGTGGTGACCAGCGCCGCACTGCTTGCCACCGACGTGTACTCCAGCGAGGAAATCCACGTCCAGAAGTGCATGGCCAGAAACAGCCCGGACAGCAGGCACATGCCCAGTTCGCGTCGGCCCAGCCGCATGATTTCCCGTCCCGCTTTCAGCCAGGCGAAAGGCGCCAGAATCGCGGCGGCGAGCCCCAGCCGCGCCGCGGCGATCGTGAGGGAAGATGCACCTTCGGCTTGCGCCAGCCGGATCAGGATCGAGGCGGTCGAGACCACAGTGACCGCACCGGCGAGGACGATGAACGACCACCTCATCCCCCTCTCCCTGTCCCTCTTCCGCTAAGGGGAGAGAGAACCAAAAAACTTTCCATGCAGGTCCCTTTGAGCGAAGCCTCGGTAACAGCTGTTGCCATCACGTACCCTCAACTGATAAAGGATTCAAATCTAAACTATTCGTCATGTGTCCGCTTTCGCAAACACGGAGAATGAAATGAAAACGGGCGACCATGAGATCGCCCGTTTTGTCCTAGTGCCTCAAAGTTCCCTCTCCCCTCGCGGGAGAGGGGCAGGGAGAGGGGGACAGGTCGTTCAGTGGAGTGTCTCTGGCGGATCCGGAATACCGGAAACGGCGAGAACGTCGATTCCCTCTTCCTTCAGTTCGGTCACTTCTTTCATGGATGCAGTCCCGCGAATTGCGCGCTCGGCAACTTCCTTGTAGAAAATCCGCCGTGCTTCATCCGGGAACTGCTTGCCGACATCCTCGGTGTTCTGGAGCACGTATTCGACGAACTTCTTGTGCAACGACCGGGCGGCATTAGCGACCATGACCGATTTTGGTTCTTGCGACGGTTCGCTGCTGCGTGTGCTGACGTAGGGCGCTGAAGGCTGCCTGGCGATGTCAGGCGAACCGCACAGCGGGCAGGCAATGCCTCCGCCCTTCACTTGTTCGGCGAAGTGGTCGGCCGAGCCAAACCACCCTTCAAAACGGTGGCCTTTTTCGCAGGAAAGATTGAAAACGATCATAGTTATGTTGGTCGCCAGGATTGCGAGGCGGCGCAAAGTTTACCATCTGCGGCCGGTGAATTTGCCGGCCTGCAAGGAGTAGAACCGGCCGCGCAGCGTTAGTTCCGCGCCTAGCGCCAACGGATCAGGGCAGCAGCCGTTCTCCCGCGAACAGGTCTTCGACTTGCTCGCGTTCGCGTATCAGGTTGAAGCGCCCGCCGTCAACCACCACTTCTGCGGCGCGTGGGCGGGCGTTGTAGTTCGAACTCAGGCTCATGCCGTAAGCGCCTGCAGACATGATCGCCAGAAGGCTACCCTCGTCGATCGCGAGCTGCCGCTCCTTGGCGAGAAAGTCGCCGCTTTCGCATACCGGACCCACCACATCGTAGACCGCAGCAGCACCGGAGTCCTTGACTGCACGCACTTCGTGCCAGGCGTCGTACAGCGCCGGACGAATCAGGTCGTTCATCGCGGCGTCCACCACCGCGAAATTCTTCGCCTCGCCATGCTTCAGGTACTCGACCCGGGTCAGCAACAGGCCCGCATTGCCGACCAGCGAACGGCCCGGCTCGACCAACAACGATTGCGGCCGGTCCCCGACCGCATCCAGCAATGCCTTCACCCAGGCGTCTTGCGTGGGCGGGACTTCATCTGCGTAGCGAATGCCGAGACCTCCGCCCAGGTCGATATGTTCCATCTCGATACCTTCGGACGCCAGACTATCGGCGAGCTTCAGCACCTTGCGCACGGCATCTGCGACCGGTTCCACCTCGACCAGTTGCGAGCCAATGTGGCAGTCGATGCCGACAACCTTCAGGTGCCTGGACGAATGTGCCAGACGATATAGGCGTATCGCGTCCCGGAACGCGATTCCAAACTTGCTTTGCTTCAGGCCGGTGGAAATATAGGGGTGTGTCCTGACGTCGACATCCGGATTCACCCGCAGGCTGACCGGCGCGTGCCGGCCCATCTTGCCCGCGACGCGTTCGAGGCGCAGGAGTTCGGATTCGGACTCCACGTTGAAGCCAAGGATGCCGGCAGCCAGCGCCTCGCGCATCTCGCGCTCGGTCTTGCCCACGCCGGAGAACACTGTCTTGCCAGGTTCTCCGCCGGCGGCGATGACCCGTGCCAGTTCGCCGCCGGAGACGACGTCGAAGCCGCTGCCCAGACGGGCGAAAAGATTAAGGATCGCCAGATTGGAATTGGCCTTGACCGCATAGCAGACCAGGTGCGCACGCGCGCCAAAGGCGCGATCGTAACGCTGGAAGGCGTCGGTCAACGCCGCGCGCGAGTAGACGTAGCACGGCGTGCCGAATTCCTCGGCAATGCGCGCAAGCGGCACGTCTTCAGCGTGCAGCGTGCCGTTGCGCTGGGAAAAAAAACTCACTTCTCGATAGTTCCTTCTTCGGTTTTTCTGGGCTTCTGCTCTTCCTTCGGCAGATACAGGGGGCCCTTCTGGCCGCAGGCGGAGATCAGGAACGCGAGCAGGACTAGGACGCAAAGGCGGCGCATGGAAGACTTTCTAGGAAGCAGCTGAGTTTAGCACAGCGTCTTGCCGTAACCAGCCATCCGCAAGACGAAAAGTCAAAGTCTCACCGCGAAGGCTGACAACAACAAACCTGAACGCTCACCACGAAGGCACGAAGACACGAAGAAAGACTTTCAAAGTGAACGACAAAAATGTCTTGTTGGCCAGCACGCACGGCCCGAATACGCCAGTCATCTGAGAACATCATCACCTCATTCAAAGTTCCCGGCGGCCAAAAAAGCTACCTTTACCAATTTTCTTTTTCTTCGCTCTTCTTCGTGTCTTCGTGCCTTCGTGGTGAGATTCTTGATTTCCAGAAATCAAATATCCATGTAATAGCGGCCCATGTGGTCGAGCTCGGCGCGCGCTTGCCTGTAATGCGGGCACACGGCTGCGACCAGGTTCCAGAATCGTCGCGAGTGGTTCATCTCGACAAGATGGGCAAGTTCGTGCGCGACGACGTAATCGATCGTCGGTTGCGGCGCCTGGATCAGCCGCCAGTTGAGCCTGACTTCGCGTTTGACGTTGCAACTGCCCCAGCGCGTCTGTGCGCCGGAAAGAAACAGCCGCGGGATTGCCAGGCCGTACAGACGGGCGTATACGCCGATGCGCTCGGAGAAATTCGACGTCGCGTGGCGGCGATACCATTTCAGGACCGCGGCTCTGACCGCCTCGGAACCGCCGTGTTCGGGAAGCGCGACCTGCAGGCAGTCCGCGTCGCCCAGGGTCGCCAGTGTCGCGGTCCGGTCTTCCCTGAGATGCAGCCGCAGATCGCGGCCAAGATATTTTATGGTGTCGCCATCGGTCCACGACTGGTTGCGGGAGGGATACGCGCTCCAGACGGCAAGTTTCCTGAGGACCCAGTCCTCCGCTTCGCGAATGATGCCGGCGATGCGGCGCTCCGTGCTGCGCCAGGGGGCGCTCACGATCAGCCCGCGCTCGTCCACGGTCAGCACGATGCTGCGCCGTTGCTGGCTGCGTTTGAGAAGGTAGGGGACGTCGCGGTTGCCCAGCCGGATGGTTTTCGGCTCGGAGACCGCGGCGACCGAGAACAAATCTAGCGAGCGTTCCCGAGGCGGGCGACTTCGGTTTCTATCCAGTCTTCGACCTTCCGGTTGAGCGTGTCGGCGGTCATGCCCTGCGGATGAATGGCTTGGCCGATGCTCACGGTGATGGTACCCGGGTGTTTGATGAAGGCGTTCTTGCGCCACAAGGTCCCGGCATTATGCGCGATCGGCACCACCGGCGCGCCGGTATGGCACGCCAGCCAGGCGCCGCCGAGATGATATCGTCCACGGCGGCCGGGGGCGATGCGGGTGCCTTCCGGAAATATCACGATCCACCAGCCTTTGGCGAGGCGGTCCTTGCCCTGCTCGAGAGTCTGCCTCAGGGAGCGGGTGGCCGAGCCGCGGTCGATGGCGATCGGGCTCATCATCGCCAGTCCCCAGCCGAAGAATGGCACCTGCAGCAACTCTCTTTTCAGGACCCAGACCTGCGGCGGAAGGATTTTCTGGTAGGCGAGCGTTTCCCAAGCCGATTGGTGTTTCGACAGCACGATGCTTGGCTTCGCGGGCAGGTTTTCACGGCCAATCACGCGGAATTCAACGCCGCAGACGGCCCGCGCCAGCGCGACCACCAAGCGCGACCAGGTGGTGATGATGCGATAGCGGGTCAGCGGTTCGAACGCAAAGGTGAGCAGCGAAATGACGGCGAAGACTACCGTGAGTGCGAACCGCACAATCTCGAAGACGGCCGAACGCAGGAAGGCCGCAACGATGCTCATGAAACGATATGCCGCACCGCTTCGGCAAGGTTGGCGAACAGCATCGTGTTATCCGGCAGACCACCCGCACCTTTGGTCTTGGCGCCCTTGCCGGTGAGTACCAGCATCGGCTGGGCGCGGGCGGCGGCCGCGGCCTGCAGATCACGCAGCGAATCTCCCACGCTCGGCACGCCAGCCAGGTCCACGTTGAACCGCTGGGCGATGTCGAGAAACATCCCCGGCCTGGGCTTACGGCAGTCGCAGTCCGCTTCCGCCGCGTGCGGGCAGTAGAACAATGCGTCGATGCGCCCGCCGACCTGGGCCAGCGCACGGTACATCTTGTCGTTGATCGCGTTCAGCGCCCCCATGTCGAACAGGCCACGACCGATGCCGGACTGGTTGGAGGCCACGACCACGCGGTAGCCGGTATGGTTCAGCCGCGCGATTGCCTCCAGGCTTCCCGGGATCGGCTTCCACTCCTCGGGGTTCTTGATGAACTGATCGCTGTCCTGGTTGATGACGCCGTCGCGATCGAGGATGACTAACTTCATGGGACTGAGGGGCGAGGGACGAGGGGCGAGGGTCGAGGCAAACCGTGCGCAAGCATGTCGATCATGCGGCCAGCTTGGAAATGTCGGCGATGCGATTCATTTCCTGGCGCAAATCCGCCAGCAGCGCGATGCGATTCCGGCGTACCGCAGCGTCATCCACCATTACCATGACCGAATCGAAAAATGCGTCGACGGGTGATTTCAGCACGGCGAATGCTTTCAGGTAACCGGTGTAGTCGCCCTTTTGCAGCAGAGGGATCGCGTTCCTGGTGGCCGTCGCGAGCGCATCGAATAGTTCGCGTTCGGCGGTCTCGGTCAATATCCCGGCTTGGGCGCCATTGAAGGACTCTCCTTTGGCCTCGGCCTGCTTGAGGATATTGACCACACGCTTGTTCGCGGCGGCGAGACTCTCTGCCTCCGGCAGGCTGGCGAAAGCGCGCACAGCGGCAAGTTGCAGGGGTACCTGATGAAGCTGGGCCGGCCGCATGCACAGCACCGCTTCAATCTCGTTCGCGGTATAGCCCGCATCGCGCAGGTAACTGCGCAGGCGTTCGAAAATGAAATCCTGCAGGGGGGCGCGGGTGTCGCCGATCATGTCGCGGGGAAAAACCGAGAATGCCGCGTCGATCAGATCGTGCAACGATACCGGCAGTTTGCCCTCGATGAGCATGCGGATCACCCCCAATGCATGGCGACGAAGCGCGAACGGATCCTTGTCTCCGGTCGGCTGCTGGCCGATTCCGAACAGGCCGGCGAGCATTTCCAGCTTGTCGGCCAGCGCGAGCGCAGTTGCAATCTCGCCGCCGGGCAACGCGTCGCCTGCGAATCGCGGCCGATAATGCTCCTCGATTGCGCCGGCCACGTGCGCGTCCTCTGCATCGGCGAGCGCGTAATACCGGCCCATGATGCCCTGAAGCGCGGGGAACTCGCCGACCATGCTGGCGACCAGATCGGCCTTGGCGAGCAGCGCCGCACGGTCGGCAAGCAGCGGATCGGCGCCGATCATCGGTGCGATCGCCCTGGCCAGCGCACGAACGCGTCCGACGCGATCGAGCTGGCTGCCGAGCCTGTTGTGGTAAACGATGGAAGCGAGCTGGGGCACGCGGTCGGCGAGCCTTGTCTTCTTGTCGGTCTCGAAGAAAAAGCGCGCGTCGGCCAACCGCGGGCGGATCACGCGCTGATTGCCCGCAACGATGTTCTGCGGATCGGCAAGGCGCATGTTTGAAACGATCAGGAACTTGTTGGTGAGCTTGCCGGCCGTGTCGAACAGCGGGAAATACTTCTGATTCTGCCGCATGGTCAGGATGAGGCATTCCTGCGGTACATCGAGAAACTCGGGCTCGAATTCCCCGACGTACACGGTCGGCAACTCGACCAGTCCCGTGACTTCGTCGAGCAACGGCGCGATGTCCTGTTCCGGTCCGAGCGAAGCCTTGAGCGCGGCAGCGTTCTCCGCGAGCTGGCGGCTGACGTCGTCCCTGCGCTTTTCGAAATCGGCGATTACGCGGCCTTCATGCTCGAGCCGGGATTCATATTCGTCGGCACGCACCAGGGCAATGTTCTTCTCGCCCTGGAAGCGATGGCCATGAGTGATGCGGCCGGCCGCCAGGCCGAGCGCGGAAACGTTGAGTACCTTGTCGCCGTGCAGCGCGACCAGCGCATGGGCGGGGCGGACGAATTTGACGGTCGTGGCGCCGTCGGCGAGCTGGTAGCTCATCACCTTCGCAATGGGCAGCTTGGCGATGGCTTGCTCGATCGCTCCGGATAGCATGCGTTCGAGCGGTTGACCCGCTGCGATGCTACGCAGGAATACGGCTTCGGCCTTGCCATCCGGCTTGATTACCAGCGACTCGCCGCCAACTTTGGAATTTGCCGGAACATCGGCAAGCCGTTCGCGGCCCATGCTCGCGAGCTTCCTGCGCAGCGCGTCGCTCCAGGCGCCGTCTGAATTGCGCGCGACGGCGACCGGCATGAGCTTTTGCTCGACCGGACGGTCGCCAGCCTTGGCCAGCACCGCCCAGATGTAAACCGCCAAGCGCCGCGGCGTGGCGAATGCCTTGAACCTGGACGTGGCATCCAGAACCCCGCTGCCTTTCAGTCCATCGAATATTGCACCGGCAAAGGCATCGCCCAGCCGTCTGAGAGTTTTTGGAGGTAGTTCCTCGGTGACGAGTTCGACCAGCAGATTCGAACTCATGCGGGTTGTCTTGCCAGCAGAGTCGCCTTCATAGCCTGGAGGTCGAGACC
>DASQOP010000054.1:0-5964 GCA_035644415.1 Burkholderiales bacterium
GCAAGGCCAGGACACCATCGAGACGACTTATTTTGCCAGCGCCAACCGCGGCAAGAAATCCGTCACCGTGGATATCACCCGCGGCGAAGGACAGGAACTGGTGCGCAAGCTGGCCGCGAAATGCGACGTGTTCATCGAGAATTTCAAGACCGGCACGCTTTCCCGTTACGGGCTTGCCTATCAGCAGCTCAGGCAGGCGCGCCAGGACATGGTCTATTGCTCGATCACGGGTTTCGGCCAGACCGGCCCTTACGCCGTGCGCCCCGGCTACGACCCGATCGCGCAGGCGTTGAGCGGACTGATGAGCGTGACCGGAGAATCCGAGGACATGCCGGGTACCGTGCCGCAACGAGTCGGTGTCGCGGTGATCGATCTGATGACCGCGCATTATGCGGTGATTGCGGTGGTCTCGGCGCTGTACCACCGGCAGGCCACGGACCGGGGACAGTACATAGACATGTCGTTGCTGGACGTCGGCGTAGCCTCGATGGCAAACATCGCGTCGGCTTACCTCGGCGCGGGCGTGATCGCGAAGCGCAATGGCGGCGTGCATCCCAGCGTGGTGCCATCCCAAGTATTTCTCTGCAAAGACGGCTACGTGATCGTCGCCGCGGGCAACGATGGCCAGTTCGCCAAGTTGTGCGAAGTGGGGAGCAAGGGCGATCTGGTCCGTGATGCGCGCTTTAGCACCAATTCGGCGCGGGTCAAAAACCGGGATGCATTGAGGCCGCTGCTCGAAGCGATGTTCCTCAAGCATCCGGTGACCTGGTGGAACGCAAAACTTGCCGCGGCCGGCGTGCCTTGCGCACCGATCAACGACATCGCCCAGGTGTTCGAGGATCCCCAGGTCCAACACCGCGGATTAAGGGTCGAAATGCCGGAGCCGGCCGCCGGCAAGGCCGCGTTCGTCGCCAGCCCGCTGCGTTTTTCCGAATCGCCGGTCGAGTATCGGCTGCCGCCGCCGTTGCTCGGGGAGCACAACCAGGAAGTATTTGAAGATCTGCTGGGAATGTCGCCGGAAGAAATCGCGCGGCTGCGTGCATCCGGCGTGATATAGCAGCCGCATGTATCATATTTCCATGACGATCGATCCCGCTGCGATACCTGTCGTGCACAACACGGCAGCCAAGCGTTTCGAAATCACCATAGGCGGCAAGACGGCATACTCGAAGTACCTGCTAGCCGGGGACAAGATCATCATCGAGCATACCGAGGTGCCGGAGGCGCTCGAAGGCCGGGGCCTGGCAAGCCGGATGGTCAGCACCGCGCTCGATTACGCCCGGGCGAAGAACCTGAAGGTACTGCCGATCTGCCCGTTCACGAAGAGCTTCATCGGCCGGCATAGCGAGTACCAGGACCTGCTCGCGTGAGGCTATCTCTACCCGAACCAACGAGCCAGGCTAATACGCAATAAAGAACTGCAAAGATGGCCGACGAAGACCTTTGCTTTACCCCGGCTACTGAACTGACGCGCATGATCCGCGACAGGCTGGTCTCGCCTGTCGAAGTGATGAAGGTCACGGTTGAGCGTGCCCAGAAGTTGAATACCAGGCTCAACGCCATCTGCACGCCGACCTACGATCGGGCGATGGCGGCGGCGCGCGACGCGGAAGCCGCGCTGATGCGTGGCGCCGCGCTGGGCCCTCTGCACGGCATCCCGACCAGCATCAAGGATCTCGCCTTCACCAAGGGCGTGCGGACGATGGCGGGATCGCACATCTTCAGCAACCGCGTTCCGGATTTCGATCACGTTCATGTTGCGCGGCTGCGCGCAGCCGGCGGGATTTCGATCGGCAAGACCACGACATCGGAATTCGGCTGGACCGGCGTGAGCCGCAGCCCGCTCACCGGGATTACCCATAATCCGTGGAAGCACGGCATGAACGCGGGTGCGTCGAGTGCCGGAGCGGCGGTATGTGCGGCGGCGGGGATCGGCCCGATCCACCAGGGCTCGGACGGCGCCGGTTCGATCCGCATGCCGGCGTCGTTCTGCGGCGTATACGGACTCAAGCCCTCGCACGGACGCGTTCCTTACCACCCGTTGCCGGCCAACGGTTTGATTTCGCACGTCGGGCCCATCACGCGCACGGTCGCCGACGCGGCGCTGATGTTGCAGGCGATGGCGGGCTCCGACGATCGCGACATGACCAGCATCTCTGCCGAGCCCGAAAACTTCCTGGCGAATCTGGACCGGGGCATCGCCGGCCTCAGGGTTGCGTACAGCCCGGATCTCGGTTACCTCAGGGTCGATCCGGAAGTCGCCGGGCCGGTCAAAGCGGCGGTGCGCGCCTTCGAAGAACTCGGCTGCCAGGTCGAAGAGGTGAATCCGGGATGGGGCGATCCGATAGAAACTGAACACTGCCTGTTCGCGGCCCACATCGCTGGAATGTACGGCGATTTTCTCGAGGACTGGGCGGACAAGATGGATCCCGGGCTGGTGGCAATCATCCGCCACGGCATGACCTACAGCGCAGTGGATTACTGCAAAGCGTACGCGCAGCGCCTCGCCTACTACGACAAGGTGCGTGATTTCTTCGAACGCTACGATCTGCTGCTTACACCCACGCTGTCGGTTGCCGCGTTTCCGGCGGAGCGCCTGATTCCCGCACACTGGGAACAGCACGATTGGGACTGGTTGCGCTGGGCCGGCTTCAGCTATCCGTTCAATCTGACGTGGCTGCCGGCGGCCACCTGTCCCTGCGGCTTCACCCCGGCCGGGCTGCCGATCGGCCTGCAGATCGTCGCCGGTCGAAACCGGGACATGCGCGTGCTTCAGGCTTCCCGCGCTTTCGAACAGGCCCGCCCATGGGCGCAGCGACGACCGCCGCCCTGAAACTGCAATACGGTTCCGGCGCTTATTTGCTTCCCGAATCGTTCGTCAGCTTCTCGACGATATGCTGCCGCTGCCGATTGCGCAGCTCCGCAACGCAGATCGTTGCTGCGTCCAGTTCAGTCCGCAGCGCCTGAGCCTCCGCTTCGAACCCAGCCGCGAGGGCGCTCTCCAGGCGCTGCTTCAGGCGCGGCTCGACACCGCACTTGGCTGCCGAGAAATCCTCGAACCAGGCCTGCGTTTCCCCCAGGCGATCGAGGTCCTCCCGTGAAAACCAGTAGGTGTCGTTCCATGGCGTTGCCAGCATCTTCTCCGTAAGGTCGCGCGGCACCAACAATTTGTCCAGGGTATCGCGTACCTCGTGCAGCAGCGATTCGTAACGCCGCCGCACCGATTCAGGATCCGCGCCCGCCAGGCGCCCGGCATCGAAATACGGCCTGTGGACGCCGACCGAATCGGCGACCGCAACCCGCGAAACCGCATTGACGAACATGAAAAAGCACGCGCTGACGCAGCGCGTACGCGAAGCGTCGGGAAGCCACGCCTCGATCAACGCGTCCCTGAGGAACCGGCCGATGCGGGTAGCCTCGACGACGTCGCCCCCATCCACGACGAAGACGACACGCCCGCCGTGTTGCACGAAATCCCGGGGGTGTTCCCGGAGAAACCGGAGCAACCGGTCCAGGTCTCCCTCGGCAACTTCACCCTTTATCCACAACGCCTTGCGGTTCGCGGCAGCGTCGAAACGCGCGACCGAATCGAAGGAGTAATTCAGGCCCTGCTGTGCAGAGGCGATCGGCACGTCCCAGCAAAGCCAGGCCGCCGCAATGAGGACGCTTCCAAGGATAGGTTGCACCGCCGCGCCTGTCTCGACTGTGCCCGGATCAACGCCGCAGGGTCGGTTGCGCTAATCCGGGCCGGGCGTCGCGACCACGCGCATAACGCAGCACATCGGGGAGAAACGCACGGAAATCCGCTTCCAGTTGTGCGTAGTTCCCGACCAGTTCATCCGCAGAGTTCATCAGGCGGTTCTCGCGTTTCAGCCGCTGCCCCATCCGGTTCAGCGCCGCGTATATCGAGCCGATGTCGGCATACGAACCGAGCCAGTCCCATTGCGCCATCATCGGCGCCATGCGCTGCAGCCGCTCCGGAAGAATCGTGTGATAGCGCTCCAGTACCCGGTAAACGCGGCCGGTGAATTCGGCCAGAGGCTCGTCGTGAAAATCCTGCCAGTGCCTGGCCAGGAAGTGGTCGTAGAACATGTCCACCATGATTCCCGCGTAACGCCTGCGCTCGGTGCTCATCCGCGACTTGCTTTGCAGTACCACCGGGTGGGCGTCGGTGAACACGTCGATCTTGCGGTGCATGGCGATGGCGCGGGTGATCTCGCTTCCGTAGCGGCCATCGAGCGGTCCCTTCACGAAGTCACCCATCAGGCTGCCCAGCCACGCTTCTTCGTGCGGTTCGGAAAGATAGAGGTGGGCGAGGTAATTCATGAATAGCAGGGAAGAGGGGCGAGGAGAGAGGGACGAGGGAGGAAAAAAATCTGGTCTCTACCGCATTTCATGATTCATTTTTCTCTTCCTTCGCCCCCCGTCCCTCGTCCCTGGAGTCACCGCTTCTGCGGTGACTCCATATAGTCCACCGTGAGGTGCACCAGCGAACGCATGCCGAGTTTGAGCGCCGATTCGTCGACGTAGAAGCGGGGAGAGTGGTTGTAGGCGACCTTCGTCAGGTCCGTTCCTTTGGGCGAGCCGCCGAGAAAGACGAACAGCCCCGGAGCCTTCTGTGCGAAGAAGGAGAAGTCCTCCGCGCCCGTGGTCTTGCCGCGGAGTTTTACGTTGTCCGCGCCGGCCACGCGCTTGAGAGTCGGCAGCATGCGCTCGGTCAGGTCCGGATCGTTGACGGTGACCGCGTAGGGCTTTTCGATGACGACCGTGGCCTGCGCACCTGCCGCTTCGGCGATGTGTTCCGCGGTCGTCTTCACCCGCCGGTGAATGTCGTCGCGCATCGCCTCGTCGAAGGTGCGGATGGTGCCGATCATCTCCACTTTATCGGGGATGATGTTGAAGCGGTTGCCGCCTTCTATGCCGCCGATGGACACCACAGCCGGTTCCTGCGTCACGTTGATCTGGCGGCTGACGATGGTCTGCAGCCCCATCACGATCTGCGCCGCGACCACGATCGGGTCCACCCCGGTCCACGGTGCCGAGCCGTGCGTCTGCCGCCCCTGCACGGTGATATGCAGGATATCCGCCGCCGCCATCACCGGGCCCGGACGATAGGCAATCGTTCCAGTCTCGTACATCGAGCCGATGTGCAGGCCGAAAACGACATCCGGGCGCGGGTTCTCCATCACGCCCTGCTTGATCATCAATGCGGCGCCGCCTTCCTCGCCCGGCGGCGGACTTTCCTCCGCCGGCTGGAAGATGAATTTGACGGTTCCGGGCAGGCGCTCGCGTACCTTGGTCAGAATCTCGGCCGCACCCATGAGCATGGCGACGTGCGTGTCGTGGCCGCAGGCGTGCATGACGCCGGTTTCCTTGCCGGCCCACGTGGTTCTGACTTTCGACGCGAACGGCAGATCCACTTCTTCGGTCATCGGCAGCGCGTCCATGTCGGCGCGCAGCGCCACGACCGGGCCGGGCTTGCCGCCGCGCAGCACCGCAACCACGCCGGTGTGCGCGATGCCGGTGCGCACCTCCAGGCCAAGTGCCTTGAGGTGCCCGGCCACCTTGCCGGCGGTGCGGAACTCGCGGTTGCCCAACTCGGGGTTTTGATGGATGTCCCGCCGCCACTCGATCACCCTGGGCTCGAATTGATCGGCCATGCGGTCGATATCAGTGCGGAGATCGGCGCCGACTGCGACCGGCGCAAACAACAGAAACAGAGGAACGGCCAGGCGGCTAAGGCGAGTGGGTAACGGCACCATGGGCTCCTGTAAGACAACGATATGGATTGGCGCAGTGTTGCCTGACATCGCCGTGCAGTCAATCCGCCGGCGACCAGCCGATTCTCAGCTCAGGACCAGGCCGGCGACGTACCAGATCAGCAACAAGACCAGGGTGCCGCACACCGCATAAATACCCAGGCGGAACCGCCGGTCTTCCTGCTCTTCGCGTTCCAGCGCGTCG
>DASQOP010000055.1:0-9529 GCA_035644415.1 Burkholderiales bacterium
GGCAAAGAAACTCGACTCGGGAGCACCGGGGAAAATCCCTCGCCTGTTCCGGGACAACCACCACAGGTAGCCGTAGTGCGGGGCGATCGCGGTAGGCTGAGTCGCCAAGTCCACCCAGCGTTCGGACAGGATACGTTTGCCATTCCACTCCCCCCGACGCAGTAGCAGGTAACCGAAGCGGGCGTGGTCGCGGGTGCTGGCCCAAAACCCTCCGCCCCAATGGCTGCCTCCGCTCACTGACTGCACGCGCCGGCCGCCGATGTCGACATAGGAATTGCGGTAACCGTGCCAGACCCAGGTATCCGAAGCACCGATCGGATCCATCACTTTTTCCTTGAGCACTTCCGGCAGCGGCCGCTGGTACACGCGCAGCAATGCCAGCGCCAGCCGGTTCACGCGCACGTCGTTGTACTCCCAGAACGTGCCGGGTGCCTGCAACCTGCGGTCATAACCCCTGCGGCGGTCCGCCACGTCCGGCTTGTCCCAGAGCGTGCCCTCCCATTCGCTGGTCTGATTGAGCAGCATGTGCCAGGTAACCTTACGGTTGCGGCTATCGTCGAAGCCGCCGTCCTGCACGTAGTCGGCCACGCGATCGTTCACATCGGTGATCAGTCCGGCATCGACTGCCAGCCCGGCGACTGTTGACAGATAGCTCTTCGCCACGCTGAAGCTCATGTCCACGCGGTCGATATCGCCCCACTGAGCCACCAGGTAACCATGGCGCACGATCATGCCGGCAGGGCCGCCGCGTTCCTTGGTCTCGCCGAGGATCGCCGGGTAGGGTTCGTTGGCCACGTCCTTCTGAATCTGCTTGAAGACGTCGCGCTCCCACGGCGCCTCGTTTTGCTGAGCGTACCGGATCGCCCCGTCCAGGGCCGCGGGATCGAACCCTGCCGCCGCAGGCGCGCGGCGCTCCCATTGCCCTCCCGGGAAATAGGCCGGATCGCCGATAGCGGGCAGTGCCATCGCAACGAATGCCCCCGCGATCACAACCCGCGGAAGCGCACCCAGGACCGGGCCCCCGGCAGCTGATTGCATCATTTTTCACACCTCCCTTTTCGATGATCCGCGCAGACGACCCACCGGAGATCACACGTCAACTATGGAACTCGCAGCCGAAACCGTTTAGTCTTACCGCAGTTTGCCGGCCCCTGCGGCCGTCCATAAACCTCAACCGGGCCTCATGCTAACAAGAACCAATATCGGTCTCACGATCGAACAGGACGAGCTCAAAGGCTTTTCGCGGACGATAGCCGAAATCGAATGGCTGCTGCTCGCTCTGGTCCTGGTATACCTGCTGGCCGGCGCAACGCAGGACGAGGGCGGCATCGCGCTGAACATGGCGCTGTTTTTCTTCGCCGCGTTCATCCTCGGGCTGCATTACGTCCAGTTCTACAAGGAGGAGTCGCGGCTCAAGTTGCTGTTCGAGACCTGGGTGATGATCGTCTTCATAACCTGGGTGGTCCTCTACACTGGCAGTATCCACAGCCCGCTGCTCAATCTCTACCTGTTGCCGATCATTGCCAGCGCGCTGATTTTCGGCAAGCTGGTGACCGCCATAGAAGTCGCCGCGATCATCGGCTGCTTCATGTTCTTTGCCTACGATCCCGGGTCCAAGACGCTGCTCTCGCTGCGCTACTGGGGCGAGATCCTGGCGATGTCCACGCCGGTGATCCTGGTGGCCTACATCACCACCATGCTTGCGGCCGACATCCGTTACGCGGTGGACAAGATCAAGCAGGTGTCGGACACCGACGAACTCACCGGCCTGTACAACATGCGCGCCTTCTCGGCGATGCTGCAGCGATCCTTCAAGCAGGCGGTGCGCTATGGGCACGCGCTTGCGGTGGTGATGATCGACTCGGACAATCTCAAGCAGGTCAACGACGCGCATGGCCACGAAGCCGGCAACCGGCTGCTTCAGCATCTGGTGCGCTGCGTTCGCGAACAGTTGCGCGGGTCGGACGTCATGGCGCGCTTCGGTGGCGACGAATTCATCCTGCTGCTGCCGGAGACCAACAACAAGGGTGCGCTGGAAATGTCCGAACGTATTCGCAAGGCGGTCGAGTTGTCGCGATTCAGCGTGCGCGACGGCGACACCAACGTGACGGTCAGTCTGGGGGTATCGAGCTACCCAGAGGACGGCGGCAATCTCGACGTGATCCTGGAAAAGGCCGACAAGGCCATGTATCGCGCCAAGCAGAAAGGCCGCAACCGCGTGGTGTCCTATCTGGAAGACAGCACGGCAGCCTGACGGCGTCCCGGCCGGAAGTACGCAGTATCGTCGTAGAACCCCTCCCGCTCGTTCCCGCTCCACCAGCCCGGCACGCCCAGCACCGGCAGCGGAGACAATTCTCTGCCGTGGCGAAACCGTTCACGGTCCCAGATATGCATCGCCAGCAGGCGATCTAGCTCCGCCAGTTGCGCCGCTTGAGCCAATTCAAGGAACGCGCCGGGCACCTGCAGCAGCACGGCTTTTCCGGTCAGCCCGACAAATGGTTGCATGGCCTTGGAGAAGAGCGCATGGCCGAACACACGGAAGCGCATTCGTGCCTCGACTTCGTCGCGTCGGTGCCAGAACAATTCCTTCCAGCGAAAGTCGCGCACCAGGTCGAGCAGCTCCGCATCGGTGGAAACGACCGCCACGCCGTCCTCGTCGAACAGGGTGAGCGCATCGCGCTGCGGCGGGCGGTTGCCCCCGCCCGCGGCAGCCATGGACTCGTAATGGCGGGCATTGATCACGGCCTTGGTGGTCGGAAACGTCATCCATACCAGCGCATTGAACAAGTCGTGCCAGTCGAAGGCCCTCACCTGCACCTCGCCCCTGAGATAGGCGCGCGGCTCGAACGCGGCTTCGAATGATTTCGGCTTCGGCGCCTGGGCGACGAAGCGCACCCGCATGCCCTGCGCGTTGACGACGCGCCGGCCACGGTCTTCCGCAAGCGCGTTGAGCAGGTCGAGATCCGGCCAGCCGATCGCCGGCAGGCCGACGGCCACCGGGCGCAGCGGCACGAACATCTCGCTGCGGTTCAACCAGTCGGTATTCCAGAAGTCGGCCATGCAGCTGAAAAGAGGTGATCGGTTAACATTACCGTTCCAGTATATCCACGCCCGCTGCAAATATGACTGAACGCGTTGACTGCGCGGTAATCGGCGCCGGGATCGTCGGGCTTGCCGTTGCACGCGAACTCGCGCTCAACGGGCGCGAAGTGATCGTTATCGAAGCCGCCGATGCGATCGGCACGCACACCAGCTCGCGCAACTCCGAGGTGATTCACGCCGGGTTGTATTACGGCAAAGGCTCGTTCAAGGCGCGTTTCTGCACCGCCGGTAAACAACTGCTCTACGCCTATTGCGGCGAGCGCGGCGTGCCGCACAGGAGCATCGGCAAGATCGTGATTGCGGCGAGCGACGACGAGATCGAGGCCCTCAAGGGTTACGTTGTCAAAGCCGAAGCCAACGGCGTCACCGATCTGCGCTGGCTGTCGCGCGCGCAGTTGCGCGAACTGGAGCCGGACGTCGATTGCGTTGCCGGATTTCTTTCACCGTCCACGGGAATCGTGGACAGCCATGCGCTGATGCTGGCCTACCAGGGCGACGCCCAGAATCACGGCGCGGCCGTGGTGTTCAAGAGTCCGGTCCGGTCCGGTGAAGTCGGCGATGACGGCATCGTACTTGATGTCGGCGGCGACGAGCCGATGACCATCGCTTGCAGCGCGGTGGTGAACTCGGCCGGCCTGTTTGCCCAAGACGTCGCGCGATCGATCCGCGGCATTTCCGCGCAAAGCATTCCGCCGCAGTATTTCGCCAAGGCACATTACTACACGCTGTCGGGTAAGCCGCCGTTCAGACGCCTGGTGTATCCGGTCGCGACCAGCGCCCACCTGGGCGTGCACGTCACCGTGGATCTCGCCGGGCAGGTGCGCTTCGGTCCGGACGTCAGCTGGGTAGATAAAGTGGACTACAGTTTCGACCACTCGCGCGAACCGCTGTTCTACCGCGCCATCCGCAAGTATTACCCGGGGTTGAAGGACGGCCAGTTGCAACCCGGTTACACCGGCATCCGCCCCAAGGTCTCGGGTGAAGGGGCACCCGCTGCCGACTTCGTGATCCAGGGGCCGAAAGAGCACGGCATTCCCGGGCTGGTGAATCTGTACGGCATCGAATCGCCGGGGCTCACCGCTTCGATGGCGATCGCGCAGCACGTGCGCACGCTGCTGCAGGACTAAACTACGAGGAAAACCCGACACCGAAGGAAAAACATGGGTGCAAAGGATCAGACCGAACCCATCGAAAAAGCCGGAGTCGATGAACTGCGCGCGCTGCAGCTAAAGCGGCTGCGCCGGAGCCTGCAGCACGCGTATGAGAAGGTACCGCACTACCGCAAGGCCTTCGACACTGCCGGCGTTCGCCCCGGCGATCTGAAGGATCTGGCGGACCTGGAGAGGTTTCCGTTCACCACCAAGGCGGATCTGCGCGCCAACTACCCTTTCGGGATGTTCGCCGTGCCCATGGACGACATCGTGCGCGTTCACGCCTCCAGCGGCACGACGGGCAAGCCCACTGTCGTCGGCTACACAAAAGAAGACGTCGATACCTGGGCGACGGTGATGGCGCGCTCGCTGCGGGCCGCAGGCGGCAAATCCAGCGACATCGTCCACGTCGCCTACGGCTACGGCCTGTTCACCGGCGGGCTGGGCGCGCACTACGGCGCCGAGGCGCTGGGCGCCACCGTGATCCCGGTGAGCGGCGGCATGACCGAGCGCCAGGTGCAGTTGATGCGCGACTTCAAGCCCGGCATCCTGATGTGCACGCCGTCCTACGCGCTGGTGATCGCGGACGAGTTCGTGCGTCAGGGCCTGGACCCGGCGCAATGCACTGCGCGCGTGGGCATCTTCGGGGCCGAACCGTGGACCGAGAGCATGCGCGCCGAAATCGAAAAACGTCTCGGGCTGGCCGCGCTCGACCACTACGGGCTTTCCGAGGTGATCGGCCCGGGAGTAGCCGCGGAGCATATCGAGACCAGGGATGGGCTCACCGTCTGGGAGGACCACTTCTACCCAGAGGTCATCGATGCGCAGACCGGTGCGGTGCTGCGCGATGAACAAACCGGTGAACTCGTCCTCACTTCGCTTACCAAGATCGGCATGCCGGTGATCCGTTTCCGCACCCGCGACCTGACCCGGCTGCTGCCCGGCACCGCGCGCAGCATGCGCCGGATGGCGCGCGTCACCGGGCGCAGCGACGACATGCTGATCATCCGCGGCGTCAATGTTTTTCCCTCGCAAATCGAGGAACTGCTTTTGAAGCAGGTTGAGTTCGCGCCTCACTATGTGCTGGAAGTGCGTCGCGAAGGGCACCTCGACGATCTGGACGTTCTGGTCGAACGCCGGGCCGGGGCCGTGGCACCTTTGTCGGTTGCGACAATCACCGCCATCGAGCAGGATATGGAGCGGCAGATCAAGGGCTACATCGGGGTGACCACCCGGGTACGCGTTGTCGAACCGGGTACGGTCCAGCGCTCTCAGGGCAAGGCGGTGCGCGTCATCGACAAGCGGCCGAAGAGTTGAAAGTCCAGGAGCATTGAAAGGGGCAGGATTTGGCGGCACCAGTCACGCAAGTACCCGCTCAGGAATCCGAGAGCCTGCAGCGCGCCGGCATCGGCAACGATGCGGTCGCGGCGTGGCACGCCGCGGCACCGCGCGACACCGGTGATTTCGCCGGCGACTGCGCCCGTTACTCGCGATTCTGGGAGTCGAGTACCGCCTTGCTTGCGCGCCTGCCCGCAAAGGCGGCGCGCGACGCACGGCAGGCGGAGGCAGCCGAGCGGATCAAACAAGTGGCGCGCGAGGCGCGCACCCGATTCCTGCGCACTCACGTCGAGGTGGTCTACGACCGGCTCACGCACAACCGGTCGCGCTTCATCCGGGTCGAGCAACTCGTTTATGACGCCGCGGCGCTGGTGCCGGGGCTGACGCCCACGCGCGCGCAGGTCACGGCCGAATCTGCCTGCCTTCAGCGCGACAAGGACGGGCTGGAGATCGACCACGGGATCTTCGTCTCTGCCGCGCTGGCAAATCCTGGCATCGGAAGCCACCTCTGCCACGCGATGCTGCTCCCCCACGCCGGGACGGCCGAGCGGCTGGCCGAGCTGGAAAAGAAAGGGCGAGTGAATCTTGGTGCGGCCGAAGTCTTCCGTAAGGGCCGCGCCTCGCACGTGATCGGGAAGAATCCCCGCCATCTGAACGCCGAAGACGCGACCACACTCGACGCCGCCGAGATCGCGGTCGATCTGGCGATCCTCGATCCACACACGCAGATTGGCGTGCTGCGCGGCGACTACGTGCACGGCGGCAAGTACCAGGGAAAGCGCGTGCTCGGCAGCGGCATCAACCTGACCCATCTTTACTACGGGAAGGTGCCGTTCATCTGGTATCTGCAACGCGATCTGGGGATCGTGAACAAGCTCTATCGCGGCCTGGCCCACCCCGGGATGATGCCGGACGACGTCAACGGGCAGACCATCGAGATGCCCTGGATCGCGGCGGTCGAGGGATTCGCCATCGGCGGGCATTGCCAGTACCTGCTGACCATGGACTACGTGCTGGCCGCGCGGGACGCGTTCATGAGCCTGCCGGCACGCAAGGAGGGCATCATTCCCGGCGCTGCCAACCTGCGGCTGCCGCGTTTCACCGGCGACCGCATCGCGCGGCAGGCGATCTTGTACGAGCGCCGGCTCGACTGCGACAGTCCAGAGGGCCGGCTGATCTGCGACGAAGTGGTTGCACCGGCGGACATGGACAGCGCGATCGAACGCGTGGTCCAAAATCTCACCAGTTCCGGCGTGGTAAGCGCCGCGTCGAACCGGCGCGCCTTCCGCGTTACCCAGGAACCGCTCGACCTGTTCCGCAATTATTTCGCCGTGTACGCACTCGAACAGGCCTATTGCCACTTCAGTCCCGCGCTGATTTCCAACCTCGAGCAGCACTGGAACGCGAAAAACCGCAAGCTGGACTCAAAATAGAATCCTTGCCACAGAGAACACAGAGGAAAGGCGAGAAAAAGTATTGTCAAAGTGCAAATGCAGGACAAAGTCCGCGTTTCCTTGCCCATGGTCTTGCCCGTCGCACCAACCGAATCTTGCACTTCTTGTGTTCTTCTCTGTGTCCTCTGTGTTCTCTGTGGCTAAGCGTCTTTCATGCCGCCTTGGCGTGGCGGATCGCCTGCCACACCTTTTCGGAGGTGGCGGGCATTTCGATGTGCTTCACGCCCAACGGGCGCAGCGCGTCGATCAATGCATTCATCACGGTGGGCGTGCCGCCGACGGTGCCGAGCTCACCGACACCCTTTGCGCCGAGCGGGTTGATCTTGCACGGGGTGGACTCGTCGGTGAAAGTGGCGAAGCTGGGCAAATCGTCTGCACGCGGCAGGCAGTAATCGAGCAGCGAACCGGTGATGAGCTGCCCGGACTCGGTGTCGTAACGCGTGTTCTCCAGCAGCGCCTGTCCGACCGCCTGCGCAATTCCGCCATGCACCTGGCCGGCAACGATCAGGGGATTGATCACCCGCCCGACGTCGTCCACGGTGGTATAGCGCACGATCTCGGTCACGCCGGTCTCCGGATCGACTTCGACTTCGCAGACATGGCAACTGTTCGGCCACGACGGACCGCCCACCTTCTGCAGCGTCTTGATGGCGATGCGCTTCTCGGGCTGCTTTGCGGCCAGTTCGAACAGGCCGATGCCGACATCGGTGCCGGCTACTTTGAAACGGCCGTCGTCATAGGTGATATCGGATGCCGCCGCTTCGAGCGCATCCGCGGCGAGCTCCTTGCCTTTCTCGACGGTGTCCTTTGAAGCGGTGAACATCGCCGAGCCGCCGATGTAAAGCGAGCGGCTTCCCATGCTGCCTATCCCCTGCGCGATGTCGCTGTCGCCCTGGACGATGACGATCCGGTCCGGGTCGACGTCGAGCGTCTCGGAAATGATCTGCACGTAGCTGGTTTCGATGCCCTGTCCCATCGCCTGCATCGCGGTATAGACCATGATCCGCCCGTCGGCCTCCACGTGCAGGTCCACCGTTTCCTCGTGCACGACTCCGGTCCACTCCAGAAAGGTGGAAAGAGCACGGCCGCGCAGCCTGCCGCGCTTGCGCGAGTCTTCACGGCGTTTTTCGAAGCCCTTCCAGTCGGCATGCTCGAGGATGCGGTCGAGCATGTGCGGAAAGTTGCCGCTGTCGAACTTTTCGCCCATCGGCGTCGTGTAGGGCATGGCGCCGGGCTGAATGAAATTGCGCCGGCGCAGTTCCGCCGGATCGATTTTCATTTCCGCCGCCGCCTGGTCCATCAGCCGCTCGATGAGATAGATTGCCTCCGGCCGTCCCGCGCCGCGGTACGCGCCGACGAGATTGGTATTGGTCAGCACTGCCGTGCCGCGCAGGTCGAGCGCTGGGACGTGATAGACACCGGTGATCACTTTCGGTCCAACCGCCACGACGATGACCGCGCCCGGACCACTGGCATGCGCCCCGATGTTGCCGACGATCTCCACGCGCAAGCCGAGGATCTTGCCGTCGGCGTCGAAGGCCAGTTCCGCACGGTTGATCTGGTCGCGCCCGTGATTGCCGGCGAGAAACTCCTCGCTGCGGCTGGCACGCCAGTGCACCGGCCGGCCGAGTTTGCGCGCCGCCCAGGCACACACCACGTCTTCGGGATAGAGCTGGGTCTTCATGCCGAAACCACCACCGACGTCACCGACGCGAACCCGCACCTTGCCCATCGGCATTTTGAGGCAGGACTCCGCCAGCGTCTTCTGCAGCCCGGCGGGGTTCTGGCAACTGGTCCGCAGCGTGACGCGGCCGGTCCCGGCATCGAATTCCGCGATGCTGCCGCGCGGCTCCATGCTCACCGGCACCAGCCGCTGGTTGTAGAGCGCAAGCCTGGTGATGTGTTTGGCCTTGCTAAAGGCGGCGTCGCATGCGTCTTTCTTACCGAACCGGGTCTGCGCGGCGATGTTGCCCGGCGCATCCGGCCACAGTTGCGGCGCACCCGGCGCGGTAGCAGCCTCGATCGTCACGACCGCCGGCAACTCTTCGTACTCGACCAGCACTTGCTCCGCGGCGTCCTCCGCCTGCGAACGGCTTTGCGCGACGACCGCGGTAACCGGCTCGCCGACGAAACGTGCCGCATCCACGGCAAGCACGTGGTGCGGCGGGCCGCACATCGGCTTGCCGTCGGCGCGTTTCAGCCCCTCTCCGTCCGGCAGCGCACCGATGCCATCGGCCTTGAGGTCCGCTCCCGTCAGCACGGCCACCACGCCGGGCATGGCCCGCGCGGCCTGCGTGTCGATGGAAACGATGCGGGCGTGCGCGTGAGGTGAACGCACGAACGCCACAAAAACTTCGCCGGGAAGCGACAGGTCGTCAATGTACTGACCCGCGCCGTAAAGCAGCCGCTGGTCTTCGCGCCGCACCATTGCCTGGCCGATACCGTACTTTGCCATTCGCCTGATCCTTTTCTTATGCGTTGCCC
>DASQOP010000056.1:0-2747 GCA_035644415.1 Burkholderiales bacterium
AGGCGGGTGAGCAGGGATTGCGACAACAGCGCATCGCCCACCCAGGACGGCGCTATGACAAGGATCCTGGGTGCCGTGTTATTTACCACAGAGACACAGAGGCGCAGAGGAAATCAAGAAATGAATCCTTGCAATAAAAAACCGAGAAGCGAGATCGCTTAGGGCGAGCCGTACTTTCCGGCATTCTGCATCCATTGGCGATGGCCCATGGCGCTTTCCGACCGTTTTTCCCTTCTCCGTGTCTCTGTGTCTCTGTGGTTCAGGAATTCAGTGACCAGTGGAGCGTACGCTGCCCTTGAGCACATAGCGGGTGCCACAATAGGGGCACAGTGCTTGGCCTGTTTTCTCGATCGGCAGGAACACGCGCGGGTGCGAATTCCAAAGCTTCTGCGTTGGCAGAGGGCAGTGCAGCGGCAAGTCGGCCGCCGTTACCGCGACCTGGCGCTCCTTGCCGGCGCTCGTGCCCGGGTCCATGGCTGCCTGGTCGCGGCGCTCAGACGTAGTGCAGCCAGTGGCCGTACTTCTCCGACCGGCCGTTGACCACGTCGAAGAACATCGACTGAATTTTCTCGGTCAGCGGCCCGCGTTTTCCCGTGCCGACGGTACGGCCATCCACTTCGCGGATCGGCGTGACTTCGGCGGCGGTGCCGGTAAAGAACACCTCGTCGGCGATGTACAGGTCGTCGCGGGTGATGCGCTTTGCCCCGATCACGTAGCCGAGGTCGCCGGCGAGCTGGATCACCGATTCGCGGGTGATGCCGATCAGCGCGGAGTTCAGCTCCGGTTCGACGATCTTGTCGTTCTTGATCATGAACAGATTTTCGCCGGCCCCTTCGGCCACGAAACCGTCTACATCCAGCAATAATCCCTCGTCGTAGCCGTGTTCGGTCGCCTCCATGTTGGCGAGGATGGAGTTGGCATAGGTGCCGGAATACTTGGCCCGGCACATCGACACGTTGACGTGATGGCGGGCGTACGACGAAGTCTTCACGCGGATGCCCTTTTCCAGGCCCTCGCTGCCCAGATAGGCGCCCCACGGCCAGGCGGCGATGGCAACGTGGACTTTTGCGCCCTTGGGGGACACGCCCATCTTTTCCGAACCGTAGAAGGCGATCGGCCGCACGTAACAGGAGTCCAGCTTATTGGCGCGCACCACTTCCTTTTGTGCCGCCATCAGCGTTTCCCTGTCGTAGGGGATTTTCATCATGTAGATGTGCGCCGAATTGAACAGCCGTTCGGTATGCTCCTTCAGGCGGAATATGGCGGTGCCTTTGGCGGTCCGGTAGGCGCGCAATCCCTCGAATACCGCGAGTCCGTAGTGCAGCGAATGGGTGAGCACGTGCGTAGTCGCCTCGCGCCAGGGCACCAATTTGCCGTCGTACCAGATCAGACCGTCGCGATCGGCCATCGACATGTCGCTCACTCCCTCGAAAAAGCATTGATTCTAGCGCAGACGCGGGGCTTTGCAGAGACTGCCCGGTTCGCCTTGCGGGAACTCGCTCGCATGCTTTACTCTTGGCCTCTTTCGAAGCGGCTGGCGCCAAGAAAAACAACCGGATCCGTTAAAACGCAACCAATTCCATGGCTGAACCCGTCAAAACTGCCGTAATAGCCGGACGCGGGCTGATCGCGCGTCTGGGCGACGCGGCGATAGACGCGAACGACAGCGAGGAAATGAAGCTGCGCAAGTCGCTGCTCATTTTCGCGAGCGGCCTGATGAACCTCGCCGCCATTCTCTGGCTGGCGCTTTACTGGTGGATGGGGCTGAAGCTGCCCACCTCGATTCCGCTGGGTTTCCAGATCCTCTCGGCGCTGGTGGTGGTGATCTACCTGCGTACCCGAAATTTCGATTTCTTCCGCGTGGCGCAACTGTCGCTATTCCTGTTCTTTCCGTTCGTCATCCAGTGGTCGATAGGCAGCTTCGTGAGTTCTTCGGGGATCGCGCTGCTGGCGATCCTGGCGCCGATCGGCGCCATTGTCTGCTACGGCCCGCGCGAGTCGATTCCCTGGTTTGTCGCCTACGTGGTGCTGACCATCGTCTCGGGCGTGTTCGATTTCTTCCTCGCCAAAGGCGAGGACTACGGCATCCCGATGAAGACCATAGCGGTTTTCTTCGTCATGAACTTCACCATTGTTTCCACGATGGTGTACCTGCTGCTGCGCTATTTCATCAAGGAACGCATCCGCTACGAGAAAGAACTGGCCGAGCAGCACGAACTGGTGCGCATCGAGCGCGAAAAATCGGAACGGCTGTTGGTCAGCATCCTGCCCACCCACATCGCCGAGCGGCTCAAGCTCCAGCCGGGCACGATAGCCGACGGCTTTGCCGATGTTTCGGTGATGTTTGCCGACGTGGTGGATTTCACCCGCCTGGCCGAGGAGCTGACACCGAACCAGGTGGTGTCCTTCCTCGACGAGGTATTCACCCGCTTCGACAAACTGACCGCGAAGTACAGCCTGGACAAGATCAAGACCATCGGTGACGCCTACATGGTGGTGGGAGGGCTGGCGGGAGAACGGCTGAATTACGTGGACCATGTCGCCGACATGGCGCTGGAGATTATAGAGTTGACCCAAACCGACCCGCAACTGCGGCGGCTGGCGGTGCAGCTTCACATCGGGATCGCGACCGGCCCAGCGATCGCGGGCGTGATCGGCGCCACGCGCTTCATCTACGACCTGTGGGGCGATACTGTCAACCTGTCCAGCCGGCTCACCGCCGAGGCGGCCGGCGGCATAATCCTGGT
>DASQOP010000057.1:0-9198 GCA_035644415.1 Burkholderiales bacterium
GGGATGGCGAACCCGATATTTTGCGCGTTGGGAATGATTGCGGAATTGATGCCGATCACCTCGCCGCACCGGTTGAGCAGCGGGCCGCCGGAATTGCCGGGGTTGATGGGCGCGTCGGTCTGGATGAGTGGCTCGCTGAGCGACAACGGCGTTTCCGGCAGGATTCTGTTGAGACCGCTTACGATTCCGCGGGTGACGGTCTGGTCCAGTCCGAGAGGATTGCCGATGGCGATAACTGCCTCGCCGACCCGGATTTTGTCGGAATCGCCCAAGACGGCCGTCGGCAGCGTGCCGTGCTCGGGTTTGGGAATCTCGATCACCGCGATGTCGAAGATCGGATCGGCGCCGATCAGTTTTGCGGGCAGTACCGTACCGTCGTCCATGGACACGTACAGGGCCTGCCGCCCGAATGCAACGTGAGAATTGGTGAGAATCAGGCCTTTGCTGTCGAAAATGAATCCGGACCCGATCACGCGGCTGACCCGGTCCTGAAGCTTGTAGGGATTGATCGACTGTCCGGAGATCATCACCACGGCCGGCGAAACTCTCTGGTAGAGAGTGGGGATGTCTTCCTTGCAGTCTTTGGACGCGGCAAGCGCGCAACCGCCCATGTGTCCCACTAAGACTGATCCGATGAACAGTCTCGCCATGCAGCCCGGCAAACGGCTGCGGCCGGTCATGTCACATCGGGGCATGGCTTCTCCTGGCAATGACTGAATTGATGACGTGTGAATGGGGATCGGGTGCCGGCGCGGAGTCCGGTCAGGCCTAAACGCGGGCAGGGATTAAGCGTTGACCCGGACGTAGCCGAGCCGCACCAGCCCCGACTCGAACGCATGGGTATCGCGCAGACGCAAGGTCTTCGTGGAGAGCGGTGGTGGAAAGAGCGGGACACCCGTGCCCAGCACGATCGGGTGGACGAAGATCCGGAACTCGTCGATGAGGTCGTCCTGCAGCAGCGGGCGGATGATTTCGCCGCCGCCGACCAGCCAGATATTCCTGCCGGGTTGAAACTTCAGTGTCTTGACGAAACGGCTGATGTCGCCCGATACGAAAGTGGCGTGATCGTCGCGCTCGCCGTCGCGTGTCCTCGAAAATACGAAAGCCCGCGTTCCCGGATAGGGATACGCGCCGAACGAACGCGATACTTCATAGGTCTTCCGGCCCATGACGACCGTATCGATCGTGGCGTAGAACTCCGAGTAGCCGTAATCCTGATTCGTGAACAGCCAGTCGATTTCGCCATTCGGTCCGGCGATGTAACCGTCGAGGCTGGTGGCGATGAAGAGGATGAGCTTGCGCATGAGGAGTGTCGCGAAATCTTCGGCCTGGTCGTTACAAATCAATCGGCCAGTTGATTCCCGCCGTCACACCGCCATCAACGCGGATCGTCTGCCCGGTGACGAACACGGCGGCGGATGAGGCCAGGAAAACCGCGGTGCCGACCAGTTCCTTCACGTCGCCGAGCCGGCCCAGCGGCGTGACCGTCTTGCCCCAGGCGCCCATCTTCTCCTGTGCCCACAACTTCTTCGACAGATCGGTGGGAAAGAAACCCGGCGCAATGGAGTTTACGCGCACTCCATGCTTGCCCCACTCGTTTGCAAGCGCGCGGGTCATCATCAGCACGCCGGCCTTGCTGATCGCGTAAGGCGTGACGCCCGCCAGCGGGGCGTAGGTGTTGAGCGAGTCGATGTTGATGATGCAACCGGCCTTGCGGCCGATCATGTGGCGGCCGACCGCCTGGGCGATGGCGAAGGCACCGCGCAGGTTGATGTTCACGATGCGGTCGTATTCCTCGAGCGTGTAGTCCTCGGCCTTCATGCGCTTGTTCACACCCGCCACGCTGAGCAGCGTGTCGATGCGGCCGCATTTCTTCAGGACGCTCCCCACCAGCCTGTCCACGTCTTCCGCCTTGGCCACATCGCATACTTCAAAGGCGACCGGGTGCTTGCCCCTGGAGATTTCCTTCGCGGTTTGCTTGAGCGTGTCCGCTTCCCGGCCGGCGACGATCACCTGCGCGTCGCGCTCGGCGAAACCTTGCGCCAGCGCTCGCCCAATGCCGCGGCTTCCGCCGGAAACCAGCACTACCTGATCCGCAACGTCGAATAGCTTGTCCTGCATTTTTGTTTCTCCCTTTGCGTTTAGGTCTTCCACCACAGAGGCACAGAGACACGGAGAAAAGCAGTTGCAACTGCTGAAAAAACTGTCACGCGGTGGAATGATCGGTATCGCGAATATCTGGCGTTGTTGATCTTTGTCCGGCTTGCTTGTTTTTCTCTGCGCCTCGGTGTCTCTGTGGTGAATCGAATCTGTACTAGCCCGCCAACGGAGCGACGCGGATGCCGCTGTCGGCGAGCGCGCGCCGGATGCTGCGGGCAAATTCGACCGCGGTCGGTTCGTCGCCATGGATGCAGAGCGTGTCGGCGATGACCTCGACATCCGCACCCTGAATGCTTGTGACCTTGCCTTCGCCGACCATGCGCCTGACCTGCGCGATCGAAGCCCCGACGTCGTGGATCACCGCATTCGGCTGGCTCCGCGGCGTCAGGCTGCCGTCCGATTGATACGTGCGATCGGCAAATACTTCGTTGGCGACCTTGAGTCCCGTCTCGTGTCCGGCGCGCACCAGTTCGCTGCCTGCCAGCCCGAACAGCACCAGCCTCGAATCGAAATCCTTTACCGCCTTGGCGATGGCGCGCGCCAGGCTGCCGTCCCTTGCCGCCATGTTGTAAAGCGCGCCATGCGGCTTCACGTGCGAGAGTCTGCCGCCCAGCGAACGGGCAAATCCGGCCAGCGCGCCGATCTGATACAAAACCATGTCGTAGGCTTCGCTTGGGGTGACCGCGATGCTGCGGCGGCCAAAGCCCTGCAAGTCGGGCAGCGAAGGATGCGCGCCGACGGCGACGCCCTTGTCGATCGCCAGCTTCACGGTGCGATGAATGGTGCCTGGATCGCCGGCATGGAAGCCGCAGGCGATGTTGGCCGAGGTGACATGATCCAGCAGCGCCGCATCGTCGCCCATTTCCCAGGCGCCGAAGCCTTCGCCCATGTCGCAGTTCAAATCCAGCGTTTTCATCGGCTCAATATCAATTTAGCCACAGAGGCCAGTCTTGCCCTTGATGAACTCATGCGGTCAGATGCTTTTCCACCGCCTCGCGGATGGTCATGATCTCCTGCTCGCGCGCGAGCCAGAGTGCCTGCGCCTGCGCCAGCGACACTAGCTCGAATCGCAGCCGGTCGCCGGGCTTGAGCTGCGCCAGCAAATGCAGGTCCACGCTCGCCACCTCGGCGATCTTTGGATAGCCGCCCACCGTCTGCCGGTCCGCCATCAGGACGATCGGCTTGCCTCCCGGCGGAATCTGGATTGTGCCAAAGGTCACGGCTTCCGACAGGATTTCCAGCGGTTTCTCGGGTTCGATCACGGATCCGTCGAGACGGAAGCCCATGCGGTTGGAATCCGGGGCGATGCGGAATTCGCTTCCGGTGAGCGCCTCGCGTGCAGCGGCCGGGAACGCTTCCCAGTGACGGCCGGGGATGATCCGCACCACCTGCGGCGTGCGGCCGAGTTTCTCGATGTGCTGATTCACCGCCCATTTCGGAAACGCAAATGCGCGCTTGGAACGCTGGAGTCCGGCGTCGAGATCAGGGTAAATGCCTCCGGCTGATTGGCCGATGCGAAGCCGGTCGTCTTTTCTGAGCGCCCGCCCGTGCATGCCGCCGAGTTGCGCGGTTTCGTAGGTACTGCGGCTGCCCATCACCCGCGGCACGTCGAAGCCGCCACGCACCGCGAGGTAGGCGCGGCAGCCGGCGCGACAGGCGCCGAAGTCGAGCACGCTGCCGGCGCGCACTCGTACCGCCTTGCCTTCGGGAACCTCGGCGCCGCCGACCGCGGGGGACAGGTCGCCGCCGCAGATCGCGATCACCGTATCCCGATCGAACTCGAGGCGCGGCCCCTGCAGCGTCATTTCGAGAGTCGCTTCGTCCCCGGGGTTGCCGACCAGGATATTGGCAACCCGGTGCGAGAACAGGTCCATCGCACCGGAAACCGGTACGCCATAGTGCTGATACCCGTTGCGGCCGCTGTCCTGCAGCGTGGTATGCACACCCGGCTTGAGAACGCGAATGTTCACGCACCGCACCTGTTCATGCACGGCTCCCCGATAAGGCGTCGAACTCGGCGCGCGAGATCGGAACGAAACGTACCGTGTCGCCGGCAGCGATCAAGCAGGGCGGCTCGGCCTGCGGGGTGAACATTTCCACCGGCGTGCGGCCGATGAGATGCCAGCCTCCCGGCGTTTCCAGCGGATACACGCCGGTCTGGTTGCCGCCAATGGCTACGCTGCCCGCGGGAACATGCGGGCGCGGCGCATCCCGGCGCGGCGTGGCGATGCGGGAATCCAGGTTGCCGAGAAAGGCGAAGCCCGGTACGAAACCGAGCAGGTACACGCGGTAATCCGTGCCGGCGTGAATCGTGGCGACTTCTTCGGGCGTGAGCCCATGCTGGCGGCCCACCTCTTCCAGGTCTTCGCCCAGTCCGCTGCCGTAACAGACCGGAATCTCCACCAGGCGTCCCGGCGTCAGTTCCGCGTCGGCCTGCGCGTGCAGCCACGCTTCGAGCTGTTCGATCAGGGCCTCGTAGGGCGTGCTGCCGGCGCCTACGACTGCCGGGTCGTAGTGCACCGCCAGTGTCGTATAGGCCGGTACGATATCGAGCACGCCAGGCGGCGGGGATGCACGCAGATGTTGCGCAGCGGCGGCGATGCGTGAGCTCAGTTCGGGATCGAGCCGGTCGCCGAATTCGATGACCAGTGCCCGGTCTCCCATCGGAATCAGGTGCGGATTGGGCAGCATGGCTCGCAATTACGGCCTAGGGTCAGTACCGGCCTGCGACAGCCGTTGTTCGGTCGCGGAACTCGCGCCGGGTTTCGATGCGCCGTACGGTTGCGCGCTTCACCAGTTCATCGTAGATCGTCAGCGGATTCATTTTGAAGATCGCGTCCACGTCCAGCGCCAGCGTGTACCAGCCGCCCCGGGCGATTTCGTACTCGAGCTGGCCTTGCGCCCAGCCGGCGTAACCGGCAAAGAAACGCTGTTCGTTGGCGTTCTCCGGATGTTTGAGCAATTCGTCGAGAACTTCGCTGAAACCGCTGATGTAGATATCCCCGATTACGCTGAGGCCCTTCGACGGTTTCACCGCGGAGCGGAAGGCGAACAGCAGCGCATCGGGTTGCACCGGCCCGCCGAAGAACACGAGGTCGTCGCGGCCGGTCAATTCCGCGCGCTCCGGATACAGCTCGCGCAACTGGACGTTGGTGCGACGGTTGAGAATGACGCCGAGCGGGCCGCTTTCTTCAGGGTGCATGACCAGCACCACCGTCCGGGAAAAATTCGGGTCGAGCATATCCGGCTGCGCGACCAACAGGAAAGTGCGCGCCGTTTCCGCCTGTGCCAGCGCTGGCGCAGGCACGAGCAACAAAGCGGCGGCGAGGGACAGCAGAATGCCGGCAGATCCACGCATCTGCGTAGTTTTACACTCTCTCCACGCTTTCGGGGAGAGGGCCGGGGAATAAAAACAAGGATGAAGGATGAAGGGTGAAGGTGAAGGTGAAGGAGAACCATGCTCCAGCACCGACCTGTGCCCGTGTCCTGCGCATTAGTTGATGATCGACTGATACACCAGATTGCGCAGCAGCGAGCGATAGTGCGGACGGCGCACGGGTTCCTGCGACATCATTACCGGTACCAGATCCTCGAGTGGATCCACCCAGAAGTAGGTCCCGGCGTAGCCCCCCCAGAAATACTCGCCGGGCGTGCCGGGCCATTCCGACTGTCCCGGCTCGAGCCGCGTGCCGAAGCCGAGTCCGAAGCCGTAGCCGGGCCCGGGCAGGAAGGTCGGGCCGGGGCTGATGTTCGGGTTCAAATGGTTGGCGGTCATGTACTCCACTGTTTTCGGCCCGAGGATGCGCGCGCCGTCGAGTTCGCCGCCGTTCTCGAGCATCTGCGCGAAGCGCAGGTAGTCGCCGGCGGTAGACACCATGCCGTGGCCGCCGGCGAAGAACGTTGCCGGCTGGGTGACGTCGAGCAGTTCCGGGGTCTTGCCGGTGTATACATCGGGCGCCGGTTGCGCGAGGCGATTGAGCTTGTCCGCGGGCACGTGAAAGCCGCTGTCGACCATTTTCAGCGGCTTGAGAATGCGCTCGGCGAGGAACACGTCCAGGGTCTGGCCGGAGACGATTTCCACGACGCGACCGAGCACGTCGGTGGAATGCCCGTATTCCCAGGTAGTGCCGGGTTCGAAGGCGAGCGGCAACTTGGCGAGCGCCTTGACGAAATCCGCAAGCACCCACTTCTGCGAAAAAATCCCGGCGTCGCGGTACATCTTCTTGACCGGCGTGTCCTGTCCGAGGATGCCGTAAGTGAGTCCCGAGGTATGGCGCATCAGGTCCTGTACCGTGATCTGGCGCTTTGCGTTTACCAAAGTCAGTGCGGATGCGCCGGTAGCCGCGTCCTTGACCTCTACGCCAACTTTCATGTCCTTGAACTCGGGTATGAACCTGGACACCGGCTCGTGCAAGCCGAGCCTGCCTTCCTCAACCAGCATCATCGCCGCGACGCTGACGATGGGCTTGGTCATCGAATAGATGCGGAAAATCGAGTCGTTGCGCATCGGTATTTTCTTTTCGCGGTCCTGCCAGCCGAAGCTCCTGGCATAGGCGAGCCGGCCGTCGCGTGCGATCAGGATGACCACCCCGGGCAGTTCGCCCGAATCCACCGCTTTTTGCATGGTGGCGTCGAGCCGCGCGAGACGCTGCGAAGACAGGCCGACGTCTTCCGGCTTCGCTTCCGGCAGCGCGGCGGCGTGCGAGGTGAATGCGGCGCCGGCCAGAATGCATGCGGCAGCCGAACGAATGAGCCTGTTCATGGAACTCCTCCCGATGGTGATGGGTCGCCCGTGATCGCGCCTTATTGTGTTTCTCTTACCATCTTACCGCAGGTCCATCTTGCGCCAGGCCCCGGAGCGCCAGCGCAGGTAGATGAGGGTTCCGAGCATGCAGGTGTAGACCAGCGCAACCGCCCAGCCGCCGACGGTGCCGTAACCGAACTGCGGCAGGAAATCCACCCAGCCCTGTCCGGGAGCGAACGTGAACATGTGGGTGAAGGGCACGAAACCGAACCAGGACAGGAAGACGATCGCCACCGTCGGCACCCGCATGTCGCCCGCGCCACGCAGGCAGAAGCCGGCGCCGAGGTTGAGACCGTCGAAGATCTGGTAGCCGGCCGCGAACCACAGCAGCGTGCGCCCGAGCGAGATGACCGCGGCGGCGTTCGGATCGGAAGGGTTTACGAACAGCGGAATCAGCCATGGTCCGATCACCGCCAGGAATACCGTCACCAGTCCCATGTATGCCACCGCCAGTTTGATGGTTGCGTTACCCACCCGCGCGGCCCAGTCCTTGTCGCCGGCGCCGATGCTCTGGCCGACCAGCGTAGTTCCGGCGAGCGCGAAGCCCATGGTAGGCAGGTAGGCGAGCGAAGTGAGCATCATCACGATCTGTGTAGCGGCCCCGCCTATTGCGCCGGCGGCCACTTGCATGGCCTGGAACATCGCCAGGCCGCCGACGTCGATTGCCGGAAACAGGCCCATCGGGATGCCGACGCGGAACAGTCTGGCCAGCTCGGCAGCGTTGGGGCGCCAGGTCTGGCGCGAGTAATACTCACGGTCGATGATGCGGCTGGCGAACAAAGCGAGCGCGAGTATCAAACCGCCGAACATTGCCGCGGTGCTGGCCCACGCGGAGCCTGAAATCCCCCAACCTAATTCGAAAATGAATATCTGATTCAGGACGGCGTTGAGCACAGCCACGAAAGTCATGATCGCCAGCGTCACGCGGGTGCGGCCGATGCCGTTGAAGAACCCGGTCGTGCCCCAGATGCCGACGGCGAGCATGCCGCCGAGCATGCGCGGAAACCAGTACGCGCCGGCGAGATGCGCCACGTTTGGCTCGAGCCCGAGCCAGCCGATGAAGGTCGAACCACAGAATGCAATCGCAACGAATGCCGGCGCCACCAGCAGCATGCCCCATATACCCGCCCACACTGCGCGCGCGGCCGCGCGGTTGTCGCCCGCGCCATAGGCCTGCGAGGCCAGGGTCTGCACCGCCAGCCCCGCGCCGCCAAACAGCAGGATCGCAACGATCAGAAACCAGTACGACGCGCCAACCGCTGCAGTGGCGTCCGTGGAGAGCCGGCCGATGAACCAGGTGTCGGTGAGGTTGAGCAGCGCCTGGATGCTGCTGTTGACGAACAGCGGGATCGCCAGCGCCACTACGGCGCGCGGATCGACCTTGCGGTTGCCGTTCGGGTCGAGCCTGACGGCAGGTAATCGCGCGGAAGAGACTTGTGCAGGGGCGGTCATGAGGCCTTACAGAAAGATTGTTCGGACATTCGTGTAGGTGATCAGCTCCCGGGTGTTGACGAATTGATCGCCCGGCGGAAACACTCGTCGCCAAACCATTACGGCCAGGCGTTAACCGCAAGGGACGCCAAGGACGCCGGGGAAAGCCAAATGCAAGAATCAGGTGAGGGTTCAACCCCCGTGCAAGCATCTGCGTTGTGACTGGCCCGTTACCCTATCTCGGCCTCGTTCTTGGCTATTGCCTTTTCTTGGCGTCTCTGGCGGTGGATGCGTCATTGCTGAGGCGTTCGAAACCCACAGAAAAGTCTGAAGGACCTACAAAAAAAGCGCCCGGGGTGATTCCCGGGCGCACGCTGAAAGCTCCTGTGCTTTTACCTCTTCACTCATTCACCCTTCACGCCTTCACCGCCTTTTAATGCAGATGCTTCCTTCCCGGTGGCATCGGCACCACTTCGGAAGAGCCGCTGCCCGCCTGTGCCGCGGTCGTGCCACCTTTCCAGTTGCGCTCGAACAACTGGTTGATCAATGCAGAGACCTGCGTTACTTCGGGTTCGGTGAACTGGCGCGACAACAGGTTCTGCACGTCCTCGATCATGCGCCGGCGCTGCGCTTCGTAGATCGTTTCGGGAGTCGGGCCGACAAAGACCATGCTGAATTCGTCCTGGCCATCCTCCAGGTAGTAGCTCACTTCGAAGGCCGCCGCTTCCTCGCTGAACGGGTTGAGCGAGGCCAGCGCCCCTGAGATGATCTGGTGAAAGCTGCGCCCCACGTCTCCAGTCCAG
>DASQOP010000058.1:0-3904 GCA_035644415.1 Burkholderiales bacterium
GCTGCCGCCGACTGAAGACGACATCAGGATATTGGAGCGGGCCCGGGCGCTGCTGTCAGACGAGCGGCACTGGAACAGACAGGACGACAGGACCTGCCGCCCGAATCCCGAGCGCTGGAGCCTGTTTTGCGCCCTGATGCAGGCCACCGAGGAAGTTTCCGGCGGAGTGCATTACCGGCAGCCGGCCCTTCAGGCGGCAAGGGAAGTCCTGAACGAAGTGGGCGGCAACCGGCTCGGCAAGCACCGGCTCATGGACTACAACAACCATCCGGCGACGACGCTGGAAGAGGTGCACCAGCTGCTACGCACAGCCCAATCGCGTCTCGCGAAGCAGGTCCCGCGCTGAGACGGTTGATTGGTGGCATTACCTTCCCATGGGCCAAGCAATGAAACAGGCACTCACTCCATCGGTGCTCAGAGTTCACTGGCGGCATTTTCTGATGGTGGCGATCGTGGCGGGGTCCCTGGCGCTGATGCTGTCGCAGCAGCCGTTTGGGCAAGACCCGAAATATCATGATTTCGCTGATCGGCGGACGTTCTTCGGCATTCCCAACTTCCTCGACGTCACATCGAATCTTGCTTTTCTTCTTGTTGGTATTGCCGGGCTGAGGATTTGCCTTAGGAACTGCTTGGGCAGAAGTCGCTACGCTTGGGTTGCTCTGTTCGCGGGCGTGACCCTGGTCAGTGCTGGCTCGGCCTATTATCACTGGGATCCAACCAATCAGACGCTCCTCTGGGACAGGCTGCCCATCACCATCGGCTTCATGGGACTGTTCGCAGCGCTATTGGGCGAATATATTGACGAGTGGCTTGGCATGTTGGTTCTTGTGCCTGCGTTAATACTGGGCGTCGCCAGCGTGGTCTACTGGCACAGGTTCGATGACCTGCGCTTCTATGTCTGGGTTCAGCTGATACCCCTGCTGACCATCCCGGTCGCGATGGTCCTGTACCGTGCCAGATATTCACACCGGTGGCTGCTCCTCGTGGCCCTGGGCTGGTACGCGCTCGCGAAGATCTCAGAGGCCAATGATGGACAGATTCTGGCCCTGAGCCAGGGCGCGATCAGCGGCCACACGATCAAGCATCTTCTGTCGGCGCTGGCCTGCTCAGCCGTTCTTCTGATGCTTCAAAGAAGAAAGTTGCTTGCAACCAAGAGGACATGAAAATGAGTCGGCTAGCTGCTGCAGTTGTTGCGACGGTGTTTGCCTCCTGGGCTCCATGGGCTGCGGCTCTCGATAGAGATGGGGCGATCGAGGTAGCCAAGCGCCAGGTTAAAGGCAAGTGCGATTCCACGACGCCGTGCACCTTCACCGCTACAACCGCGGAGGGCAAATGGCATGTACGCGTGGATTTCACAAAGCCCGGCAGGCATGCGATTTTCATCATCGACCAAGGCGGCAAGGTGGTCGGGCGGCTTGAAGGGAAATGAAGCCGGATGGCTGACGATAAAGCCTTCTCCTTGGAGGGCCACTGCACCTGCGGTGCCGTGCGCTACCGGATGACCAGTAAGCCGATGTTCGTTCACTGTTGTCATTGCACTTGGTGCCAGCGCGAAACCGGGGCGTCCTTCGCGCTCAACGCCATGATTGAAGCCGACCGCGTGATTCTGCTGAAGGGCGAGCCGGAAGTGGTGAACACCCCTTCCAACAGCGGAAAGGGACAGAAGATCGCCCGCTGCCCGACTTGCCGTGTCGCCTTATGGAGCAACTACGGCGGCGGGGGTGATGTCGTGCGCTTCGTCCGCGTCGGAACGCTCGATGAGCCGGGTCGCCTGCCGCCCGACATCCATATCTTCACCTCGTCGAAGCAGCCCTGGGTCGTGCTTCCTCTGGATACGCCCGCGGTCGAGGAGTACTACGAGCGCGACAGGTACTGGCCGAAGGAAAGCCTCGAGCGCCGCCGCAATCTACTGGCGAGCGCGCGCAGCAGATGAAACCTGCGGAGCAGACTCCCATGAACACCACCAGCGGCCATTGTCTCTGTGGGGCGATCGCGTTCTCATACGAGGGCGCGCCGAACTGGACGCTCCACTGCCACTGCGACAGTTGCCGGCGCGCCACGTCCTCGCCCATGGCCACCTGGATCTCGGTGCCGCGGAACGCGTTCCGTTTCACCGCGGGGAAGCCCACATACTTTGCCTCGTCTCCCGGCGTGCGACGGGGGTTCTGCGCGCGCTGCGGCTCTCCGCTGACCTACGAGAACGAGCGCGTGCCGGATGAAATCCATCTGCTGGCCGGCGCGCTGGACGATCCGCAGCGCGTGCATGCAACGGCGCACGTCTTCGCGGGAGAGCAGCTCCCCTGGTTCGACACCGCGGACGAGCTGCCGCGCTACGAAACGACCCGGCGCAACGCGCAGCCTATCCGGCGCGGGCCGCGGAAATAACGACGCTCGCTCACTTGAGCTTGAGTTTGAGCATCCGCATCGCGTTGCCGAAGTAGATGCGCCTCGCATCATCCTTCTTCAGCTTGAGACCGTCCAGCGCCTTGATCGTCTCGCGGATGAAGAGCGGGCCGCCCTGCGGGTCGAACGGGCAGTCGGTGCCGAACAAGACTCTTTTGGTTCCATAAAAATCTATTCCACACCGGATCGCGGACCGCGCCCCGTTCACCGCGGTGTCGCCGTAGAACATCCTGAAGTAGTCCACCGGGCGCTTCGCCATCTTCTTCAGCAGCGACGCGTAGTCCTCGTCCGAGGTGCGGGCGCCGAGCTGGTCCATGCCGTAGCCGATGCGGTTGACGAAAAACGGCGCCATCGCGCCGAGATGGTGGGTGATGATGCGCAGCTTCGGCAGCCTGTCGAGCATGCCTGAGAACACGAGCCGCGCCATGAACGCGCTGGTCTCGTAGGGCCAGCCGAACAGCCACCAGATCTCGTACTTGGACTTAGGCTCGGTCGGGTAATCGGCGAACTTCGCGGTGCGCGACGGATGCACCCAGACCGGCAGCTCGTACTTGTTCGCCATGCGCTCGAAGACCGGGAAGAACTCCGGCTCGTCGAGCGGCCGGCCGTTGACGTTGGTGAAGATCTGGATGCCCCTGGCGCCGAGCTTGCCGATGGCGCGGTCCACCTCCTCGAGCGACGCGGGCACGTTGTTCATCGGCAGCGAGGCGACGAAGGCCGGGAACTGCCTGGGGTGCTTTTGCACGATCTCAGCCATGCCGTCGTTCGCCAGCCGCGCCAGCTCCGGGGTCTCCTGGGGATTCCCCAGGAACTCGATGGCCGGCATCGACAGGGTCAGGATCTGCTTGTACTCGGGGAAGCGCTTCATCATGCGCATGCGCTTGTCCAGGTCCCACAGCACCGGGATGTGCATCCAGCGCTTGAGCTGCGCCGCGAGCGACGGGTTCCCCTCGGCGATTTGCTTCATCCGCTCGAAGTACGGCTGCGGAAAGATGTGCGGAAAAATGTCGAGTTTCAGCATTACTCTTCCTTTACTCCTGCCATGGTGGAAAGCTCTCTCCAGCGCGCCGCCTCGGCGCGGATGCTGCGGCCGAAGGCCTCGCCGAGCAGCGGCTCGGCGAGCTCCTGGCCGATGTCGACGAGGCGCTTGCTGAAATCGGGATTGCGGGAAATCGCGGGCAGCTCGCGCGACAGCCGCTCGATCACTTCGCCTGAGGTATTCAAAGGAACGAAAACACCGAATAGCGCGCCGAGCACGAAATCCTGCACGCCTGCATCGGCCATCGTCGGCACCTCCGGCACCAGCGGCGAGCGCGCGCCGCCCGTCATGACGAGCGCCCTCACCTGGCCGGCCTTGATGCGCCCGACCGAGGTGGCGATGCCGGTGATCAGCATCTCGATCTGCCCAGACACGACGTCCGCGATGCCGGCGCCGCCACCCTTGTACGGCACATGCGTCATGTTGAGCTTGAAGCGGTGCGCGAACAGCTCGCCGATCAGG
>DASQOP010000059.1:0-6791 GCA_035644415.1 Burkholderiales bacterium
CGAAGAGACGCTCACGGTCGCCCATCGACAGATTGGCGGCCCCTTCCAGCAACGCCTTGGCCGCCGCCAGCGCTTCTTCGTCCCCCTGCTCCTGGTAGCGGTTGCGCAATTCCCGGTAGAGCTTTCCGCGCTTGACCCCGAGCTTTTTGATCGCGGCTTCGGCTTTCTGCTCGAATCCGGACTCGCGGCCGTAGACGTGATTGAAACGGCGCGCGATTTCGCGGGTGAACTCGATGTGCGGAACCTGGTCTTCGCCCACTGGCACACGATTGGCGCGGTAGATCAGGATGTCGGCGCTTTGCAGCAGCGGATAGCCGAGGAAGCCATAGGTGGCAAGATCCTTCTCGGTCAGCTTCTCCTGTTGGTCCTTGTAAGAGGGGACGCGCTCGAGCCAGCCGAGCGGCGTGATCATCGACAGCAGCAGATGCAGTTCCGCGTGTTCCGGCACCCGCGACTGGATAAACAGCGTCGCCTGCGACGGGTCCACCCCGGCCGCAAGCCAGTCGATCAGCATGTCCCAGACGTGCTGCTCGATCACTTCGGGCGTGTCGTAATGCGTCGTGAGCGCATGCCAGTCCGCCACGAAGAACAGGCATTGGAATTCGTGCTGCAGCCTCACCCAGTTCTTCAGCACGCCGTGGTAGTGACCGAGATGCAGGCTCCCGGTAGGTCGCATTCCTGAAAGCACGCGGTCGACAAACATTTTTTCCTCTAACGAATTCCGAAAATCCAGCCGATATCGAAAATTGCCGCCAGTCCTCCGATGAAGGCGCCGACGAACGGCATCATGACGGTGCCGAGAACGCCCAGGAACATCAGCACCAGCAGGATGATCATTCCATAGGGTTCGACCATCGCGAAACGATAGGCTGCGGCGCGCGGCAGCAGGCTTACCGCGATTCGCCCGCCGTCGAGCGGCGGCAGCGGCAGGAGATTCAACACCATGAGCACCACGTTGATGATGATGCCGCCGCGCGCCATCAGAATAAGAGGCTCGGTGAAATAATTCTGCGGCATGACTTGCGCCAGCTTGATTGCCAGCGCCCACATGACCGCCATCAACAGGTTCGCGCCCGGGCCCGCTGCGGCGACCCACAGCATGTCGCGCTTCGGATTGCGCAACCTGCCGAAGTTCACCGGCACAGGCCTGGCCCAGCCGAACGCATACTTGCCGCCGCTCGCGATCAGGATCAGCGCCGGTATCAATATGGTGCCGATCGGGTCGATGTGACGGATCGGGTTGAGTGTGATCCGGCCCGCCTCGTACGCGGTCAGATCGCCGAAGTGCCTGGCCGCGTAGCCGTGCGCCGCCTCGTGCAGCGTGATCGCGAAAATCCCCGGTATCGCGTACAACGCAATGAGACGAACAATGCTTTCGAATTCGGTCATGCGTTTACCCCGAACGGTGCCGCGGTCCCCTTGCCCTGCCTCACGATCACCGGCGCCTGCTCGGTGAGATCCACCACCGTTGTCGCTTCCACGCCGCAGGGACCTCCGTCAAGGATCAGATCCACGTCATGCTCGAGGCGGGCGCGGATTTCCTCGCCATCGTTGAGCGGTGTTTCATCGCCCGGAAGAATCAGCGTCGAACTCAGGATCGGTTCGCGCATCTCCTCGAGCAGGGCCCGAACCACCGCGTGATCCGGTACACGCAGTCCGATAGTCTTGCGCCGGGGATTGAGCAAGCGTTTCGGCACCTCGCGCGTGGCCTTGAGAATGAAGGTATAGCTTCCCGGTGTCGCCGCCTTGAGACTGCGGTACTGCGCGTTGTCAACGACTGCATACTGACCCAGTTCCGACAGATCCCGGCATACCAGGGTGAAATGATGATGCTCGTCTACCCCGCGGATGCGCCGGATGCGCTCCATCGCGGTCTTGTCGCCGATATGACAGCCGAGCGCATAGCAGGAGTCGGTGGGATACACCATCAATCCGCCGCCGCGCACGATTTCCACTGCCCGCCGGATCAGGCGCGGCTGGGGATTATTCACGTGGATGGAAAAATACTGTGCCATGGCTGGCTCAGGCTGCGGACCGCAACACTTCCCAGTCCTGCCATAACGTCCGCGCGCCATCCGGAAAGGGCGGAATATCGCCCAGATCGGCCGGTCCTTGCGCCGCCGCGTGGAAGTCAGAGCCGGCGGATAGGCTGAATCCGAAGTGCGTTGCCAAGCGTAACATCGGGAGAGGATTGGCGCGACGCCCGCCGTAGAGTTCAAGCGCCTGGCCGCCATGCTGTTTGAATTCGTCGAGCAACGCGTGCATTTGCAGCGGCGCAAGACGGTACCGGTCCGGGTGGGCCAGCACGGCGTGGCCGCCCGCTCCACGGATCCATGCGATTGCCTGCCCGAGGGAGACCCACTGATGCGCGACGTAACCGCACTTACCCATCCCCAGGTACTTTTTGAATGCGGTCTTGGCGTCGGCGGCCTGCCCCTGCTCCACCAGAAAGCGGGCGAAGTGGCCGCGGCCTATGACGGCTGCGTCTCCGGCGAGCCGGGAGGCACCAGCCAGACTGTTCGGGATACCCGCGGCGTCAAGCTGCTGCGCGATCCGCACGGCACGAAGCCCGCGCGACAGGCGAATCCCGGCCAGGCCATGGGTAAGCGGTGCGTTGCGCGCCTCTATGCCGAGTCCGATCACATGCACGGTGAGGCCGGCCCAGGTGACCGAAACTTCGACTCCCGGCACGAAGCCGATGCCGGCCTCGCGAGCCGCTGCCGCCGCCTCCGCCAACCCGCCGACTTCGTCATGGTCGGTGAGCGCGAGCATGGTGACCCGGTTGTTAGACGCGCGCTCGATCAGCGCCGCGGGAGTCAACACTCCATCGGAATACGTGGAGTGGCTGTGTAAGTCGATGCGCAAGGATTGCACTGCTGGAGGAATAAGCTATGCATCATAACAAATCGCTTCGCCCGGAAAAACCTTTCTCCGCCGGAGGCCGTACACGAACGAGAGCGGGAAACTTGAGAATTCGCAGGACGACGGCGATGTGCGTTGCTGTCGGCTTGGTACTGACGATGACTTACCTGCCGCTTGCCGGTGCAGAACCGGGCTGCGAATCGCACAGCACCCCCAGGCGCGTGGCGGTGATTGAGTTGTACACCTCCGAAGGCTGCAACAGTTGCCCGCTCGCGGACCGGTGGGTGAGCAGCCTGCCGCTACGGGGTTTCAACGCGGACCGTGTGGTGCCGCTCGCGTTCCATGTCGGTTATTGGGACTATCTCGGCTGGCGCGACCGTTTCGCCCAGGCAAGCTTCAGTGTGCGCCAGCGTGCGCAAGCCGATCGCGGCAGCGCGCGCTTCGTCTATACGCCGCAACTCTTACTCAACGGAGCGGACTTTCGTCAGCCTTTCCTTGACTCGGTATTTTCGGAACGGCTGGCGAAAGTAAACAGCAGGGTCGCAGCAGCCGATTTGCGTCTGGTGCAAAGGGCGGATAGTGCCGGTGTGAGCATTGAACTCGAAAGCCGTGTGATCGAACCCTCGGCGCATAAATTCTCCGAGACCTATGTTGCGTTGCTTGAGAACAACCTCAGCAGCGAAGTGCGCGCCGGTGAGAACAGCGGCAAGGTGCTGCTGCATGATTTCGTGGTGCGGGAAATGATCGGACCTTTGCGTGCCGATAGTTCCGGCCGGCTGCACTGGAGCGGAACCGTGGCGTTGCAGAGCCACTGGAAGCATCCCGATCTGGGGATCGCGGCATTCGTGCAGGACATCCGGGACGGCGACGTGCTGCAGGCGCTGCAGGCTCCGCTGTGCAGCAAACCCTGACGCCTGTCTTTTTTCGCTCTGCGGTTTGCTCACGGAGGAAAGATTGTGAAAGAATAGATCTCACCCCGTCTCGAAACACCACAAGAACACTCGGGCAGGAGATGAGCATCAGCATTCGCAGTCCCCGGGATTTTTGCGCCGGTCTGATTTTCCTGTTCTTTGGCGCCCTCGCGGCTTACATCGCCCGCGACTACCCGATGGGAAGCGCAGTACGCATGGGTCCCGGCTATTTCCCCTATCTCCTCGGCATCCTGCTCGCGCTGCTCGGCGTGGTGATCTGCATCAAGAGCCTGGTGGCCCACGGCGAGCGCATCGAGTCCGCGAGTCTGCGCGCGCTGTTGCTGGTGCTCGGCGCAATCGGAGTCTTTGCCGGCACGATTGAAAGCGCCGGCATTGTCATCGCCACTGCCCTGCTGGTGGGGATCGGGGCCGCAGCCAGCCCCGAGAGCCGGCTGCGGGAAGTCGTGGTCCTGATCGTGTTCATGCTGGCGCTGGCAGTGGGCCTCTTCACCTACGGCCTTGGCCTGCCGTTCAGGATATTGCCCATCTGATGGAGTTGCTCGCCAATCTGCAATTGGGGTTCGAAATCGCACTGACGCTGCAGAACATCCTGTATTGCCTCGTCGGCGTATTTTTGGGCACCCTGATCGGCGTATTGCCCGGCATCGGCCCGGTGGCAACCATCGCTATGCTGCTGCCCGCCACCTTCACGCTGGCTCCGGTGTCGGCGCTCATCATGCTCGCCGGCATCTATTACGGCGCGCAGTACGGCGGTTCGACCACGGCGATCCTGGTAAATCTTCCCGGGGAAGCCTCTTCGGTGGTCACCTGCCTGGACGGTTACGCAATGGCGCGACAAGGCCGCGCTGGTCCTGCGCTCGCTATCGCCGCACTCGGATCGTTCTTCGCCGGGACGGTCTCGACGCTGATCCTGGCGATGTTTGCTCCACCCCTTGCCGAGATTGCGTTCAAGTTCGGCCCGGCCGAATATTTTTCCCTGATGGTGCTGGGTCTGATTGCCGCGATCGTGCTGGCCCACGGTTCGCTCATCAACGCCATAGCGATGATCCTGCTGGGCCTGCTGCTGGGATTAGTCGGCGCCGACACCAACACCGGGCAGTTCCGCTTCACCTTCGGCCTGCCCCAGCTCACCGATGGCATCGGCTTCGTAGTGGTGGCGATGGGTCTGTTCGGTTTTTCCGAGATCATCGCCAACCTCGAGCGCCGCGCCAAGCGCGAAGTGGTCATGGCGAAGATCACCAGCCTGTTTCCCACGCGGGATGACCTCAAAGCATCGTGGAAAGCAGTATTGCGCGGCACCGGAATCGGGGCTCTCCTGGGTATACTGCCGGGCGGCGGCGCCACGCTGGGATCGTTCGCTGCATATGCGCTGGAGAAGAAAGTGGCCAAGGATCCGACGCGCTTCGGAAAAGGCGCGATCGAGGGCGTGGCCGGGCCGGAATCGGCGAACAACGCCGGCGCGCAGACCTCCTTCATTCCATTGCTGACGCTCGGCATCCCGACAAATGCGGTGATGGCGCTGATGATCGGCGCGATGACCATTCACGGCATTACCCCAGGCCCGCAGGTGATGACCGAACGCCCGGAACTGTTCTGGGGAATGGTTGCCAGCATGTGGATCGGCAACCTGCTTCTGGTGGTGCTGAATCTTCCGTTGATCGGCATCTGGGTGAAGCTGCTGTCGGTGCCGTACCGGATCCTCTATCCCGCTATACTGTTGTTCTCCTGCATCGGCGTGTACAGCCTCAACAACAGCGCGGTCGACGTCGCACTGGCGCTGGCCTTCGGCTTCCTCGGGTATCTGTTCATCAAGTTCGACTGCGAACCGGCGCCGCTGCTGCTCGGATTCGTGCTCGGCCCGATGATGGAGGAAAACCTGCGCCGGGCGCTGCTGCTCTCCCGAGGGGACCCGACCGTGTTCGTGACGCGCCCGCTGAGCCTGGCGCTGCTGGTGGCTGCGGCGGCGCTGCTGGTCATCGTGGTGGTGCCGGCGGTGCGCAGGAAGCGCGCGGAAGCGTTCCAGGAATAGGCCATGGCAGAGTTCTTCAGGGATCTTGCCGGCCCTTCGCGACGCACCTGGCTGCATGCGTTGATATTTGTATTCGGCGCATGCGCGGCAAGCGCAACGCTGCCGCAGGACTATCCCAGCCGGCCGATCCGCATCATCGTACCGTTTCCCGGGGGCGGCACCGCCGATCTGCTGGCGCGCCAGATCGCCCAGACGATGAGCGAGGCATTGCGCCAGCAAGTCGTCATCGAGAACCGCACCGGCGCCGGCGGTAATATCGGCGCGGATCTCGCAGCGAAGTCGAAACCTGACGGCTACACGCTGCTCATGGGTACTGTTTCCACCCATGCGATCAATCCGAATCTCTATGCGAAGATGCCTTACGATCCGGTGAAGGATTTCGCGCCAGTAACGATGGTAGCGAGGATGCCGAATCTTCTGGTGGTCCACCCATCGGTGCCAGCAAAAAATGTCGCAGAATTGATCGCGTTGGCGAAAGCCAGACCCGGCGCCCTTGCCTTTGCGTCCGCAGGCAACGGCACCACTCAGCATCTTGCAGGCGAGCTTTTCAAGAAGATGGCGGGCGTGGACATGATCCACGTGCCTTACAAGGGCAATGCCCCGGCCGTAACCGATCTGGTCGGCGGACAGGTGCAGGTGATGTTCGACAACATCCCGGTGTCACTCCAACAGGTGCGCGCCGGCAAGCTGCGCGCGCTTGCGGTGACGGGTCCCGTACGTTCGCCGGTGCTGCAGGATTTGCCTACCGTTGCCGAAGCCGGACTGCCCGGCTACAGCATCACCTCGTGGTTCGGCCTCTATGCGCCGTCGGGCACCTCGCCGCAGATCATCGCGCGCCTGAACCGGGAGGCCAACAGGGCGCTGGCAACTGCGCAGATCCGCCGGCGATTGACTGACCAGGGAATCGAACCCACGGGCGGTACACCGGGCCATTTCGCGGACTTCATGCATGCCGAACTGGTGAAATG
>DASQOP010000060.1:0-7411 GCA_035644415.1 Burkholderiales bacterium
TGTCGCCGGTGGTGATCCAGGTATAAACCGGGCCGTTGAATGCATTGCCGGCGAGCACGTCGCGAAACACCAGAAAGGCCGCAACCGTCGACACCGTCATTCCGATGATCGCCACCCAGTGCGTGGCGCGCCGGCCGATCAACCAGCCCAGCAGGCCGGCGATCAGCGCGCCGGCAAGAGGCACTAGGGGGACGAGAAGGACGAGAAGATAGAGGGTCTGGACGCTCATTATCATTCGCTGAGTGCTGAGTGCTGAGTGCTGAGCGCTGAGAGGTTCCCCCCAGACCGAGCCTCGGTTCCGTTGGTTCGCAGCACGCAGCACGCAGCACGCAGCACTTTTCTATCCTTTTAGTTTGTCCAGATCATCGACATTGATGGTGTGTACGCTCCGGAACAGCACCACCAGGATCGCCAGACCGATTGCCGATTCGGCCGCCGCCACGGTAAGGATGAAAAACACGAATACCTGGCCGGCGGTGTCCTCAAGGAAATGCGAAAAAGCGACGAAATTGATGTTCACCGCCAGCAGCATCAGCTCGATCGCCATCAGCAGGATGATCACGTTCTTGCGATTTAAAAAGATGCCCACCACGCTGATCGCGAACAGCACGGCGCCGAGAACGAGGTAGTGGGAGAGGGAGATCATGGCCGCCCTCCCGGCGCCGAAAGGATGAAGGATGAAGGATGAAGGATGAAGTGAAACCCGAAACAGCGGCTCGTCCTAGCAACTCCGCTGCGCCCGGTCACCGTGCTTTTCACCTTCCGCCTTCCGCCTTCAGCCTTCATCCTTGCCCTCCGACGGCATCGAAACCATGCGCACGCGGTCCTTGCGGCGCACATTGACCTGCTTCGCCGGGTCGATGTACTTGGTGTCCTTGCGATGACGCAGCGTCAGTGCAATGGCGGCGACGATCGCCACCAGCAGGATTACCGCGGCGATCTCGAACGGATAGACGTAGTCGGTATAGATCAGGAGGCCAAGCTCGCGCGTGTTGCTGTAGTCCCCGCCCCCGGGTTCGGGCGCCGGCATGCCTTCGAGGTCGAAGTAGCGGGCGCCGAGGATGATCGCCATCTCCGCCACCATCACGCCGGCCACGATCAGCGCCGGCACCAGGTAATCCCAGTAGCCCTCGCGCAGGCGGTCGAGGTTGATGTCGAGCATCATCACCACGAACAGGAACAGCACCATCACCGCGCCGACGTAGACCAGCACCAGCGCAATGGCGAGGAACTCGGCCTCGAGCAGCATCCACAGCGCCGCGGCGGTAAAAAACGCGAGCACCAGGAAAAGGGCCGAGTGCACCGGATTGCGCGCAGTAATGACGCGCAGCGCGGCGAACACCAGCATTGCCGCGAAGAAATAGAAAATGAAGCTCTGAAAATTCACTATAAAAAACTATAAGGTCTTAACCACAGAGACACAGAGGCACGGAGAGGAACAAAGGCAAGAAGGGTTCCTCATTGATTGCATTAAAGCCAGATTCTTCATTCTTTCTTGTTCTTCACGCGTTGCTGAATGGATTCTCTTGTTCTTGAACTCTTCTCTGTGCCTCTGTGTCTCTGTGGTGAGATCCACCGTTAACGGTATGCGGCGTCGTCGGCGCGGTCCTTGGCGATCTGTTCCTCGTAGCGGTCGCCGATCGCCAGCAGCATCTCCTTGGTGTACAGGAGGTCTCCGCGTTTTTCCCCGTGGTATTCGAGGATGCGGGTCTCAACGATCGAGTCCACCGGACAGGACTCCTCGCAGAAACCGCAGAAGATGCACTTGGTGAGGTCGATGTCGTAGCGCGTCGTGCGCCGGGTACCGTCGGCACGCTGCTCGGACTCGATGGTGATCGCCAGCGCCGGGCACACCGCTTCACACAGCTTGCAGGCGATGCAGCGTTCCTCGCCGTTCGGATAGCGGCGCAGGGCGTGCAAGCCGCGGAAGCGCCCCGATTGGGGGGTTTTTTCCTCCGGAAACTGCACCGTGATCTTGCGCGCGAAGAAATAGCGGCCGGTGAGCATCAGGCCTTTCACCAGTTCGAACAGCAGGAAGGTACGGAAGAAGTCGCGGATGCGCTCGATCATTTCCCCGCCCTCACCACGGCCAGTACCGCGTCTGCATCAGTCCGCCGACCAGAACCAGCCAGACTATCGTCAACGGGATGAAAACCTTCCAGCCCAGCCGCATGATCTGGTCGTAGCGGTAGCGCGGAAAAGTGGCGCGGAACCACAGAAAACAGAACAGCAGCAAAGCCATCTTGATGGCCAGCCACGGGAAACCGTCCGGAACGAATGGAACCGGCGAGAGCCAGCCGCCGAGGAACATGATCGACGCCATGGCAGAAACCAGGATCATGTTCGCGTACTCGGCCAGGAAAAACACCGCAAACGCGGTGCCCGAGTATTCGACGTGGAAACCGGCCACGATCTCGGATTCGCCCTCCGCCACGTCGAAAGGCGCGCGGTTAGTCTCCGCAACGCCGGAAATGAAATACACCAGGAACATCGGCAACAGCGGGATCAGGTTCCAGCCCAGCAGCCCCCAGTCGGACTTCTGCTCGTTGACGATGGTAGAGAGGTTCAGGCTGCCCGACATCATCAGCACGCACACCAGGGCGAAGCCCATCGCAATCTCGTAGGAAACGATCTGCGCCGCAGAGCGCATCGCGCCGAGGAACGCGTACTTGGAGTTCGACGCCCAGCCGGCAATGATTACGCCGTACACGCCCATCGAGGTGATCGCCATGACGTAAAGCAGCCCGGCGTTGACATCCGCCAGCACCAGCTCCGGAGAAAACGGCACCACCGCCCAGGCCGCCAACGCCGGCATGATCGCGAGCACCGGGGCCAGCATGAACAGGAATTTATTCGCGCCGGAGGGCACGATGACTTCCTTGACCAGCAGCTTGAGCACATCGGCGAACGGCTGCAGCAGGCCCTTGTAGCCTACGCGGTTCGGGCCAATGCGGATCTGCATGTAGCCGATGACCTTGCGCTCCGCCAGCGTAAGGTAGGCGACGCTCAATATGAGCGGGATGACGATGGCGAGAATTTTCGCCAGCGTCCATAGCGCGGTGACACCGCCGGGCCCGATGAGATCCTCGAGGAAGGCGAAACTCATGCGGTCACTCTCTGCTGCGCGGCGACGCGTTCCAGGCTTACCAGGCCGAGCATCGCTCCCAGACCTGCGGTCTCGCGGCAGCCCGAGGGCAGGCGCACGCAGTCCGCCGATAGGCGGTCATCGCGCCCAAAGGACAGCGTGGCTTCGCCGCCCGCCTGGATGATCTTGAGGCGGTCGCCCTGGCGCAGCCCAAGCCTGTCGATCAGGCTCCCGGGCAGCCAGGCCGTCCCCACCTGCGCGTCCCGGGTTTGCTGCAGCGATTCCGCGCGCCGCACGATCGCGTCCGCATGGTAGATCGGCACTTCGCCGATTCTCTCGAACTCGGCTCTCCCGATGGCGACGCACTCGGCCCGAGCGATCACCGCTGGAGCACCGCCGATTTCATTCGACAGCCTGGACGCAACGTCGCCGACCGAAGCCTGCCACTCGCCGCGCACCTGCTCGATGCTGTCGAACTCGAAACCCGGAATGTCGAGCAGAGTACCGAGCACGCGCAACACTTTCCACGCCGGGCGCGTTTCGCCCAGCGGCCGCACCACTCCCTGAAAGCTCTGCACCAGCCCCTCGGTATTGACGTAAGTGCCGCCAGTCTCGGTGAACGGCGAAACCGGCAGCAGAACCTGCGCATACTCGGCGGCGCGTTGCTTGAACGGGGACATGACCACCACCAGTTCGGCGCCGTGCATCGCCGCGCGCGCGGTGCGCGGATCGAAGGTATCCAGTTCGACTTCCGCGTTCAGCAGCAGGTAAGCCCGGCGCGGCTGGATGAGCATCTGCGCGGCGTTCAGGCCCGAAGGTTCGCGCCCGAACGGCAGCGCTCCGGCGAGATAACCGCCGACGCTGTTTGCCGCCTCGCCCAGAAAACCGAAGGTCGCGCCGGCGATTTGCGAAAGTTCCTGCGCCAGGCGATGCAATTGGTAAGCCTGCGGATGATGTTGCGCGAGGTTGCCGAGAAATACGGCGCGTTTTGCGCCGGAAACCAGGCTTTCAGCGATCACGCGCGCCGAATCGCTTACTTCGAGGCCGGCCACCACCATCGGCACGGCAATTGCCTTGGCCTCAGCGGCAGCCTTCAGCACCTGGCCGAGCACCTCGGGCATCGCACTCGGGGCGACGATCGACTTGTTGGCCACACGCATCAGCAGATCGTCGTCCACCGGGTTGATCAGGTTGAACTGCGCCCCTTTCTTTACCGCCTGGCGGAACCGCTGCGCCAACAGGGGATGGTCCTTGCGCAGAGTCGAGCCCACCAGCAGCACCCGGTCCAGGCCATTGACCGCGGCGACCTTCATTCCCAGCCAGGGTGCGCCGCGCAGGCTCCCGTCTCCGGAAAAGTCCGATTGACGCAAACGGAAATCGACATTGCCGCTGCCGATGCCGCGCGCAAACTTGCCGAGTAGATAAAGCTCTTCCACGGTCGCCTGCGGCGAAGCGAGCGTGCCGACCGCCTTTGCGCCATGCCCATCACGGATGCGCTTGAGTCCGGCGGCCACGAACTCGAGCGCGGTAGTCCAGTCCACCTCCTCCCAGGTGCCGTCGCGCTTGACCATCGGCGCGGTCAGCCGTTCTTGCGAGTTGAGCGCCTCGTAGGAGAACCGGTCCCGGTCGGAGAGCCAGCACTCGTTAACGTCTTCGTTCTCGAGCGGCAGCACGCGCATGACGCGGTTGTCCTTTACCTGGACCACCAGATTGGAGCCGAGTCCGTCGTGCGGGCTGATGGATTTGCGCCGCGCCAGCTCCCAGGTGCGCGCTTTGTAGCGGAACGGTTTGGAAGTGAGCGCGCCCACCGGACAGACGTCGATCATGTTCCCCGAAAGCTCGGAATCCACGGTGCGCGCCACGAACGGCATGATCTCGGCGTGCTCGCCGCGGCCCACCATGCCGAGTTCCATGATGCCGGCAATCTCCTGGCCGAAGCGCACGCAGCGGGTGCAGTGTATGCAGCGGGTCATCTCGTCGGCGCAGACCAGCGGCCCGAGTTCCTTGTTCGTGACCACGCGCTTGGGTTCCGTATAGCGGGAACTCGACGCCCCGTAGCCGACCGCGAGGTCCTGCAGCTGGCACTCGCCGCCCTGGTCGCAAATCGGGCAGTCGAGCGGATGGTTGATGAGCAGGAATTCCATCACGCCTTTCTGCGCCTTGATCGCGGCCTCCGAGTGGGTATAGACCGTCATTCCCTCGGTGGCCGGGGTGGCGCAGGCAGGCAGCGGCTTCGGCGCTTTTTTCACCTGCACCAGGCACATGCGGCAGTTGGCGGCGATCGACAGTTTCTTGTGATAACAGAAATGCGGAACGTAGATACCGAGCTTGTTGGCGGCATCCATGATGGTGCTGTTGTCCGGTACTTCGACCGGCCGGCCGTCTATTTCGAGGTGTGCCATCAGTCTGATCTCATACCAGGCACTGCTTGTGGTCGATGTGGTACTGGAACTCTTCGCGGAAATGCTTGATGAAGCTCTTCACCGGCAGCGCCGCGGCGTCGCCCAGCGCGCAGATGGTGCGGCCGGCGATGTTGTCGGCCACCGAGTTCAGCGTTTCCAGATCCTCGGTCCGGCCCTGCCCATGCTCGATGCGATGGACCATCCGGTACAGCCAGCCGGTACCTTCTCGGCAGGGCGTGCACTGGCCGCAGGATTCCTCGAAATAGAAATACGACAGGCGCTGCAGCGCGCGCACCATGCAAGTGGTCTCGTCCATGACTATGACCGCCCCGGAGCCCAGCATAGAACCGGCCTTGGCGATCGCATCGTAGTCCATGTCGGTCTGCATCATGACTTCGGCGGGCAGCACCGGCATTGAAGAACCTCCGGGAATGACCGCTTTCAGCTTGCGCCCGCCGCGCATACCTCCGGCCATCGCCAGCAATTTCGGGAAGGGCGTGCCGAGCCGGACTTCGTAGTTGCCGGGACGCTCGACGTGACCGGTTACCGAAAAGATCTTGGTGCCGCCGTTGTTGGGCCGGCCGAGGCTCAGGAAGGCGTCGGCGCCATTGGCGATGATCCAGGGTGCCGCGGCAAACGTCTCGGTGTTGTTGATCGTGGTCGGCTTGCCGTACAGGCCGTAGCTCGCCGGGAACGGCGGCTTGAAGCGCGGAAGCGCCTTCTTGCCTTCGAGCGACTCCAGCAGCGCGGTTTCCTCGCCGCAGATATACGCGCCCCAGCCGTGGTGTGCGTACAGATCGAAGCTGAATGCCGAGCCCTGGATGCTCTTGCCCAGATATCCGGCGTCGTAAGCTTCGGCGAGCGCGTCTTCGAAGCGCTCGTACACGTCCCAGATCTCGCCGTGGATATAGTTGTAGCCGACAGTGATTCCCATCGCGTAGGCCGCGATCGCCATGCCTTCGACGACGGCGTGCGGGTTGTAGCGCAGGATCTCGCGGTCCTTGAATGTGCCGGGTTCGCCCTCATCGGAGTTGCACACCAGGTACTTCTGGCCGGGGAATGCACGCGGCATGAAGCTCCACTTCAATCCCGTGGGAAAGCCCGCGCCGCCGCGGCCGCGCAAGGCTGATTTCTTCACTTCGGCGATCACCTGCTCCGGCGCGATGCTCTCGCGCAGGATCTTCTTCAGCGCCGCGTAGCCGCCGCGCGCCTCGTAGTCCTTCAGCCGCCAGTTGAGCCCGGTGAGCCCCTTGAGCAGGATTGCCTCCGGGCCGTAGATATCCGGCGGGAAAGGCGGGAGAGGGGCATTCATTTCCTCAGCTCCTCGATCAGCGTATCCAGTTTGTCCGGCGTCATGAACGACAGCATTTTCTTGTCGTTGTGCAGGCACACCGGCGCGTCGCCGCAGGCCCCCAGGCATTCGCCTTCCTTGAGGGTGAAACCGCCGTCCGGGGTGGTTTCGTTGAAGCCGATGCCGAGTCTCTTCTTCAGGTGCTCGGCCGCATCGGCGGCGCCCGACAGGGCACACGGCAGGTTGGTGCAAATGGTGATCTTGTTGCGCCCGACCGGCTGCAGGTTGTACATGCCGTAGAAAGTCGCCGCTTCATACACCGCGATCGGCGGCATGCCCAGGTATTGCGCGACGAAATCCATGGTCTCGGTGGAGAGCCAGCCCTTCTCGTCCTGCGCGACGGTGAGCGCGGCCATCATCGCCGACTGTCGTTGGTTGGGTGGATACTTGACAACCGCCTTGTCGATCTTCGCCAGCGAATCCGGCGACAGAATCATCGGCGCGTTCATCTGTCCACTTCCCCGAAAACGATGTCCTGGGTGCCGATGATGGCGACCACGTCGGCGATCATGTGGCCGCGTGCCATTTCATCGAGCGCCGCCAGATGGGCAAAACCCGGTGCGCGGATTTTCA
>DASQOP010000061.1:0-5791 GCA_035644415.1 Burkholderiales bacterium
ACCGGCAAGGAGATCGTCGCACGCGCCATCCACGCGGCCAGCCCGCGACATGCGCAGGCGTTCGTTCCCATCAACTGCGGGGCGATTCCGGAGGCGCTGCTCGAGAGTCAGTTGTTCGGACACGTGCGGGGGGCCTTCACCACCGCGGTGCAGGCCAGTCCTGGACTATTCGCTGCGGCCGATCGCGGCACCATCTACCTGGACGAAATCGGGGACCTGCCGCTCCACATGCAGGTGAAGCTCCTGCGGGTGATCGAAGAGAAAATAGTATGGGCCGTGGGCAGCACCAAGCCAGTACTGGTCGACGCGCGGATCATCGCCAGCACCAATCGGGATCTCGTCAAGGAGATCGAGGGCGGGCGGTTCCGCGAAGACCTCTTCTACCGCCTCAACGTGGTCCACATCGCCTTGCCTCCGCTGCGGGAACGGCGCGAGGACATGGGGCTCCTGGTGGAGCACTTCGTCCGCGCGCTTAACCTGAAGCTGTCGACGAAGTTCCTGGGTGTAGACCGGGAGGTGCTCAGCGTCCTGATGAACCATCCCTGGAAGGGCAATGTCCGCGAGCTGGAGCACGTGCTCGAAAGCGCGATGATCCTGGGCGAGGGGGATGTGATCTCGCTCCCCGATCTCCCGGACTACCTGGTGACGGCGACCCGAGCGTCGGCCAGCAGCGACGCGCTCCGGGACGTGACCCGTCGCTTCGAGCGCCAGCACATCATGACCGTTCTGACGCAGACCCAGTTCGACAAGAAGGAGGCGGCCCGCCGGCTGGGAATCAGCCTGGCCTCTCTCTATCGCAAGATCGGCGAGCACGCGATACAGGCGAACGACACTGAGACTCCCACAGAGCGGGCGCTTCTCACTTTAGCGAAACCGCGCCTATAAAGTTCTCAGAAACGAGAGCGGCAAGAAAATCAACGCCCCTCGTCGTTTAACTACAGGGCGTCGATTTTCAACCACCAGTAGCAATCACTTGGTTGGGAACGTCCCCCTCAAAAGACCGCCCAGTTGAATAACACAAATGCGGTTTACCCTCGTCTATCGCGCATCCAATCGCCGGATTTCATTGATTTAGTCTTGTTGGCACGGGCGTTGCGACCATCTCCTGCGCGACTTCGCCACTGCGTTTGCCGAGGAGGGGGTCGCCGAATAAACCAACTACGACTAGGAAAGGAGACGGTCAATGAATCAGCAAATGCGGCAATTCGTAGCGAGCCTCGCAGCGATGGGGTTGATAGGGTTGTTGGTGGGCTTAACGACGGGAACCGCCGGGGCGTGGAACTTCGCCCCGGCAAACAGCGTCAGCGGCGAGGCGTTCGGGGTCTCGGTCAAGGCGTCGGTCAATGCCGCCGAGGTCACGGTGGGGCCAACCCCCTACGTGGTGCTTCCGCCCGACGGCGGAATGGTCAGCGAACGGGTGCTGCGCATCGCTGTGCCCAATGTCGCGGCATCGAGCACCCTGGAGGTCGTCACCACGGGATCGATCGGGCCCGCCACCGCCACCGCCCAGAGCAGCGCGACGGTGGAGCGGGCGAATCTCCTCAACGGTCTCGTCACAGCCCAGCTCGTGGTCGCGATGTCGAGCAGCACGGCTGACGGGTCCACGGCAGGGAGCACGGCCGAGGGTTCGACCCTCATCGGTCTGAGCATCAACGGAAGCGTGCCGGTTGACGTGACGCCCCCGCCGAACACAACGATCCCGATCCCGGGCGGCGCCGTGATCCTGAACGAGCAGTACCTCGAGGGGGACGGCGTGCATACGAGAGCCCTCACCGTGAACATGATCCACGTCATGCTCAGAGACCCGGTGACGGGGGCGATCACAGTGGACATCATCGTCGCCTCGGCACACAGCGACGTGAACTTCGTCCCGGCCCCCAAGGCGGGCAACGCGTTCATGACCGGCGGCGGGAAGCTGGGGACCGGCCGCGATATCGCCACCTTCGGGTTCAACGCGGGCTCCAGGGCAGGCGGGGGGCTCCACGGCCAGCTCCAATACAATGACCACGCCCAAAACCTGAAAGTGCACAGCCTGTCGATCGACTCGTTCAAGCTGATCACCGGGACCACCTGCGTAACCTTTTCCGGCGGCGCACGCGTGAACAACGTCGACGGGTACAGGTTTACGGTCAATCAGGCCTGCGATAACGGCGAGCCGGGGGTCGGAAACGACACGTTCGACATCTCCGTCTCGGGACCCGGAATCTGGTATTCGCGGCGGGGAACGTTGACGGGCGGAAACCTGCAGCTTCATCCTGAATAGCCGGCGGGAGCATGCCGGAGACCGGACGGGAGCGGCCCTAGCCGCCCCCGTCGCACGTTGTGGTGCGAAACGCAAAAGCGTGAAGGGGTGAAGGGTTTAAGGCGTGAATGAGTGAATGTGTGAAGGGTGAAGGGTAAGAGCTCTAGGGCATTCGCCACGCCGAAAACATTGCCGTTCCGATTTTACCCCTTCACTCATTCACCCTTCACACCTTCACGCTTTTGAGCATCGCACCCTTCACTCGTTCACGCTGTTACGTATCGCACCCTTCACGATTTTTACAAAGTAAAAATCTTGCCCGGATTCATGATGTTCTGCGGGTCGAGCGCCCTCTTGACCTGGCGCATCACCGCAACTGCTTCGCCGTGTTCGGCAGTGAGGAACTTCATCTTGCCCAGCCCGATGCCGTGCTCGCCGGTGCAGGTACCATCCATCGCCAGCGCGCGCATCACCAGCCGTTCGTTCAGGCGCTCGGCTTCGGCGAGTTCTTTCGGGTCGTCGCGATTTATCAGGAAGCCGAGGTGGAAGTTGCCGTCGCCGACGTGGCCGACCAGCGGCGCGGTCAGGAAGCTTTTCTTGAGATCCTTCTTGGTCTCGAGGATGCATTCGGCGAGACGGGAGATCGGCACGCACACGTCGGTCGCCCAGATTTCACACCCCGGACGCAGCGCCTTGTTGGCATAGGTCACGTCGTGCCGCGCGGTCCACAAGTGGCTGCGCTCTTCGGGTTTGGTCGCCCACTTGAACTCGCCGCCGCCGTGCTCCGCCGCGATCGACTGCACCAGCTCCGCCTGCTCCTTGACGCCTGCTTGGGTGCCGTGGAATTCGATGAACAGCGTGTCCTTGACCGGGTAGTTCAGTTTCGAGAACTTGTTCACCGAGTCCATCTGCACGTCGTCCAACAGCTCGATGCGCGCCACCGGGATGCCGAGCTGGATGGTCTGGATCACGGTGTTGACCGCGCCTTCGATGCTTTCGAAGGAGCATACCGCCGCAGCCATTGCCTCGGGGATGCCGTACAACCGCAGCGTCACTTCGGTGATGATGCCGAGCGTGCCTTCGGAGCCGACGAAGAGCCGCGTGAGATCGTAACCGGCGGCGGATTTGCGCGCGCGTCGCGAGGTGCGGATGATGCGGCCGTCGGCGAGCACCACGGTCAGCGCCAGCACGTTCTCGCGCATGGTGCCGTAGCGGACCGCGTTGGTGCCGGACGCGCGGGTCGCCGCCATGCCGCCGAGGGAGGCGTCCGCGCCGGGATCGATCGGGAAGAACAGGCCCTGGTCGCGGATGTGCGCGTTCAATTCCTTGCGGGTGACGCGCGCCTGCACGGTGACGTCGAGGTCTTCGGGATTCACGCGCAGGACCTGGTTCATGTTCGCCAGATCCACCACCACGCCGCCCTGGTGGGGGATGACGTTGCCTTCGAGCGAGGTGCCGGTGCCGTAGGCGATGACCGGGGTTTTGTGCCGGGCGCAGATACGGACGATCTCGGCGACTTCCTCGGTGGTGTTCGGAAACACCACCGCGTCCGGGCGGTGCGGGTGGTGCCAGGATTCGTCCTTGCTGTGGTGGTCGCGCACCCCGGTGCTGGTGGAAAGTCGTTCACCGAAAAGGGCCTTCAGCTCGTCGATGGCGGACTGGAGCGCTGTTGCGGGAAGACTCATTCGGATTTCCTCGGGAAGATAGGCTAGATGTGGCGGGGGAAGCCAAATCTTACCGCAAGGGCTCGTTGTGTGCCTGTGTGTGCGCTGCAGATTGCGAGTAACCCTGTCATCAGCTACTTTGGGTCCATGGGAATCGTGAAGGCAACGGGAATGCGAGTTGTGTCAGTCGGCGCGGCGGCAATCGCGCTGGTGTCCGGCCTGGCGGTGCCGGCGCAACTGGGTGAAATTCCGGTGGCGGCGCTTTCGGCCGGCAGTTTTACCGTCGCGGTTGCCGACAGTACCGCGTTCTCCGAACCGGCGCCGGTGCTGGATTACCGCCAGCGGGAAAAATTTCTCCGTGGCCGCCATCACTTCAATCAGAAATGGGTGGTTTTCCCTTCTCTCGGTGGCGACTGGGGCCTGGGTCCGACGTTCATCGCTGACCGATGCTCGGGTTGCCACGTCGGTGGCGGGCGCGGCGACCCCCCGAAGTCGGCGGACCAGCAACTGCTTTCGGTTCTGGTGCGCATTTCGATCCCGGGCGAGGATGAGCACGGGGGACCGAAGCCCCACCCGAACTATGGTGACCAGATCCAGAACCAGGGCCTGATGGGGCAGGACCGCAACGCGACCTATCTGGGCGAACGCGTGCCGCCGGAAGCCAGCCTATACCTCGACTGGCAGGAAGTGCCCGGCACCTTCGCGGACGGCGAACGGGTCATGTTGCGCAAGCCGCGGCTGCGCGTGGAGAAGCTGAATTTCGGGCCGCTCGGCCCCGAGGTAATGTACTCACTGAGGATCGCGCAGCCGACTTTCGGACTGGGACTGCTCGAAGCGGTGAGCGAGACCGACATTCTGGCACTGGCAGAGAGACAGAAATCGCAAGGCGTGAACGGGCGCCCGAATTACGTCTGGGACGCAATCGGCAAACGCTTGGCGCTCGGACGATTCGGCTGGAAATCGAACCAGCCGTCGATCAGGCAGCAGATCGCCGCGGCACTTCACGGCGACATCGGTGTGACCTCGTCGCTGTTCGACAAGGAAAACTGCCCGCCGGTGCAGGAAGATTGCGCGTATCAGCCGCCGGGCAACCAGCCGGAACTCGTTGATGTCAACTGGGATGAACTGGAGTTCTGGACCCAGGCGCTCGCTGTACCGGCGCGGCGCAACGTGGTTGAACCCGTCTTCGCCCGTGGAGAGCGTGCTTTCAACGAGGCGAAGTGTTCGGTCTGCCATGTGCCGGAAATGAAAGCCGGGGTCTTGCCGGGACTGCCGCAGATCCAGGGCCAGGTCTTCCATGCCTACACCGATCTGCTGCTGCACGACATGGGCGAGGCGCTTGCCGATGGACGCCCCGACTTCAAGGCCGGACCGCGCGACTGGCGCACCCCGCCGCTTTGGGGATTGGGGTTGTCGCAGATAGTGAGCGGCAGCACCGCGATGCTGCACGACGGCCGCGCGCGCAACGCCGCTGAAGCTATCCTCTGGCACGGCGGCGAAGCGGAGGGCGCACGCGAGGCATTTCGAAACATGCCGAAGGCGGATCGGGAGGCGCTGCTCAAGTTTCTCTCCTCGATTTGAACGGCTATTGGAGTGATATGCGCCCGATCATCTGTTGCTGGCGCACGCAGGGCGGACGGGCCTGGGTGGCGATTCTTGCGTTCGGAGCGCTTGCCTGTCTGCCGTTCGAAGCGGACGCCGGCACACCGGAGGAACTGCTCGCCCGCTACGAAGGGGAAGCGCGCACCGAAGCACCGGCATTTCACGGCTTTTCCGTCGAGGAAGGAAGGATGTTCTATTTTCAGAAATACCCGGTGCCGATTCTCGGCGAAGTCGGCTGCGTATCCTGCCATTTGCAGGACCCACGCCGGTCGGTCATGCGCCA
>DASQOP010000062.1:0-10317 GCA_035644415.1 Burkholderiales bacterium
ACCCGGCAGGCGGACAGCACCGAGGCCATGTTGATGCAGTTGCCCACGCCGCTCGATTGCATCAGCAGCACGCTCTTGTCGCCCCCGAGCCATGCGCCGACCGCGAGAGCGATGCCTTCTTCCTCGGTGGTGAGCCGCACCGCGCGCAGTTTGCGATCCGCTTCACACAGCCCGATCAGCGTGGCATGGCCGGCGTCCGGCACGAAACTCACCTGGCGAATGCCCTGTTGCCTGAACAACTGATGCAGTCTCTGGCTCCAGTGGGTCTTCATGGTGTTCTGGTTATTCGTTTGTATTTGCATGGTTCCGCGCGACCACGCAGGATAAACGCGATTTGGCCACAGCCGGTGGACCGGGGCAAGATACGGATACCGAAGCCAGGTCGACGGCGCTTTCCGGCGCCGGCAGACCCGGAAAACTGAAAGCCCGACTTGCGTGTGCGCCAGCAAGTGCTATAGATAAATCAGGCGTGCAGAAAAGGAGGAGGCCATGACAGACTCGGTGCGCAAAGTGGACTATTTCTACGTGGAAGTGGCAAACCAGGCAGGGGCGGGCGCTACGTATCTGAAGGCGCTCAGGGAAGCAGGCGTGAACCTGCTCGCATTCACCGGATTCCCGTCGGGGCGCAAGGCACAGATAGACTTCATCCCCGAAGACACCACGGCCTTCCGCGCCGCGGCAAAAAGGAACAAGTGGAAGCTTTCAGCGCGCAAGACGGTGTTCCTGTTACAGGGCGACGACCGGCTGGGCGCGATACACGAGGTGATCGGCAAGCTCGCCGCGGCAAAGATCAGCATAACCGCGCTGGACGCAGTGACGGCCGGGGCCGGACGCTACGGCGCGATGTTCTGGGTCAAGCCCAGGGACGTCGCGAAAGCGGCCAGGATCCTCGGGGCAAACTGAAGCGGGATCGCGTCGCCCCGGGCTGCAGTCCGCGCGTAGATAAGGAGAGCACCGACCGGTGCCCGCCCTGTTTGCCGTTTTGCCCAGCCGCGATTATTTCATCAGGTGCTGCTTGAACCAGTTCAGCGCCGGTGTCGAGGCGCCCTGGAAGCCGCTCACATAGGCGTCGAAGTGGCCGCCCGGGAGTATCACCAGTTGCTTGGGTTCGCGGGCGCGGCCAAACGCTTCGATCGCCAGGTCGGTAGGCGTGAGCACGTCGTTTTCGGCGACGATCATCATGAACGGCGTTGGAGAGATAAGGTGAATATTGGCCGCCGGGTTGTATTCCAGCGCAAGTTCGAGCGAACGCACGGTCTGACGGTTCTCCCATTTTGGCGCGCGCGTCTGGCCAACCTTGATGAACCAGTCGTATGAGTCCTGCGTCGGCAGAGCCGAGGGCTTGCCCTGTTCGGCGACCACCGGCAGGTAGTTAATCTTGCCGCTGGTGTATTCCTCCGCCCGGTCGGCAGCCAGCCATGCCTGCAGCCCTCCCCAGTTGTCCGCGCGTACCAGGCGGCGGAAATTATCCGTCGCATTGACCAGCGGTACCTGTGCCACCGCGCACTTCACACGGCGGTCGAATGCCGCAAGATGCATCACGTGTGCCCCGCTGTAAGACGAGCCCCAGATGCCGATGCGGCTCGCGTCCACCATCGGCTGCAGCGAAGCCCAGGTGATCGCGTTCCTGTAGTCCTCGTGCTGCATGTGCGGATCGATGTGCCCGCGCGGTTCGCCTTCGCTGTCGCCGAAGTTGCGGTAGTCGAAGACCAGCACCACGAAGCCGCCGTTGGAAAACCTGGCGGCAAAGTCGTCAAGGTACATTTCCTTCACCGCGCTCCAGCCGTGCGCCATCACGATAGTCGCGCGCTTTTCTCCCTGTTTCATTCCCTTGGGTACGTACAGCCAGCCGACCAGCTTCTTACCCACGCTGGTGAAGGTCACGTCCTGCCGGTTGAAATTGTCGGCCGCGACCGCCTCCTGGGCGAGTAGCAAGACCGAAGCAAGGAACAGCAGAAAGAGCCATTGCCTGATCGCGTGCATTTTTTTCCTCCTGTTTGTTTGAGATATGCCATGCGGCTTTACCGGTATAGACAGCGGTACGGGGCACGTCAATGGCAGGCCGTACTGCACTGCAACGCGCCGGCCGGGGAGGGCACTTCGGATCGGGCCGGCAGGCCGGAAAGATAGCGGACACCCGCTGATGCCCGGCTCGTTTTCGGCCTTCACCAGGCCGCAATGCCGCTCAGGGATTCCGGCCGACGTCCCAGGGGTCGATCTTCTTGAATGTGCCAAACGTCTGGAAGTGAACACGCTGCAGGATCAACACCGCGCGAAAGACATCTGGAGGGAATCCCTGGCGATTGCCGCGGTCGTCCATGATCAAGCCGTCCAGGTAGTCCTCACCCGGTCCCGTTCCCCATAACGTGATAAGAGTCTGATGGATGCGCGGAAACAGTGTTTTCAGCAGTGCGACCGCATCGTCGGCCAGTTCCTTGTCGGTCGGTTGCCGCCGAATCTTCTGATTGACGGCCTCGCCGACCGGAACATTTGCGTCGATTTCCGCATCGGACATGATTTGCGGGAACTCCGGCTCTTCAGCAATCATCACGGCATGCCTCCCCAGCTTGCACCGATTCGCAGCAGACGAGTTACTGGCCAAAAGCGGGAATAGCGTTCGAGGAGAGGGGCGCCGCCGACGAGCGCCGGGGTGCCTGACGGTTCCACCGTCGCCCTCCCTTCGGAATGACCCGCGAACCGCGCCTTGTTGTTATTTCAGCAGGCGATTCAGTGCCAGCGTATTCCTGCGCATTCCCAGCGTCAACGCTGGACCAAGTACTGCCGTTGGCCGGCTGATTCCCGGCCCACGGCGCGACAACCGGCAGATGTTTGGCCTGTAGCCATTTGCGTGGCAAAGTAACCGGCGTGAAGATCAAATCGTTGTTGGCGGCGGCACTCCTCGCCTGCATCGGGCTGGGTGTCTACTACGCCGACCTGTTCGAAGCCGCCTTCCTTTTCAATCCGATTCCGCGAACGGCGAAATCGATCGCCAGGGGAAGGCAGCTGTTCCAGCAGAACTGCGCCGTATGCCACGGCGCCGAAGGACGCGGCGACGGCGTAGCGGCGGCCTCGCTTCGGGAACGTCCCGATGACCTGAGTCGGATTGCGCCGCCGCCGATTTTTCCCGATGGCATCGTCGCCTACCGGATCAAGAACGGTGTAAAGATGATGCCTGCCTTCAAGACGACGCTGAGCGAGAACGATACCTGGGACCTGATCAATTTCATCCGATCGCTATCCTCTCCCGCCAACAGGTAAGGGGGCAATTTGGCGCCTACCTGTTGACCGCGGCGCTCACGGAATGCGGACGCCGCGCACTTGCTTTTTCGACCGGGACGGGCTACAAGAATATCAGTTGAACAAATCTTCACGCCATCGAAAGCGCCTGATGACAAAGCAAGGCGTAATGCACGGGCACAAAGCGTCGGACGCTTGACGATGCCTCATTCCTAATGAATACCGTTCCGGAAAAGATGAAAATGGGAGGTAGCCACTCCACGCAATGCACCTGTCCCGTCTGTGGACAGAGGAGCGGCAAGCACTACCCGCACTGCCGTTGTCCGCATTGCGCGAAGGTAGGTGGCAGCCATCTGGCGAGCTGTCGCTGCCCCGTCTGCGGAAAGGTTGGTGGAAAGCATTTCGACCATTGCTATTGTCCGGAGTGCGGCGAGGGCGGCTGACTGACTTTGAATTCAGAAAAACCCGCACACAACTAGTGCTGCGACCGTCTTCACCCAGGAACAGAAGGCAAGCGCGACGCAAATCGATTTTCTCAGTCACCCGTCACCCGTCACCGGTCTTCGCTTTGCGTCATCGGCCTATTTGCCCATCGCCTTGCTCTTCCACAAATCCCAGGCGCGTTCGTAGCCTCCGAAACCTTCGGTCCTGGCGGCTTCGCCGGCATCGAGATAGGTGATGTCGCCGCCGAGCGCCATGGCCTGTGCCTGCAGTTTCGCATCCATCTGCAGGTAATAACTGCGTCCCACCGCCTGCGGCAGCGAATCGCCGACCACCACTGCTCCGTGGCCGCGCATCAACGCGGCGGGCTTGTCGCCCAGCGTACGGGCAAGCGCGGCGCCGAGTGCCGGGGTTTTCACCAGCATGTCGGTGTCGCCCGCGACCTTGCGGATGTCGAATATCGGCACCCCCCGCCCTACGAAACCTGCCATGTGGTAGATCGGCCGGAGCGGGATGTTGCTTGCGCCGAAGGGGATGACCGCCGCAGCGTGGTTGTGCACCACGGCCTTGACTTCGGGCCGGGCCTTGTAGATTTCTCCATGAATGAAGCGCTCGAGGTACATTCTGGCGTCGCTTCCATCCACCGGCTTGCTGTCGAGACCGAGCTCCAGGACGTCGTTCGCGGTGACCGCCTCCGGGGCGATTGAGCGCGCAATGAGATAACGGTTGGGATCCTTGTCGTGCCGCACGCTCACGTGGCCGTAACCGTCCACGATCTCCAGCGCGGCAAGGATGCGGTTTGCCGCCACCAGGTCCTCGATCAACGCGGAATCGGCCGTAAGCGGCCCCGGCCACGTCTTGCGCGCCATCCCTGCGAGCATGCCGGCGAGAAGAATGCCGCTGCCAAACAGAACGTCGCGCCGCGTAAAACCGCGAAGTGCCGAAGCTTTCGTTTTCATGAATCCTCCCCGCAAACGAGCATGATTGAAATTCAGCGAGCCGCAATTTGCAAGCCTGACTCCGTCCGTCTCTTGACCCTACCAGTACCGTCGCATTTCCAGGTAGGTGAAAGATGCGGTCCAACTGACCATCAACAGCCCGATCAGCGACTCGATCCCGCAGATCATCCGCAGCGCCCCGGTCGGATAAATGTCGCCGAATCCCAGCGTCGTATACGTTTCGCTGGAGAAGTAAAGAAAGCTCATGAGCGTGTCCTGGAAAGTCCCGCCGAATCCGCCCAATCCGAACTTGTCGCGCAGCAAGTAGTAGGCGAGCGCGAACGCGCCGATCTGCAGAACATGGCTCGCCATTGCCCCGACCAGCGCGGCCAGCACCTTCGCGCGCAGCGAGATGACGTTGGTGCGGCCCAGCCTGTCGTTCAGAAGCCGCAGCGTTTCATAGTGCAACAGGACGCAGGCTGCGGTCAGGGCGAAGCACAGGAAAAAGGCGAACATGGTGAAGTCGTTACCGGTTGCTCTCGAGGATCGTCGGAATCTTTGGGGTCGGCTCAAAAATACCCGATCAATAACGCCATACAGCCCAGTCGGTGCACAGCACGACGTGAGTACCGTGGACGGCCATCGGCTGACGGACTTAGTCCTTCGTCGTAGTCCCCAGTGTTGCCCTGGTCGCGAAATACGTGATCACTGCCGAAGCGAACGCACACGCCGCCAGGAAATACAGTCCCATCTCGAAACTCTTGGTGCTGTCCTTGATCCAGCCGACGATGAAGGGTCCGACATAACCGCCGAGGTTGCCGATGGAATTGATCAGCGCAATGCCGGCGGCGGCCGCCGCTCCGGTGAGGAACATCGAGGGCATAGGCCAGAAGGACGGCCGCGACCCGTAGATGCCGATGGTGGCGATCGACATGGCGACCAGAGCCCAGTAGGAACCGGTAAACCAGCCCACGCCTGCGAGTCCTGCCGCCGCGACCGTAGATGCGATGATGAGGTGCCAGCGCCTCTCGTTGCGGCGATCCGAAGAGTGGCCCCAAAGCACAAGGCCGAACACCCCGATCACATACGGGATCGCAGTCAACAGGCCCGTTATGAAGTTCGAATGCCCGAGCCCCTTGACGATCTGCGGCAGGAAAAAGGTAATGCCGTAGCTGGCGATGACGCTCGTAAAGTAGATCAACGACAGCATCAGTACGCGCTTGTCGGTGAGCGCCCGCAGCAGCGTCAGGCGGCCGGCGCTTTCGACCCGGGCTCGCTCGGCCTGCATTTCGGATTCGAGCCACTCGCGCTGGTCCGCGCCGAGCCAGGTGGCTATGGCCGGCCGGTCCGTGAGCAGCCTCAGTACGACGAAAGCGAGCAGCACTGCGGGAATGGCTTCGAGGATGAAAACCCACTGCCAACCGTGCAGGCCCCAGACGCCATCCATCTCCAGAATCGCGCCCGAAATGACTGACGCTACCGCATTGGCGACGGGCACTGCAATGAACAACGTCGAGATCACCCGGGCACGATACGCAGCCGGATACCAGGTACTGAGATAGAAGATGATGCCGGGGAAGAATCCGGCCTCGGCCACGCCGAGAAGAAAGCGCAGCGCGAGGAAACTGGCCGGCCCGTTGACGGCTGCCATCAGCCCGGAAATGATGCCCCAGGTGATCATGATGCGGGCGATCCAGCGCCGCGCGCCGACCCGCTCCAGAACCATGTTGCTCGGCACCTCGAACAGGGCATAGCCGAAGAAGAAAATGCCCGCGCCCAGGCCGTACATGAAAGAGCTGATTCCCAGGTCCTTGTTCATGGTCAGCGCGGCAAAGGAGACATTGGTGCGATCGATGTACGCGACCAGATAGCTCACCACGATCAGGGGGAGCAGCCGCCACGAGATCTTAAGGATCGTGCTGCGCTGGAATTCGGGCGTGAATCGCGGATCCATTGCGTTGGCCTCCCTGCTCGAGATGCTTTTACCGGCACCTGGCGCCGGTCCCGATCGTTTGTGTGCCGCGCGACCGCTGCCCGCGCGGAGATTTGACCTGTGGCGCGTGCCGGGACCCGGCGCGCAACAGATGTGGCGGATATTACCGGATCATCGAAAGGTCACGGGCTCCAACTGCGGCCACCCGTGCAGGCGTGCGGCCGATGGCTGAGTCCGTCGCGGGTTCGCCAGGAAAGCGCAGGATTTCGACAGGGTGCCGGATTCAGGGTTTGATATCCCGGATTTCTGCACTATGCATGCAGCCATGCTCCGCCGCACGAGCCGGGCGTCCCGTGCCCGCCAGCTCCAGGCCCAAGGATTGTAACGACCGGACCGGCCCGGTACTTGTAATACGCCCCGGACTCCCCCATTTCGGAACTGTTGTCTCTGCGCCTTGCAGTGACGTCCGACCGCCCCAGAAAAGCGGGCCACCATGCGCCGACTGTTTGTTCTGGTCCTCGTGGTCCATCTCTACATGGGATGGCGCCTGATTCCGGACACGCCTTTCGGTGTGCCGGGCGTTGTTGCGACGGCTTTGTTGCTGGTCCTCTCGCTTTCCGTCCTGCCATTTGCCGAGTACGCGCGCCGGAACAAGCAGAATCCCTGTGCCGATCATCTGGCTGGTGCAGGCTTCCTGGCGATGGGATTTTTTTCGTCGCTGCTGATCCTGACGTTGCTGCGCGAAGTGGTCCTGCTTGCGGGTTCTGCGGCAAGCGGGTCGCTCATTGAGGCGGCCACCTTCCGGCAGTTGCGCATCTGGAGTGCGGCTGCGGTTCCGCTACTCGCGGTGCTGATGACGTTCGTAGGATTCCTCAACGCGCGCCGTCGGGCGGAGGTTCGGACTGTAGAGGTTCCGATCGCAGGCTTGCCTGAACCGCTGCATGGTTTCAGTATCGTGCAGATCACCGATATTCATGTCGGCGCCACCATCAAGAACGGCTACGTCAGCAGGATCGTGGATGCCGTCAACGAACTGAATGCGGACATGATTGCGGTTACGGGCGACATGGTCGACGGAAGCGTCGGGCGGCTGGCCCCGCACACCGAACCGCTCGGACGGCTGTCCGCGCGCTACGGCGCTTTCTTCGTCACCGGGAATCATGAGTACTATTCCGGTGCACATGCCTGGATTGCTGAAATGCGCCGCCTCGGCCTGTTGGTGCTCCTGAACGAGCATGTCGTGCTCGAACACTTCGGGGAGTCAGTCGTGGTCGCCGGGGTCACCGACTTGAGCGCGCATCATTTCGATCCAGCGCATCGCAGCGATCCGATGGCGGCCATCGCCGGCGCACCCGAGCAGGCCGTGAAACTTCTTCTCGCGCACCAGCCGAGGTTGGCTTTCGCTGCGGCGCAGGCCGGCTTCCACCTGCAGTTGTCAGGTCATACGCACGGTGGCCAGTTCTTTCCCTGGAATTTTGTCGTGAAGCTGTTCGAGCCGTTTTCTGCGGGATTGCATCGTCTGGACCAGCTCTGGGTCTACGTAAGCCGCGGCACAGGCTATTGGGGACCGCCGAAACGCTTCGGCGCACCTTCCGAAATCACCCACCTGACGCTGGTACCCGCTTGAAGTTGAGATGGGGCGAGTTATCGTTACCAGCCCCTAGCCGGGCTGAGGGCCGTCGTAACCTTCGATGATGATCATGTCGGCGACCGAGGCATTGATCCGTTGTTTCATTGCCTCGGCATATTCCGGCGAGTTGTAACAGGCCATTGCCGTAGCGTAGTCCTTGAACTCGATGACCACGTTGCGCGAGCGCGACTGCCCTTCCTTGCACTCGAACCGGCCGCCGCGCACCAGGAAGCGCGCGCCGTACTTGGCGAAAGCCTTCCCGTTCGCAGCCACATAGCCTTTGTAGCCCTCGGGATCGTTCACGTCGACATGCGCTATCCAGTACCCCTTCGCCATCTCCTGCTCTCCCGATGAATGCGGCATGCGAATTGGTGCTATTTGTTGCGGCCGTAGTTTAGCAAGCCCTGCGGGCCCTTCGGCGGATGGGCGCGGATCGCCGCTTCGTTCGGTTCGATTCCCCAGCCGGGCCGCGCGGGCATGACCAGATGACCGTCCACGAACTCCGGCACTTGGCTGAACAACTCGTGGTCCCAGGCAATGCGGTCGATGTCGGTCTCCATGATGCGCAGGTTGGGCACCGCCGCCGCAAAGTGCGCGTTCATCATGGTGCAGAGATGGCCGTAGAAGTTGTGCGGGGCAACGTTGATCTCGTGCGCTTCGGCGGCCGCCGCGATTTTCATCGACTGCCACACCCCGTTCCAGGGCGTGTCCACGATGGCGACGTCCATCGCCTGGCTGCGGAAGTAGGGCATGAACTCGCGCAGTCCCAGCAGCGTCTCGCACGAACTGAGGGGATGAGGGCTGTGCCGGCGGATGTAACCCAGAGCTTCCGGCACGAAGCTGTCGATCTCCACCCAGAAGATGTCGAGATCGGCGATGGCGCGCAGGATCTTTAGATAGCCTTCGGTCTTGGCGTTGAAGTTGAGGTCGAGCAGGATGTCCACGTCGGGGCCGGCGCCGTCGCGCAGTGCTTCGAGGTGCATGACCAGATTGCGCAGCACGTCGCGTTCGACGTTGAGCTCGGGTGCGAACGGCACGCCGAAACCCGGCCGCCATCCGCGCGCGTTCTTCCCGTCCTGGTCGTACATGAAGATGTTGGTTTTCAGCGCGCTAAGCCGCTTCTCGCGTACTTCCCGGCCGATCGCCTTGACCCCGTCGAGGTCGGTGATCGCCGGCTTGTAGTGGGCCGGGTGATTGATCCGCCAGGTCGCGCAATGCGACCAGTACACGCGGATGCGGTCGCGGATCTTGCCGCCGAGGAGTTCATAGACCGGCACGCCGAGCCCCTTCGCCTTCGCATCGAGCAGCGCGTTCTCTATCGCACCCATGGCGAGCGCAATGATGCCGCCGGAAGCAGGGCGGGTGGCGCTATAGAGTTCGGCGTAGATTCGCTCATGCGCGCCAACGTCCTGGCCGGTGACGCGGGGGGACAGCCGCTCGATTGCGGTACCCACGCCCGGCGCGCCGAAGCCTTCGTCGAACTCGCTCCAGCCGGTGATGCCGGTATCCGTGGTCAGTTTGACGAAATGGTAATTGCGCCAGCCTGCATCGCAGGACAGTGTTTCGATGTTCTTTACCTTCATATTCTCCTCCCCCTCTCCCCAGCCCTCTCCCCAGCCCTCTCCCGCCAGGGGAGAGGGAGTTCTTGTTGCTCTGCCGGAGTCGAAGGTTATCTCAAAAAGTTCTCCTGACTTCTATCCTCAAGTTCCAGTGCTGCACGCAGACGAGGTTCAATTTCCCCTCTCCCCTGGCGGGAGAGGGTTGGGGAGAGGGGGGGCGGCGATCACCAGCGGCCAGGTGGAAACGCGGACGGTCTTGGCGGGTTCGGTCATTTGTGCCCTCGAGGAATGTGCACCCGGTCGTTGGCGAACCACGCGCCGGAACGGATCGCCGCGACAAGCGAGACCCCGTAGACGACGAGTGCCAGGGAAAGCGCCGCAAACAGCCAGTTCAACGACCCGGTGAGGCGCTGCAGGATCCAGCCGCCGCCGGTCGCAATGATGAGGCGGACGAAGCCGCTGAGCAAAGGCCAGAACAGGCGGCCCGCGCCCTGCGAGGCAAAATAAAGCGCCAGGCCCAGGCCGAAGAATCCGTACGCGGGGCCGACGACGCGCAGATAGGCGCTGCCGGTTTCGATC
>DASQOP010000063.1:0-2080 GCA_035644415.1 Burkholderiales bacterium
GCCGCGATCGCGGCCGGATCATCGGCCCAGCGATTTCCACGCATGCGGTGAGCATGGGCCACGTGCAACGTCGAGCACAGATAGCTGTTGAAGGCCTGCACCTCCGCGAAGCGAAAGGGATCGTCCAGCGGCGCCAGCCGCGCCTGCGGAAAGCTCTGGGCGATGAAGGCGAGGATCGCGGGCGTCTCGGTCAGAACGCCCTTGTCGGTTACCAATGCCGGAGCGCGTCCCTTGGGATTGATGGCGAGATATTCCGGCTTGCGCTGCTCATCGCTGGCGAAGCTGATCCGCGCCGTTGAGTAATCTGCACCGGCGTCCTCGAGCGCAATATGCGATGCCAGCGAGCAGGTATCGGAAGCGTAAAACAGTTTGATCATGGCGTTACTTTTCCCTCGACGGGTGTCTGCCGAATTCATAGCTCGTACGGCGCTGATGTCACAGTGGTGCGGATACAGCTTCCGGATAGGTCGCGACGCCGCCGTCTCAATCGGCGACGCCGTCAATGATGATGAAATCAGCGTCCGCGTACTTCTGGCGAATAGCCCTCGCGCCCTGATATTCCGGGCTCTGATAGCAGGCAAGGGCGGTCGCGCGGTCCTTGAATTCAACCACGACATTTCGTTCGCGGGCGTCTCCTTCCATTGTTTCGAACTTTCCGCCGCGCACGATGAAGTTCGCTCCAAATTTCTGGAACGCAGGGCCGGCCGCGGCAAGGTATTCGGGATATCTCTGCTCGTTCCGGACCGAGACGCGTACAATCCAATAGGCCTTTGACAAGGTCGTTCTCCTCAGTGTTTCCAGACAGGGGAAGGTTAACCTCACCCGTGACACAGCCTTTACGCGAGGCGGATCATCTAATAAAATGAATAATTATGATGAGACTGATCTTGTGGAGAGATGAATGGATTTGTCGGATCTGAGGATCTTCAGCGCGGTTGTGCGCGAAGGCGGCGTCACGCGCGCGGCAGAACGGCTGCATCGCGTTCAGTCCAATGTCACGACGCGTATCCGGCAGCTTGAGGAGGATCTAAGTGTCGCGCTCTTCATTCGTGAGGGCAAACGGCTTCACCTCGCGCCGGCTGGTCAGGTGTTGCTCGACTACGCGGACCGCCTTCTTGCCCTTGCCGATGAAGCGCGCGGAGCCGTGCAGGACACCAGGCCGCGCGGGACGTTTCGGCTCGGCGCGATGGAGAGCACCGCGGCCGTCAGGCTGCCGGGGCTGCTCAGCGAATACCACCGGCGGCATCCCGGGGTGGTTCTGGAGCTGCGCACCGGCAACCCACAGGTTTTGGGCGGCGCCATCCTCGCGGGCGATCTCGACGCGGCACTCGTTGCCGAGCCAATCGCCGATGCGCCGTTTGAGAAGACGTTCGCCTTTGACGAAGAACTGGTGATCGTTGCGGCCGCCAATCATCCGCCGATCGGCAAGAGCGGCGGTCTGCCTCGAACCATCATCGTTTTCGAGCACGGCTGCCCGCATCGAAAGCGGCTTGAAGAATGGTATGCAAGCCGTCGCGAGATGCCGGAGCGCACCATCGAGTTGGCGTCCTATCACGCCATGCTGGGATGCGTCGTTGCGGGCATGGGGATAGCCCTTATCCCCAAAAGCGTGCTGACGACATTTCCGGAGCGAAAGCGTCTAAGCGTTCACCTTCTGGCTCGAGCAGAAAACTGTGCGCAGACCGTCCTGATTTGGCGCAAGGGAGCGGGCTCGGCGAACGTCAGGGCATTGGAGGAGATATTGCGAGGCCGCAGCCCACATCTGCAGCAAAAATCCAAATAACGAGTAGGGAAGTATAATACTTTCAACCCCTAACGTTCGATTCCTCAGGGACTGCCGGATGTTCCGGTTCGCGTCGCGCCAGACGGGATATTCATGCCGAAAAAATTCACTGACCCCGAGGCGATTGCGGAGGATATCATCCGCGATGTCGGGACCAACCTGGTGGTGGGACTGCCGCTCGGGCTCGGCAAGGCCAATCACATCGTCAACGCGCTCTACGCGCGCGCCGCCGCCGACCGCGCGATCAGCCTGACCTTGTTTTCCGCGCTGACGCTGGAAAAACCGAAGCCGTCGAAT
>DASQOP010000064.1:0-13377 GCA_035644415.1 Burkholderiales bacterium
ATTGCGGTCTTCGCTATCCAGCAGCGCGTGATACTCGGGGTGCAGCAGCGCCACTTCGAGCGCGGTTTTCTCCAATCCTTCCAAAGGGGCCTGCGTGCGGTATTTGCGCCAGGTCTCGAAAAAGAAACGGCGCACGTCTTCGCGCGACGGATTAAACATGAGAGCAAGTATGAAGGAACAAGGATGAAGGCGGAAGGATGAAGGATGAAGGCGGAAGTATGATTGCACGCAAGCTCATGCAGAGCGTTCGGGTACCGGACACAATTCAAGGCGCACGGTTTTGTGAGCGTTTCTCCAGGCGAGAGGTCCAATCCTTCATCCTTCATCCTTCATCCTTCATCCTTCATCCTTCATCCTTCATCCCTCATCCTTGCTCTTCCCCCTGAATTCGCAAAGATCGCGGATCAGGCAGGCCGGACATGCCGGCTTGCGCGCGATACATACGTAACGCCCGTGCAGGATCAGCCAATGGTGCGCATCCTTGCGGAATTCCTCCGGGACGAATTTCATCAACTTGTTCTCGACTTCGAGGACGTCTTTGCCGGGGGCGATGCCGGTCCGGTTGGCGACGCGGAAGATATGGGTGTCCACCGCGATGGTCGGTTCGCCGAATGCGGTATTGAGGATCACATTCGCGGTTTTACGGCCCACTCCCGGCAGGCTCTCCAGGTCTTCGCGCCGGCGCGGCACCTCGCCGCCGAACTTTTCCAGAAGAATTCTGCAGGCGGCGAGGATGTTCTTCGCCTTGGTCCGGTACAAGCCGATGCTGCGAATGAAGGGCGTGAGTCCCGATTCGCCGAGCGCGAGGATCGCCCGCGGCGTATTGGCGACCGGGAAAAGTCTGGCGGTGGCGAGGTTCACGCTTTTGTCGGTGGCCTGGGCGGACAGTACGACCGAAACCAGCAACTCGAACGGCGTTTGATACGCGAGTTCGGTGGTCGGCGCCGGATTGGCCTCTCGCAGCCTGCGAAAGATTTCCGCTCGTTTAGCGGGATTCATCGTCGAGACTCCGGGAGGAAACGTCTTACCACGAAGGCACGAAGACACGAAGAAAGTCAAATGAACGCGAAACGGCCGGGTTGGTTTCCCTGCCGGGTTTCTCTGTGATACTGCGCACTCCGAGGCGCACCGCGACGATTTGGCCCGGTTTCCTTCGTGTCTTCGTGCCTTCGTGGTGAGATTTCAAGATTTTGTCTTGAAGGGAGTATCGTTCTGTCCGGCGAGGCGGGCGCGGGCGCGTTCGATGGCGGCGCGCACTGCAGCCTTCTTGCGGTCGAGATCGTGGCCGATCGTCAGCGATTCCAGGCGCGCAAGCATGGCCCCGGTTTTCTTTGCCAGCCGTTGCTCGCGCTCCACCTTTTCGTGTTCGAGTCGAAGCTGGTGGAATTGGTAGCGGTTCAGGGCGATGGCCGCGATGGCCTCGACGCTTTGTCCGGCCAGCGCCGTCGCATGCCGGTTGCCGCGTTCGGCCAGCGCCTCCAGCTCGACCATTTCGATGCAGTCGACCGGGCAGGGCGGAACGCACAGATCGCAGCCGGTGCAAAACTCGGTCAGCACGGTGTGCATCTGCTTGGGGCTGCCGACGATCGCGTCCACCGGACAGGCATGGATGCACAGCATGCAACCGATGCAGCGCGATTCGTCGATCAGCGCCGCGGCGCGCGGTTTTTCGACTCCGTTGGCGGGATTGAGAGCCTTTTGCTCTCGTCCGAGCAACTGCGCCAGCTTGAGGACGGCGGCCGCCCCGCCCGGGGGGCACTGATTGATGTCGGCGTCGCCTCGCGCGATTGCCTCGGCGTAAGGCCGGCAACCCTGATAGCCGCACTTGGTGCACTGGGTCTGCGGCAGCAGCGCGTCGATCGCGTCAACCAGAGTAATCATCGGCAGAACTCACCACAGAGACACAGAGGCACAGAGAAAGTCCAAGGCAAAAAAATTGAAATAAATGCAAGACTCGATAGGTAAACACCGCCATCCACCGACTGCTACATACCTCCGTTTCTCCAGGATAAAATCCAAGTGCCTTCTCCGTGCCTCTGTGTCTCTGTGGTTGGACTGAGGTCTAAACTATGGGCCGACGGCTGAGGTGAGTCAGGCAGCGGTCGATCCAGTGGGCGGTGAGTTTTTCCTGCACCGAGTTCTGGACGAGCCGCGCCGCCAGTCCGGGGAAATCCACCCGGTCGAGCGGTTGATCCTGGTTGAAGCAGGAGAACACGTAGGTGCGCTCGCCGCTGGACGCATCCACGTGCGGCTGCAGGCACTGGGCGCAGATCTCCTTCATCATGCACTGCATCGGTGAGTTGATCGAGCCGATCGCGAAGTGATGCGGATCGAGGTGCGCCGCCAGCACGCCGTGGCGCGCCGCAGCCACTGCGCCCATCATCCGGTCGGAGCCGATGGCGATAATGCGATCTGCCGCTTTGAAGGGGATTGCCTGAGGGCCGAGATTGCCTTGTGCGTACGCGGCCATCGCCTGCACGATGTTGCCCACGAAGGCGCGATCGTCCGGGCGGTTCGGCTCGAATCCCGGCGCCTCGTCGCAGCACCACACCACGACGTCGGAGGCCGCTTCGATGTCCATAATCTTGTAGCGGTCGATCATTTTCTTGTAGCCGGCAAAGTACAGGACCTTCGACCCGGCTGCGCGCAACGCGTGGCCGATCGAGAATAGCACGGCATTGCCGAGGCCGCCGCCGACCAGCACCACGATTTCGCCGGAATGAATTTCGGTGGGCGAGCCGGTCGGGCCCATCAGGATCACCGGTTCGCCGGGCTTGAGCAGCGCGCACAGATCGGACGACCCGCCCATCTCCAGCACGATGGTGGACACCAGCCCCTTGTCGCGATCCACCCAGGCGCCGGTGAGCGCCAGACCTTCCATCGCCAGGCGGGTGCCATCGACATGATGCGCCAGGGTCTCGAAGTTCTGCAGCCGGTAGAACTGACCGGGCCGGAATTTCTTCGCAGCCAGCGGCGCGCGCACCACCACTTCGACGATGGTGGGCGTGAGCCGGATCACCTCGTGTACCGTCGCGCGCAATTCGCTGTTGAGCGCCGCGACGAAATCGCCATCGGTTCCGGAAAAAGCCGGAAGCACCTTCTCCAGAACGCGGCTGACCACGGGGTAGCCCTGCTTAGCGCCGCCCATGGCCTTGACCACATTGCCGAAGAAGGAGGGGTGCAGGTCGCCGAAGAAGCTGACGAATCGTCCGTCGGGGCGCTTCGACAGCAGCACGTGCGCGGAGGCCGGCTTGGCGCTTTTTTCGGGTTTCACCGGCAGGCCGTTCTCGTCGCAGGCCTGGAAGTAACGGCCGTCGAGATGGAAGTTGTGCGCGTCCTCGCGCGCCAGCACGGTGTTCGGCTGGGTGCCTGCAGCGACCAGTACTGTGCGCGCCGGAAGCGTTACCGTCGCTGTCTCCGTGCTGCCGTCTGCGAGTGTGCGCTTGCTGGTGACGGTGAGCCCCTTGGCGTAGCCGAGTTCGTCCACTTCGACGGCAACGGGCGTGAGGTTTTCGGCGAAACGGATACCTTCCTCGAGCGCTTTTTCGACTTCCTCGTGATTGAGCGTGTACGAAGGGCTGTCGATCAGGCGTTTGCGATAGGCGATGGTCACCCCGCCCCAGGATTGCAGCAGCTCGAGGATATGCGGCTCGCGGCCTTCTGCCGCGGCCTTGTTGCGCTCCGCGCGAATGGCGCGTGCGTGGGTCAGAAACTCTTCGGCAATACTCTTTTCCGCGGCACTCCATGAAGCGCGAACTTTTTCCTCGCCGCGTTCAGCGCATAGCGTCTCGAAGCGATGCAGGAATTTCTCCACCTGCAGCGGATAGTAAGCAGCCGATTCGGTTGCCGTGTCGATCGCGGTGAGGCCGCCGCCGATGACCGCCACCGGCAGCCGCAGTTGCATGTTGGCGATCGAATTCTGCTTGGCGGCGCCGGTGAGTTGCAGCGCCATGAGGAAGTCGGAAGCGGTGCGCACGCCCGGCGCCAGACCGTTGGGAATGTCGAGCACCGTGGGGCGCCCCGCACCCGCAGCCAGCACCACGTGATCGAACCCGAGATCGAAGGCGTCGTCGACCGAAAGCGTGCCGCCGAAGCGCACCCCTCCGAACAACGTGAATTCCTGACGGCGTTGCAGCAGCAGCCGTATGAGTTTCAGGAAGTTCTTGTCCCAGCGTACCGTGATGCCGTATTCGGCCACTCCGCCGAAGCCGGCCATGACCCGATCGTCCAGCGATTCGAACAGCGATTCGGAGTCGAAGATCGGCTCGAAAGCGACCCGCGCGCCGGTACGATCCACTCCGGACTGGTGTGCGGACAGCGGCTCGATCTTCAGGCCGTCTATGCCGACCACGCTATGGCCGTCGTTCATCAGATGATGCGCCACGGTGAATCCGGCCGGCCCCATACCGGCGACCAGCACGCGCCGGCCGCTGGTGGGGCGGGGGAAAGGCCGGCGCAAGTCGAGCGGGTTCCAGCGCGTGAGCAGGCTGTAGATCTCGAATCCCCAGGGCAGTTCCAATACGTCCTTCAGGCTGCGGGTTTCCGCCTGCGGGATGTTGACCGGCTCCTGCTTCTGGTAGATGCAGGATTTCATGCAGTCGTTGCAGATACGGTGCCCGGTGGCGGCAACCATGGGGTTGTCCACCACGATCATCGCCAGCGCGCCGATCGCGATGCCTTCGGTCTTGAGCTTCTGGAATTCGGAAATGCGCTCTTCCAGCGGACAGCCCGCCAGAGGCACGCCGAAAACCGTTGTCTTGAACTGCGCTGCGCTACCGTCCGCGGGGGCTTTCTCCTTCAGTCCGTGCGAACAGGAATCGCGGCCTTGCTCGTGGCACCAGATGCAATAGTGGGTCTGATCGAGCGCGCCGACCAGGTCGGTGCCGGAATCGGTGAGCGCGAAGCCGTGGCGGCGGCGCAGGTGCGAAAGCGTGTGCACCGTGACGCCGTTTTCTTCACGTGTGTCGAGCGGCACCAGTTTCTGGAAGTCGAGTTTTTTCGGCGCCTTGAACAGCACGCCGGTCTGGTGCTTCCTTTGCCCCGCCAGGGCGTGCACCGCCCACGCTGCGTAGCGCTTTGCGGTGTCGAGTTCTTCGGCATTGGCGGCTTCGTCCCTCTGCCATTCGGCTACGTGCCGGGCGAACGCCAGTTCGCTGAATTTTTCACCAAACCACTGCTCAAGCTTCTGCCCAAGTTCCTCGCCGTTGAGACCGGCAGCGACCTCGGGCTTGTAGGAGTTCATCGCCTTGCGCTGGACGAACAAGCGTTTGCAGGAGAACAGTGGTGCAAGCTCGTGGTGGCGCGCCGACAGCGCCTGCACCTCGGCCTCGATGCCGAACAGGCGCGCGATGAAATCGTCCAGATGTTCGGCCACGGCGATAAGCAATTCTGATTCGTCCTTGCGCGCCAGTGCCTCCGGTTCGATGCGGCCGGATTCCAGACGCGCGCGCAGCGGTGCCTCGGCAGAGCCGAGAAAATCGAGGAAAGCGGTATCGAGCTGCTGCAGTCCGGCGCGCTGGTAGAGATCTTCGAAGCGGCTGCCGAAGCCGAGCCTCAGTTCTGGCTGGGTAAGGATTGCGTCTACGCTGATGTTCATTCAGGGGCTTCTGTGACAGGGGCGGGGCGCCGATAAAAGCGCGCATTATAACGCTGGCAGGTCGAAATCTTATTCGAGCTGACGCTAAAGTTATAACGGATTCAGGCTCTTAAGGCTCACCGTGAGTTCTGCGGCGATCCGGCGCGCCAGTCCCGGGCCTTCGTAAATCAGCCCGCTGTAGAGTTGGACCAGGCTGGCGCCGGCGTTGAGTTTTTCCCGCGCGTCGGCCGCGGAGAAGATACCGCCCACACCGATGATCGGGATGCGCCCGGCCAATGATCGTGCCAGTTCGCACAAGACTGCGGTCGAGCGAATCTTCAGCGGCGCGCCGCTCATCCCGCCAGCCTGCCCGCTGTTCTCCAGCCCTTCGACGCCATCGCGGGAAAGGGTGGTGTTGGTGGCGATCACCGCGTTCACACCGTGCCTGACGAACGAGGCCGCCATCTGGCCGATTTCCTCGGCATTCAGGTCGGGTGCGATCTTGATTGCCAGCGGCACCGTCCTGCCGTGCCGCACCGCAAGTTTGCGGCTCTCTTCGGTGAGCGTGCCCAGCAGCCGGTCGAGCTGGTCGGACTGCTGTAGCTGGCGCAGCTTGGCGGTGTTGGGCGAGGAGATGTTGACCGCGATGTAGCTCGCAGCCGCATACACTTTGCGCAGGCAGTACAGGTAATCCTCGGCGGCGCGCTCGATCGGGGTGTCGAAGTTCTTGCCGATGTTGATGCCGAGGATGCCGCGATAGCGCGCGCGCGCAACATTGTCGAGCAGTCGCTCCACGCCATCGTTGTTGAAACCCATGCGGTTGACGATGGCGCGAGCCCCGGGGATGCGGAACAGGCGCGGAGCCGGGTTGCCGGGTTGCGGGCGCGGGGTCACCGTTCCGACCTCGATGAAGCCGAAACCCAGCGCCGCCAGCGAGTCGATATGTTCGCCGTTCTTGTCCAGTCCCGCCGCCAGTCCCACCGGATTGGGAAACTCCAGTCCCATCACGCGGCGCGGCGAATGAACTTTCGCGCCGGCGATTGCCCCTGAGAGCCCGAACCGGCAGGCAACATCCAGGAAACGCAGCGCGCCATGGTGCGAACGCTCAGGGTCGAGCTGGAATAGGAGCGGGCGGGCCAGGCGATAAAGCATTTCAGAAGGCGGCGGCAACTGCGCCGCCGTCCGGTGGTACCCGGTGTGCAGAGATCACGCGGCCTCGGGGGAGGACGCGTCGCGCGGCAGTCGTCGCCATTGGCCGTCGATCAATCCCTCCAGCGCCTGGAAGTTGATCTTGTAGGCCATCTTGCGGCTTTGCGCGATCCAGTAGCCCAGATAGAGATAAGGAAGCCCCAGGCGCCGGCACAGCTGCACCTGCCACACCACGTTGTAAGTACCGAGGCTGGCGCCGGCGACTTCGGGTTCGAAGAACGTGTATACCGACGACAGGCCGTCGTCGAGCCTATCGACGATGCTGACCATGCGCAGGCGCCCTTCCTCGCGGAACTCGACCAGGCTGGAGCGGACGTTGCTCTGCAGGAGGAAGTGGCGGTACTGCTCGCGGCTGTCGTGATCCATGCCGCCGCCGCTATGGCGGTGCGACTGATAGCGCAGGTACAGCGCGTAGTGCTCAGGGTGATACTTGAGTTCCAGCATGCGCGCTTCCAGCGCATCGTGACGGGCGTAGGCGCGACGCTGCGAGCGGCTGGGCTCGAAGCCGGCGGTGACGATGCGCACCGGCACGCAGGCGCGGCAGTGATCGCAGTAGGGACGATAGGTAAACGCGCCGCTGCGGCGGAAGCCGACCTTCACCAGCTCGCTGTAAACCTGGCTGTCGATCGCATGGCTTGGCGTGGCCACCTGAGAGCGGGCCAGCTTGTCGGGCAGGTAGCTGCACGGGTACGGGGCAGTTGCGTAGAACTGCAGTACCGAAAAGGGCAGGTCGTTGAGCTGTGTCATCGCGCGATCGTAGGCTCCAGACGCCACGGCAGCGGAACCGGGGCATAGTGTACCAATTCCCGAAGCCTGCGCGTGAACTCGGCGCGCGGGATCTCGCGGGCGCCGAAGGAGGCGAGGTGGGCGGTGTTCATCTGGCAGTCGATCACGCCGAATTCCCAATGCTCCAGTTGGCGCGCGAGCGCCACGAGCGCGACCTTGGAGGCTTCGCTGACGCGGGTGAACATGGACTCGCCGAAGAACGCTTTGCCCAGCGCCACGCCGTACAGGCCGCCCACCAGATTGCCGTCGAGCCAGGTTTCCACCGAATGCGCGAACCCGGCGCGATGCAGCGCACCGTAGGCTGCGGCCATCGCTTCGGTAATCCAGGTGCCGGACTCCCCGCGCCGCGGTTGCCGGCAAGCTTCAATCACCTCGTCAAAAGCCGTATCGGCGCGCACTTCGAAGCGCGTGCTGCGCATCGTGCGCGCCAGCGAGCGCGAGACCTTCATCTCGGCGGGGAACAGGACCGTGCGCGGATCGGGGCTCCACCACAGTATCGGCTGGTCGTTGGCGAACCAGGGGAAGATGCCGCTTCGGTAGGCTTCCAGCAGCCTAGGCAACGACAGATCAGCGCCGGCGGCAAGCAGGCCGTTCGGCTCCGCGAGTGCGCGCTCAACCTCGGGAAAAGGATCGCCGGAGCCCAGCCAGGGAATCAAGGTGCGATAAGCGCACGCTCAGAAAAATTTGTCGGGGTTCTTGCTGATGAGTCCGCAGGCCACGCGCGGACCCGAGTTGCCGGCCGGCTGCGACTTCAGATCATCAGGACCGCCATGCACTATCACGGCGCGGCCGATAATGCTATTGGCGTCGGTACCCAGCGTGATCCCCATGACCTGGATCGACGCGTGTGCGTAGCCATTGGCGTCGGCGCGCAGGTTGCCGAGATCGCCGCCGTGACGAACCGCGCCGACCGGACCGCCGTGCTTGTCGCCGGACGGATTGAAATGCGCTCCGGCGCTGGAAGCGTCGGCGGCGCTGCAGTTGCCTTTCTCGTGGATATGGAAGCCGTGCGTGCCGTTGGCCGGGAGCCCGGTGATCTTAGCTTCGACCAGCACGACCGCGCCTTTCTGGGTGAAGTTGACGGTGCCGCTGACCGAATTGCCCTTGGTGGGCGCCAGTACCGCGGTGGCGGAGGGATTCCTGGTGAACAGGTTGCTCACGGTGCTGCAGGACGTCAGCAGCACGCATACGCCGACCAATGCCCACTTGGTAGTTTTCATTGTGTTCTCCAAGAACGTCGTCTTTCCGGTTAAAGGGCAACTCCAACCGAGGTTTTTAGCACCGGCCCCGGGAGGTGTCAAATCAGCTTGTGCCAGCTTGTGTTCCTGCATATGCAAACATAATTTGCGCGAGTCCAAGGCGGCCGGCACGCGGGAAAGTTGTAGCATTGAGAATGTCCCCGCGCCCCGATTGCATTTGACGTCTTGGATAACGCGCACGCGCCGCAATCCCCCTCTGAATGGGTGACGCGCTGGGCCGGTCTCATTGCCGCCGGCGGCGAAGCGCTCGACCTTGCCTGTGGCAGCGGCCGGCACAGCCGCTACCTCGCTGCCGCCGGCTATCGCGTCTGCGCGATCGATCGCGATGCCCAGGCGCTTGCAGCGTTGACCGGTGTGGCCGGCGTCAGCGTGCAGGTCGCGGACCTGGAACGCGCGCCGTGGCCGCTCAAGGGCCGTCGCTTTGCCGGCATTGTCGTTGCCAACTACCTGTATCGGCCGCTGTTTCCGCGTCTCCTTGAGGCCTTGGCGGAGGACGGCGCTCTCATCTATGAAACGTTCGCGCTCGGCAACGAACGCTTCGGCAAGCCGTCCAATCCGGATTTCTTGCTCCGACCCGGCGAGCTGCTCGAACTGGCGCGCGGAAAATTGCGCGTACTCGCCTATGAAGACCTGCAGTTGAGCCTGCCCAAACCGGCGATGGTGCAGCGGATCTGTGCCGTAGGGCCACGCTGGAGTCCGTAGCGCTCCGGCTGCGGAAAGAATCGGTTAAAATCGCACTTTCAATTGTATGGGGGCCGCCATGTTGAAGGGAAGCCTGGTCGCCATCGTCACGCCGATGCTCGAGGACGGCAGCCTCGACCTCGAACGCCTGCGCCGTCTGATTGATTTCCACATTCGCGAAGGCAGCAACGGTATCGTCGTCGTCGGGACCACCGGCGAGTCTCCGACAGTGGATTTCGAAGAGCATTGCCTCTTGATCCGGACCGCCATCGAGCACGCGGCCGCCCGTACCCCGGTCGTCGCCGGTACCGGTGCCAATTCGACGCGCGAGGCCATCGAGCTTGCGGCGTACGCCAAGGCCGCCGGCGCAGACATGAGCCTGTCGGTGGTGCCCTATTACAACAAGCCTACCCAGGAAGGGCTGTACCGCCACTTCCGCGCCATTGCCGAGGCGGTGGACCTGCCCCAGATTCTCTACAACGTGCCGGGTCGCACGGTAGCAGACATGCAGAACGACACGGTGCTGCGCCTGGCGCAGGTTCCGAATATTGTCGGCCTGAAGGATGCGACCGCAAACATGGAGCGCGGTGCGGAGATGTTGCGGCGCGCGCCGAGAAGTTTTGCGATCTACAGCGGGGATGACGGCACCGCATTGCCGCTGATGATGTTGGGCGCGCACGGCGTGATCTCGGTGACCGCGAATGCGGCGCCGCGGCTGATGCAGGAGATGTGCGCGGCCGTTTTCGCCGGCGATCTTCCCAAGGCCCGCGCCCACAACAACAAGCTGCTCGGCCTGCACCGGCATCTGTTCGTCGAGGCCAACCCGATCCCGGTGAAGTGGGTGCTACAGCAGATGGGGCTGATCGACGGCGGCATCCGACTGCCGCTGACGCCGCTGTCTTCGTCCTTTCACGACCTGTTGCGCGGCGCAATGGAGCAGGCCGAGATCGCCGGCGCCGCGGTTGCGCAGGCTTCCATGGCCAAGTGAACCAATCGAGCCGGCAATGGTCGTTGATGCAAACCTGGTGAATCCTCACGCATGAATTCAACGCAGTTTTTTGTTGCAGCCGTCACGGCGGTCGTCGCACTCTCCGGTTGTTCCGGCAAGCTCATCGAAGGCAAGAAGATCGACTACAAGTCGGCGGGTAAGGTGAACCCGCTCCAGGTGCCGCCTGATCTGAGCGCACCGCCCACCAGCGATCGTTACACCATCCCCGAGACTGCGGCCGGTTCGGCGACCTACTCGGAGTATTCCGAAGGACAGGGCGCCCGACATACCGATCAGGCCGCGACCGCGGCCGCGGTCGTCCTGCCCGCATCGGAAAAAGTGCGTATCGAACGCGGCGGCAGCCAGCGCTGGCTGGTGGTGGAAGCGGATTCGGTGACATTGTGGCCGGCGATCAGGGAGTTCTGGCAGGACACCGGATTCCTGATCGACAAAGAACTACCCGACATCGGGATCATGGAGACGGACTGGGCGGAAAACCGTGCCAAAATTCCCGAAAGCACGCTGCGCAAACTGATCGGCAAGGTGATCGACCAGGCCTATTCCTACCCCGAGCGCGACAAATTCCGCACCCGCCTGGAACGCGGCGAAGAACCCGGCACGACCGAAATTTATATCAGCCATCGCGGCGCTTACCAGGTCGTGGTCGGGGAGCACGGGAGCGAACAGGTCAAATGGCAAATGCGGCCAACCGACCCGGAACTCGAGGCGGAGATGTTGTCGCGGTTGATGCGCAGGCTGGGAGCGAAGGAAGAGCAGGTCCAGGCGAAAGCGCCGGTGGCCGCTCCGCAGGCGCAACTGGCGAAGAATGGTGACAATCCGGAAGCACTGGTGCTGGCCGACAGTTTCGATCGCGCGTGGCGGCGGGTAGGCCTGGCGCTTGACCGCGTTGGCTTCACGGTCGAGGATCGCGACCGGTCGAAAGGCCTCTACTACGTGCGCTACCTGGATCCGGACATCGACGGCAAGGGCAAGTCCGGAAGCCGCTGGTCCCGGCTGGCGTTCTGGCGCAGCGACACCGGCAAGAAGGATGAGCAATTCCGGATCAGCGTGGCCGATGCGGACAAGGGCAGCGAGGTCAGGGTGCAGAACGCCGATGGCGCGAGTGCGAAATCCACAACCGCAGGGCGCATCCTGGCGCTGCTGCAGGAAGAGTTGAAGTAAATTCGACGTGATGACACCGGCGACGCCGAAGTGAGCGGCAAGATGCGCTTCGCATCGCTGGGCAGCGGCAGTCGGGGCAATGCCCTGGTCGTCGAAGCCGGTTCCACCCGGATTCTGCTCGACTGTGGATTCGGGCTCGGCGAGACGACAGCCCGTCTCGGCCGCCTTGGCCTCACCCCCGAAGATCTGTCGGCCGTCGTCGTCACCCACGAGCACGAAGACCATATCGGCGGTGTCGCGCGGCTGGCGCGCCGCCATTCCATTCCTGTTTGGCTCACCCATGGGACCCTGACCGGCTTGGAAGCGCTGTTCTCAGGCATCGGCAACCTTCATCTAATCGACAATTACGGCGGCTTTTCGATCGGCGACCTTCGGGTCGAACCGTTTCCGGTGCCGCACGATGCGCGCGAGCCGGCGCAGTACGTATTCGGCGATGGCTCGCGCCGGCTCGGGGTGCTCACGGACACCGGTTGTTCCACGCCGCACATCGAGGCCATGCTGTCGGGCTGCGACGCCCTGGTGCTGGAATGCAATCACGATCCCGAAATGCTGCGAGTGAGCAGCTATCCGCAGAAACTGCGCGAACGCATCGCCGGGCGTTACGGCCATCTCGACAACGGGGCGGCCTCGGAGTTGCTGGCGCGCCTCGATTCGAGCCGCCTGAAGCATCTGGTGGCCGCGCACCTGAGCCAGGAAAACAACCGGCCCGAGCTGGCGCGCGCCGCGCTTGCCGGCGCGATCGCTTGCGATCCCGGGTGGATCGAAGTTGCCGACCAGGACAACGGCCTGGGGTGGCGCGCGATCGGTTGACGCCGCTTCGCAAATCTGCCGCTGAAATGAAAAAAGCCGGTCGGAAACCGGCTTTTTTTCGCCGTAGCGACGGGATTACTTCTTAATATAAAGGCGCGCCCGATTGCCACGAAATGTAACCAGGACACAAGCGGGGGCTTACAAGCCGATCGTGGTGGCGGAAACGGTGGGGGAGGAGGCTTCCCATATTTCGTCGAAGCGCTCGGCAAGCACGTGGGTGCCGATCGGATCATCCAGCGCGAGCAGGCCGCGCATCTCGTCGAAGTGGAAGCGGTGCACGAAGCTGTGATCGTCCACCACGGTAAAGGGGTCGTAGACCGACTTTGCGTTCGAGTGGGTTTCGTGGATGCTGATCGAGTGGCTGTGCAGGCGCAACAGATTGAGAATGCGCGGGCAATTGCGGTCGATCGTCTGCGGCTCGTGCGCCACGATCTGCAGTCGGTTGCGCCGGCTGGCCAGCAGAAACCGGTGCAGCAGTTCGAAGCGCTGCGGCGAATTGTATCCGCGTCCCAGCGTGTGCTCGAAGATGCGGATGGAGCGCTGCGCCTTCGCCAGCGCCGTATCCAGGGCGGCTTCGTATTCGGCGTTGCCGAGCAGTGGGGTGTGTTGCGGGGTCGCGTTTTCCGCCATTTGCACGCTCAGGTTGCGATCGCGTTGGTCGCCGGCAAAATATAACCGCTGCGATACCACCGGTAAAGTGCTTCCGCGGCCGTGCCCGTCCGCGGAACCTCGTGGCCCGCCAGGCGCCGCGCGTCGGCGAGAGCTCGCAACGGCTGCGCCTCGCCGGCGTTGATCACCAGCGACTCTCCGTTGATGAATAGCCTGGAGCCGCTGTAGAGCATCTGCGCAGGTAATGCCAATTCCAGCCCACGGTTGTGCGCACTGCG
>DASQOP010000065.1:0-3073 GCA_035644415.1 Burkholderiales bacterium
GACCTGCAGCGTCTCCACGCCATCGAGTACGTCGAGCTTGGTGACGCACAATCCCGACACGCCGTTGATCTGGATTGAACGCTTCAGCGCCGCCGCGTCGAACCAGCCGCAACGCCGCGCCCGCCCGGTCGTCGCACCGAACTCGTTGCCGCGGCTGGCGAGGTGCCTGCCGACGTCGTCGTAGAGTTCGGTCGGGAACGGCCCGCCACCCACCCGGGTCGTATAGGCCTTGGTGATACCGAGCACGTAGTGCAGCGCCTGCGGGCCGACACCGCTTCCCGCCGCGGCGGCGCCGGCGACACAGTTGCTCGAGGTTACGTAGGGATAAGTGCCATGATCGACATCCAGAAGCGTGCCCTGCGCGCCTTCGAACAGCAGGTTCTCGCCGCGCTTGCCCGCCTCGAACAGCAGGCGCGGCACGTCTCCCACCATGGGGCGAAAGCGTTCCGCCACGGCCAGCGCCTGGTCCAGCGTCTTCTGAAAATCCACCGGGCGTGCGTTGAAGTATTGCTTGAGCACGAAGTTGTGATAGTCGAGCACTTCACCCAGTTTCGCGGCGAAACGCTCCCGATGGAACAAGTCCTGGAGACGGATCGCGCGCCGCGCCACCTTGTCCTCGTAGGCAGGGCCGATGCCGCGCCCGGTGGTGCCGATCTTGCCCTCGCCCTTGGCGCTCTCGCGCGCCTGGTCGAGCGCCGCGTGATAGGGCAGGATCAGCGGGCAGGCATCGCTGATGGAGAGCCGCCCCTGTACTTCGACACCGGCGCTCTCCAGCATTGCCAGTTCGTCCAGCAGCGCCTGCGGCGACACCACCACGCCGTTGCCGATGTAGCAGCGCACTCCGGGCCGCAGAATCCCGGACGGAATCAGGTGCAGCACGGTTTTCTTGCCGCCGATCACCAGCGTATGCCCGGCGTTATGGCCGCCCTGGAATCGCACCACGCCCTGAGCGTGATCGGTCAGCCAGTCGACGACTTTCCCCTTGCCCTCGTCCCCCCACTGCGTGCCGATGACCACAACATTGCTCGCCATTACCACCTCTGGTTCAGGAATCCGTTGCGTCGATCAATTCAGGGGCTCGAGCGTCCATACTCCGGCGCGCGCGACCAATTGCCGTTCGCAACCCAGTTCGGCGCGATTGGCTTCATGTCCCGGCAGTTCCACCACCACGATGTTCCCGCCGGCACGCAGCCGCGCCACTTCGGTCTGCAGTGCCGCGTCGCCGGGCCGGTAAGGCGCGAGAACGCGCATCGGCCTGAGATCGCCGTTGCCCATGTCGGCGAGGTCGCGCAAGTCAATGGTAAATCCGGTCGCCGGCCTGGCGCGGCCGAAGGCACGCCCCACTTCGTCGTAGCGGCCGCCGCGCGCAATCGCTTCCGGGCGTTGGCCGGCATAAGCGGCGAACACCACCCCGCTGTGATAGTGGTAGCCGCGCAGCTCGGCCAGATCGAAGCACAACTCCTTGACCTCGCCGCTGAGCTGCCTGCCGATCGCTTCCAGCAGATTGAGGCAGGCGGCCAGTTCCGGATACGCCGGCAGGCGTTGGCGCGCAGTCGCCAGCACTTCTGCCCCGCCGTAAAGCTGGGGCAGAAGCAACAAAGCCTCGCGCGTCTTGGCCTCGAGGCCTGCTGAAAGCTCGCGCAGCGCCGGCACGTCCTTCGCCTGCAGCACCCGGAACAGCTCCGCCTCCTGCTCCGGCGCGATAGAGGCGCGGGTCACCAGCGCGCGAAACACCGAGACGTGGCCGAGGTCGAGATGGATGCCCTGCAGCCCCGCGGCCTGCAGTGCACGCAGCATCAGCGTCTGGATTTCGATGTCGCTTTCCAGACCGGCATGGCCATAGAGCTCTGCGCCAATCTGCAGCGGCTCCCGGGTGCGCAACAACCCGGAAGGTTGCGTGTGCAGCACCGTACCGCTATAACACAGGCGGGTTACGCCCTGGCGGTTGAGCAGGTGCGCGTCGATACGCGTCACCTGCGGCGTGATGTCGGCGCGCAAACCCAGCATCCGTCCCGACAACTGGTCCACCAGCTTGAAGGTCCTGAGATCGAGATCGCGGCCGGTGCCGGTGAGCAGCGAATCGAGGTACTCGAGCATGGGCGGAATCACCAGCTCGTAGCCGTGTGAGAAGAACAGGTCGAGGATGCGGCGGCGCAGCCGTTCCACCCGCGCCGCTTCTGCGGGAAGGATGTCCTCGATGTATTCAGGAAGCAGCCACTTCTGCATGGTCATTTGCAAGCGAACGATCGCGGTCCTGGCCCGCTGGCGGCGCGGCCACTGACAAAGCGGCTATGTTGGGCTATTTCGTCAGGAAAAGCAGCAGCAGGCCGGCAAGCATCGAGGACAGCCCGACAAAGCGGATCTGGCCGTCGGACATTTCGGTGAGCCGCCGAAACGCGTCCCTCCATATGGCCGGAAGCAGAAACGGCAACACGCCTTCTATGATCAGCATCAACGCCACTGCCGTCAGCAGGATGCTCGTATGGCCTTCCATCCTCCCCTTTCCGGCCGCGAAACCACCCCCGCGCAGCGCAGCGCGGACGAGACCAGCCCTCTCCTGGTCTCACGGCCTGCGGCTTGTTATTTGCCGCTCCGGCCTGAGGAATTCTTCAGGTACTTGAAGAATTCCGAACTCGGCTCGAGTATCAGCAGGTCGCCCTTGTTGCGGAAACTCTGGCGATACGCCTCGAGGCTGCGGTAAAAGGCGTAAAACTCGGGATTCTGCTGAAACGCGCGGGCGTAGATCGCGGAGGCTTTAGCATCGCCGTCACCCTTGATACGCTGCGCGTCGCGGTAGGCCTGCGCAATGATCACCTCGCGTTCGCGATCGGCATCGGCGCGGATCTTCTCGGCCTCGGCGAAACCGGTGGAGCGCAACTCGTTGGCGACCCGCTTGCGCTCCGCCTCCATGCGCCGGTACACCGCCTCGCTAACTTCCTGCGTGAGATCGACCCGCTTGAGGCGCACGTCCAGCACTTTGACGCCGATCTTGCTGGCATCGTCGTCAACTTTCTCGCGCATGACTTCCATGATCTTGTCGCGCTCGCCCGACACCACGTCGTGCACGGTGCGC
>DASQOP010000066.1:0-7068 GCA_035644415.1 Burkholderiales bacterium
CGCGCCGAGGATCTGGCTGCCGGCGTATCCGCCTGCGGCGTTGAAGGCCGGGCGTTGCGGCGTGGCGAACGCCGGCGCCACGCCGTAGAAATAGTTGTGATAGCGCCTGTCACCGTAGAGCGGCCCGGCGGCGAAGCCCACGTTCCAGCCTTTTCCGAGCCAGGTGTCGCGAAAGTCGATGTTGATCTGCGGCTGGAATACCCAGCCGACATTCTTCGTGTGCGAAAAATCGGTCGCAATCACCGTGCGCGCCGGCAACCGAAGACCGAACTCCATGCTGCGGTCGGGCTTGCGCAGGATCGTGAGCAGCAGGTTCGGTCCCAGCTCCAGCGTCGGATCGAGATCCGGCATGCCCCTGCGGGCGGCGTTATCCGTGCTGTCCACCGGAATCGAGCCATTTACGCTCAAGGACAATTCCACCCGGTCGTTCTTGAGGAACTGTCCACGTACGCTATCGCGATCCGCTTTCAGGTACTCGCCGCGATAGACCAGGTAGGGGACGGGTAACACGAAGGTGCGGCGCTGATCCGAGCCTCGATATTCCGGAAAGCTGATCACGGCGACTCCAGCGCCGGCCTCCCAAAGCGGCAGTTCCGCCGGTCGCGCAGTGCGCGGCAATGCTGCCGCTATTGCCGCGGCCATGGCTGCGATCAACAGGCCGTGCATCGAAACCATCACGATCCCGGCGTTTGCGCCATCCGCTCGCGCAATGTCCGCCGGCGATGGCGCCAGGCGGCAAAACTACGGCGCGGATACACAAGGTTCAACAAGTAGTAGAGGCTCTTGAACGCGCGCAGGCTCAAGTGGATCGGCGTGCCACGGAACAAGTCACCTGCCAGCAACGACAGCACGGCTTCCTGCATGCGCAGCCTGTTGCTCGGGTGCATGAACATGTCGCGCATCGCGGGCAGGGTCATGCGGTAGATGAACCACGAGAAGCCGCCGACTCCCGAGCGCACGCTGCGATCGAATTTGCGCAGCAGCGCCGGCGCCTGCGGCGCATCGCGCAGGCTGGCGTCGACCGCGTCGGCGCCCAAAAATGCACTGTTCATGGCCAGCATGACCCCGGACGAGAACACCGGGTCGATGAAGGCGAACGCGTCACCGATCATGATGTAGCGCTCCCCGCGCATCCTGTCCGCCTGGTACGAAAAATTTCCGGTCGCGGTGACGCCATGGGTGAGCTTTGCATCGCGCAGGCGTTCCGCCAGTCCAGGGGCCATGGCAATGGTGTCGAGGAAGAAAGTGGTCGGATCGGTTTGCCTTGATTTCATGTAGTACGGCCAGCACACTGCACCGATGCTGGTGGTGCCGTCGAGCAATGGAATGAACCAGAACCAGCCGTGATCGAACCAGAACATGCTGATGTTGCCGGCGGCCTTGCCCGGCAGACGCTGCGCGCCGGTGAAATGCCCGTAAATCGCCGCACTGTTGTGGGAACGGTTGCGGCGCTTGATGCCGAAGCGGTTGGCAAGAAAGGTGTCGCGCCCCGACGCATCGACGAAGAAGCGTGCGCGCCAGGTCCTTTCACCGCCGTTGCTCATGCGCGCGTCGATGCGCACGTCCTGCCGGGCCCGGAATTCGACGTTGGTGATTAGGCATTCCTCGAACGTGCGCGCGCCTTTCGCGCCGCAGTTGCGGAACAGGATCTCGTCGAACTCGGAGCGCCTCACTTCCAAAGCGTTCGGATAGGTCTTGTCCCAAGCTTGGCTGAAGTCGAAGGTAACCGGCGGCCCATGCTCAGGGGAATTGAACTCGGCGCCGTACTTCGGCATGCCGATGCCTTTGACCTGCTCATACACGCCGAGTTGCCGCAGCAGCGGCATGTTCAGGGGCAGCAGCGATTCGCCGATGTGGAAGCGCGGATGGCGCTCCTTCTCCGCGATCACCACGTTCCAGCTGCGTTCCGCCAGCAGGGCGGCGATGGTCGAGCCGGCCGGGCCGCCGCCGAGAACGAACACGTCGCAGTGCGAAGCCGCGGATTGCGCAGCAGCCGGCGCGCTCACGCCGGCATCCCCGCAGCGCAGAATTGCGATACTGTCGTCGACATTTCCGGTCAGAAAGCGAATTCGGGTCGTGTGGCGAATATTACCCGCCGCAAACGGCAGACCCAAGACAATATTTCCGGCAGAATCCGGCAATGGTTGATGCAATGAGGGCGAAACGCGCACTGGTGACCGGCGGCAGCGGTGCAATCGGCGCGGCGATCTGCCGCGTGCTCGCGGCCCGGGGCTTGCAGGTGATCGTGCACGCCAACAACCGGCTGGAGGCTGCGGAAGGGCTCGCCGTGGAATTGCGCGCGGGCGGGGCGAAGGCGCAGGCAGTCGCTTTTGATGTAACCGACCGCGCCGCCGCCGCCAAGGCGCTCGGCGCGCTCGTTGGCCAGGCGCCGATCCAGGTGCTGGTCAACAACGCCGGCGTGCACGATGACGCGCCACTCGCGGGCATGCGCGGTGAGCAGTGGGACCGTGTCATCGATGTTTCCCTGAACGGCTTCTACAACGTCACCCAGCCATTGCTGCTGCCGATGATGGGAACCCGCTGGGGCCGTATCGTCAACATCTCCTCGGTGGCCGGCGTGATCGGCAACCGCGGGCAGGTCAACTATGCCGCGGCAAAGGCGGGTCTGCACGGTGCCACCAAGTCGCTCGCGCTCGAACTTGCCACGCGCGGTATCACCGTCAACGCGGTCGCGCCGGGCATCATCGTCTCGCCGGCGACTGACAAGGTATTTCCAAAGGAAGCGGTCGAAGCCATGGTGCCGATGAAGCGTGCCGGCGAACCCGAAGAAGTAGCGGCGCTGGTGGCGTTTCTCGCCTCCGACCAGGCCGCATACATTTCCGGCCAAGTGATCTCTATCAACGGGGGAATGGCGTGAAAGCAGGGGCGAGGGGCGAGGGACGAGGGACGAGGGGAAACAGTTAGCAAGCATTCGTTTTTACATTTATCTTGGCAAACAGTTTTGGTGATCTGGTTTTGACGTCCCACTCTCGTCCCTCGTCCCTCGCCCCTCGTCCCTAGGTCATGCGCTGGGACCTCTTCTGCAACGTCGTCGACAACCTCGGCGACATCGGCGTTAGCTGGCGGCTGGCGCGCCAGCTTGCTGCTGAACATCGCGCAGTGGTGCGGCTGTGGGCCGATGATCTGGCGACCTTCAGGCGGCTGGTGCCTGCGCTCGATCCCGAAGCCGAAGTGCAGTCGCTCGGCGGCATCGAGGTGCGACGCTGGGTTACGCCGTTTGCGACGGTGGAGCCTGCCGACGTGGTGGTGGAGACTTTCGGCTGCGAGCTGCCGGCTCCGTACGTCGAGGCCATGGCCGCGCGTGCGCGGCCGCCCGTGTGGATCAATCTCGAGTACCTCAGCGCGGAACCCTGGGTTGGCGGTTGCCACGGCCTGCCGTCGCCGCATCCGCGGCTGCCTTTGACGAAGTTCTTCTTCTTCCCTGGCTTCGCCCCCGGTACCGGCGGCGTGCTGATCGAGAAGGGGCTGGCCGCGCGGCGGCTGCAATTCCAGTCCGACACGGACGGCGTGACGCGATTTCTGGCCTCGCTCGGCGTGCCGCCGCGGGCGCAGGGCGAGCAGTTGATCTCGTTGTTCTGCTATCCGCAGGCGATGGTCGCTGCGTTGCTGGATACCTGGGCCACCGTCGGGCACCCGGTGCGCGCGCTTGTGTTTGCCGGCACCGCGGCCGCGGATGTGCTCGCGGCGCGCGGCTTGGCGGGACGCGGGCGCGCCAGCGGGCTTGCCGTGCAAGTGCTGCCCTTCCTTTCGCAGGACGACTACGACCGCGTACTGTGGTCCTGCGACTGGAACTTTGTGCGTGGCGAGGATTCCTTCGTGCGTGCGCAGCTGGCGGCACGGCCGCTGGTCTGGCAGGCCTATCCGCAGGCGGGCAACGCGCACCGGCTGAAGGTCGAAGCCTTCCTAACCCGCTATCTTGAGTATGCGGGGCACGTCACCAGCGCGAATCTGGCCATGCTGTGGGCGGTGTGGAACGGTTTTGCCCCCGCTGACGGCCTGGCGGCGGCCTGGACGGCCTGCACCGGGCCGAAATATCCGGAATTGGCGCAGCGCTGGCAACAAAGTCTCGCCGGCCCCGGCGATCTGGCCGGGAATCTGGCTAAATTTTGTGCAGAAAGGCTATAATTCAACGCTTTTTTCGCCCAAACCATTATTAGTTTATTTGTCAGGAAACACGATGAGACAGGCACAGGAAGTGCGCGCCGGCAACGTGATCATGGTCGGCAAGGATCCGATGGTCGTGCAACGCGCTGAATACAACAAAGGCGGCCGCAACTCGGCTGTCATGAAGATGAAGCTCAGGAACCTGCTGACCGGCGGCGTCAGCGAAGTGGTCTACAAGGCCGACGAAAAGCTCGAGAACCTGGTGCTCGACCGGAGGGAGCTGACGTACTCGTATTTCGCCGAGCCCTCGTACGTGTTCATGGATGCCGAGTACAACCAGTACGAGGTGGACAAGGAAAACATGGGCGACGCGCTCAACTACCTCGAGGAAGGCCTGCCCTGTCAAGTGGTGTTCTATGACGACAGGGCGATCTCGGTGGAGCTGCCCAACAGCGTGGTGCGGAAAATCACCTACACCGAGCCGGCTGTGCGCGGCGATACCTCGGGCAAGGTACTCAAGCCCGCCAAAATCGCCACCGGCTTCGAAGTGCGCGTGCCGCTGTTCTGCGCTATCGACGACAAGATCGAGATCGACACCCGCACCGGCGAGTACCTGCGCCGGATCACGGGCTGAGTCCAGCTTAGGGGGTACGCCGACCCGGAAATCACATTTCTCATCACGAAGGCACCAAGAGCAAGAAGAAACACGCAGAGTACTTTGTGTTTTCGCGGCGAGATCTTCGATCGTCGAAGTTAGTGAGCCGTCAAGGCTGCGGCAATCAAGGCGCCGAGATGGTCTCCGGCGCTGCGTGCCGTGCGCAGCAGCGCCTCCTTCGCCTGGTCGGGTTTGCGAAACTCGACCGCGGTCACGGTCACCGTGGCCGGCGCCGTCTGCACCAGTCGGCCGCGCGCATCCATCGATACCGGGATCACCGGCAGGATCGGATAGTGCTCCCAGTACTTGTCCAGGAAATAGTGCAATTCCTCGACGCCGGATTTCAATCGCATCGCCAGCAACACCGGTTCGAACACGATCTCCATTTTGCCGACGTTTCCTTGCCGCCACACCGCCTCCAGCCGCAGGCCGATCGCGAGGTGTCGCTCCGCTCCCGGAGCGACATACAGCCGCAGCGGGCGCACTTGCACGTAGTCGCCACTGTCGCCGAGCCGCAACTGTCCGACGAAGTCGAATGCCGGCGCATCGTCGTCGCGGTTGACGAAGCGGGTGAAGCGGAAACAGCGCCACGCCGGTTCGAAGTTGCGGCGTTCGGGGTCGCCGTAGAACGGCCTGCGCGCGTCCTGTACGGTCACGCGGGCGTACCTTTGCATCGCCTCTTCCACTTTCGCATCCGCAAGTGCCGGGCGCCACAGCACGTACTGGTTGGCGGAGGGAACGAGCACCACGGCCGGGGATTCTTTGCCGTTGTTACCTCTGGGTTCGCGTGCGTCGCACGTATCCCGTACCGCGGTCTCGTCGGTGCTCCACACCGACAGTACGGCTGGCACGCGCTCGGAGAGCGCGCGATAGGCGAAGCTCGGATTGTCCGTGGGAATCAGCGCGAGCGAGGAGAATCCCGACGTGGGCAATGTTTCCTCCGGGAGCGCGACAACCTGTTCGAGCCAGGGAGAAGCGCACGCCGCCAGCACTGCCGTTGCTGAGGAAATCACGATCAAGGTACGCATAAAAAAACACTGCTCCGGTCTGCTTATGAGGTCGGCGAATGGACTTTCCGGAATGAGGTCGAGGGTGCCCGATTCCGAATCGGGTGCGCAACCCCCTGTCGGGAACGCTGGGGCGCAAGGCCGAACACTTATCCCTAAAAGACCTTTTGCGGTCAGTGCGTTGACAAAAGTCCAACGTTCTCGATCTTTTCAATTGCGGCGATTAGCGGCCGACCGATCGGCAAAGCCGGTATGGTACGCAGCATTACCCCGGTCACGGTAGCAAAACGCGTCCTCCCACGGATCGCCGATCGCTTCAGTTCGACCGGCCAAGCCGGATGCAAGACAGCCCGCTTTTATCCACCGATACTTGTTGGTAACCTTGTCCTAAACGGGGGAAGGGCGTTTGCGGTCGCGCAACTTCTCATGTTGCGTCATAAGTTGCCGATCAGACCGGAACATGCTGCAAATTGGCATCGAACCGGACGGATCGGCCAACTGGAGGGTGGAATCTCGCGTGGACGACTTGAAGGCGGATATTTTGATGGTCGACGACGAGCCCAGCAATCTGCTGGCGCTCGAAGGCCTGCTGGAACCTCTGGGGCAAAACCTGCTGCGCGCGCAGTCCGGTGAAGAGGCGTTACGCCTTGTGCTCAAGCACAACCCGGCCGTCATTCTTCTCGACGTGCGCATGCCCGGGATGGACGGCTTCGAAACCGCGCGGATGATCCGCCGGCGCGAACGGTCCCGGCACACGCCGATCATCTTTCTTACCGGCGTGTCCAGGGAAATGGAATCCGCGTTCCGCGGATACGAAGTCGGCGCGGTGGATTACCTGGTAAAGCCGCTGGTACCGGAGGTGCTGCGGTCGAAAGTGTCGGTATTCGTCGATCTGCACAGGAAGAACGCAGCGTTGTCAAACGAGATCAGGGAAAGAAAAATTGCCGAGGAACATTTACGGGAGTCAGAGGTGCAGTTGCGGGCGCTAGCCGCGCGCCTCATCTCCGTTCGAGAGGAGGAACGTACCCGAATAGCGCGCGAGATCCACGACGAGCTGGGACAGGTGCTGACCGGTCTGAAGATGGACGTCATGTGGCTGGCCAAGCGGCTTGCCGGAACTGAGAAGCAGCTTGTGGAGAAAACCGAGACCATGTGCAGCCTCATCGATTCCACGGTGCACCTCATTCGAAGGATTTCGACCGGCCTGAGGCCGGAGATTCTCGACGACATGGGGCTGGTGGCGGCAATCGGCTGGCAGGCGAAAGAGTTCCAGAAACGCAT
>DASQOP010000067.1:0-9044 GCA_035644415.1 Burkholderiales bacterium
ACTAGAAATCAAAGCCTTCAGGCATCCAACAGGGTGGGTGGCATGAAGAAGACGGCTTTCTGGAAAGCCGATTGGTTCCTCGGATTGGTCGTTGCCGTTGTTTTGTTCGTCGCGTCGGGCAGCGATTTCATTCAAAGTCTCGAGCGTCAGGCCTACGACCTCGGCGTGCGTGCCTCCAGCCACGCCCCCTCGCAGCGCGTCGCGGTCATCGCCATCGATGATCAGAGCATCGCCAACATCGGGCGATGGCCTTGGCCGCGGGAGTTCCACGCGCAGATGATCAACAAGCTCAAACAGGCCGGGGCCAAGGTCGTTGGCTACACCTCGTTCTTCTTCGAGCCGCAGGTCGATCCCGGGCTCGTCTATATCCACAAACTCGCAGAGCTCTACCGGGCACTCCCGCCCGCGCAGCAGCAGAACCTCGCCGATTTCGCCTCGGTGCTGGCCGAGGCGGACGATGTACTCAACAGCGACCATAAGCTTGCCGCCGCGGTGGCGCAGGCCGGAAACGTGGCGTTGCCAATGCTTTTCACCATCGGCGAACCGCGCGGCAATCCCGACCATCCGCTTACCGACGACATCCTGAAGAACCAGATCACCAGAGTGATCGACCGCATCGGCGCGGCCGAACATAACATTTTCCCGGTGCCGGCTCTGCAAGCCGTTGCGCCGCTCGGAGAAATCGCGTCCGGTGCCGCAGCGGTCGGCCACCTGAATGCGCTTCCGGATGTCGACGGCAGCACGCGCACCGAATCGCTGGTGGTGCGCTACTACGATCAGTACTTCCCGTCGCTTTCGCTGGTTCTTGCCGCCAAGAGCCTGAATCTGGGACCGGCAGACGTCGAACTGCGCCTCGGCGAGGGGGTGAAGCTGGGGAAGCTGACAATCAATACCGATCCCTACCTGCAGATGTACACCTACTTTTACAAGGATAGGGACGGCAAACCGGCATTTCCGCTGGATTCCTTTTACGACGTAATCTCGGAAAAAATCCCGGCGGAGAAATACCGGGACAAAGTGGTGTTGATCGGCGCGACCGCTGCCGGCGTCGGAACCTACCAGGTGACGCCGATTTCGCCCGGAATGGCGCCGGTTGTTACTCTGGCGCACTCGGTGTCGAGCATTCTCCAGGAGGATTTCTTTGTCGCGCCCACCTGGGGTTTCTGGGCGGAAAGGGCGGCTTTCCTGCTAGTTGCCCTGTATCTGATCCTGCTGCTGCCGCGGCTCAAGGCAGGCATGGGTTTTACCGTGAGCGCGCTGTTGCTTGCGGCACTGTTTGCCGCGCATTTCGTGCTGATGGCGGGCCAGCTGATGTGGATCCAGCTGATGGCCTCGGCGGTGCTGCTGGTCATCGGCCACGTCCTGCTCACCACCAGGCGTTTTCTCTCCACCGAACGCGGCAAGGCCAAGTCCGACCTCGATTCTGCTGAATCCAACCGCATGCTGGCCCTGGCCTTCCAGGGGCAGGGCCAGTTCGACATGGCCTTCGACAAGTTCAGGAAGGTGCCGCTCGACGACCAGCTGATGGACAACCTATACAACCTTGCGCTCGATTTCGAGCGCAAGCGCCAGTTCAACAAGGCCCAGGCGGTGTATGAGTACATGGCCACCTACAATCCCAAGTTCCGCGACTTGGATCAGAAGCTCAATCGCGCCAAGCAGATGTCCGCGACCGTGATCCTTGGCGGTGGCGGGCGCACCAACGCCAGCACGCTGGTCCTCGAGGATGGTGCAATGGAAAAGCCGATGCTCGGCCGTTATCAGGTGGAAAAGGAACTCGGCAAGGGCGCGATGGGCGTTGTTTATCTGGGGAAAGACCCTAAGATCGGCCGCATCGTCGCGATCAAGACGCTGGCGCTGTCACAGGAGTTCGAAGCCGACGAGCTGGAAGAGGTGAAACAGCGCTTCTTCCGTGAAGCCGAGACTGCCGGCCGGCTCAATCATCCCAATATCGTCACCATCTACGATGCCGGCGAAGAGCACGACCTGGCCTACATTGCCATGGAATTCCTCAAGGGCAGGGATCTGATGCCACAGACCAAACCGGGCAACCTGCTGCCCTTGCCCAAGATGCTGTCCGTGGTCGCGCGCGTCGCCGAAGCCCTGGCCTACGCCCACCGGCAGAACGTGGTTCATCGCGACATCAAGCCGGCCAACATCATGTATGACGCGCAGGTCGATTCGGTCAAGGTCACCGACTTCGGCATTGCGCGCATCACCGATTCGTCCAAGACCAAGACCGGCATGGTGCTGGGCACGCCCTCGTACATGTCGCCTGAACAACTGGCCGGCAAAAAGATCGACGGCCAGTCCGATCTATTTTCGCTGGGTGTGACACTGTATCAGCTTGCCTGCGGCAGGTTGCCGTTCCAGGGCGATTCGATGACCCAATTGATGTTCAAGATCGCCAACGAACCTCCCGCCGACATACTTGGCATCGACCCGACGCTACCCGAGTGTCTGGCGGCGCTCATCAACAAGGCGCTCGCCAAAGAGATGCCCGCGCGCTTCAAGAATGGTGAAGAAATGGCGCAGGCGCTACGCCAGTGCGCGGCGCAGCTTGGAACCGTGGAAGTGACCTTGTGATGGATTGGAAGAAATGAATCTGACTCCCTCCCTGGAGATGGTGAAAGCCACCCACACCGGGATGGTGCGCTCTCACAACGAGGACAGCATTACCACCGACCCGCAGATCGGGCTGGCGGTGCTGGCCGACGGCATGGGTGGCTACAATGCCGGCGAAGTCGCAAGCGGCATCGCCACTGCGCTGATTTCTAGCGAAACCCGCGAAGCGCTCGCCCGGCATGTGCCGCACGAACTGGACAAGAGTTCCGGTTCTCCTCTGGCGACCCGCCTGCTTCGGGAGATCATCGCCAGGGCCAACACCTCGATCTTCCAGTCGGCCAACAGCCAGCCGCAGTACGCGGGCATGGGGACCACGCTGGTAGTGACCTTGTTGTGCAACAACCAGATCACGGTTGCCCATATCGGCGATTCCCGCTGTTACCGCTTTCGCGGGGACAAGCTGCAGCAGATAACCCGCGACCATTCCCTGCTGCAGGAACAGATCGACAGCGGCCTGCTCACCAAGGAGGCCGCCAAGCGCTCGCAGAACAAGAACCTGGTGACGAGGGCGTTGGGCATCGAGCCGGAAGTCGAAGCGGAGATCCGTACCTATCCGGCCCAGACCGGCGACATTTATCTGCTGTGCTCCGACGGACTCAACGACATGGTCGAGGACGAGGACATCGAGATGACGCTGGCGGCGATCGGCAACAACCTCCCGCTCGCGGCCGATCAACTGGTACAGATGGCGAATGACAACGGCGGGCGCGATAATGTCTCCGTGGTGCTGATCAGGGTGAAGAAGGACTTCCCGGCCGACGACGGCCTGTGGGCGAAGCTCCTTTCGTGGTTCAAATAAGAGGAAGCAGATATGGCGAAGCTGATACTCAGTCTCGATAGCCAGGTAATCAAGGAGTTCACCCTCACCAAGGAGCGATCCACCATCGGCCGCAAGCCGCATAACGACATTCAGATCGACAATCTGGCCGTCAGCGGCGAGCACGCCATCATCATGACCATCCTCAACGATTCCTTTCTCGAGGATCTGGGCAGCACCAACGGCACGCTGGTCAACGGCCAGCCGGTGAAGAAGCACTTCCTCCAGAACAACGACGTCGTCGAAATCGGCAAATACAAGCTCAAGTACGTCAGCGAAACGGCGGCCGCCATGAGCCAGGCAGAGTTCGAAAAGACCATGGTGCTTCGCGCTCCCGCCGCAGGAACCAAGGCAGAAACAAAGGCGCCGGCCGAGGGCCAGAACAACGTGCAGGCTGCGAAGCTGAGCGATACCGTCATCAATGCCCAGGCCGCGCCCGCGGTGGCGGAAGCGTCCAATCCGGCTCCGTCGCCAGTGGCCGCCGCGCCTGCCGCCACGGCAATGCCAGGTGGACAAGGCATCATCCAGATTCTCTCCGGACCCAACGCCGGCAAGGAGCTGCCGCTCCTCAAGGCGCTGACCACGCTGGGCAAGCCCGGGGTGCAAGTGGCGGTCATCGCCAAACGGCCACACGGCTACTTCATCACCCACGTGGAAGGCGCCAACTTCCCGGTGGTCAACGGCAAGGCGCTCGATGCCCAGGCCCACCAGCTCAACGATCACGACATCATCGAGCTGGCCGGGGTAAAGATGGAGTTCTTCCTGAAATCCTGAGCCGAACCACGGCCCGCACGGACCTTTCTGCACGCGCCAGAGCAGACGACGATAACCAGGCGGCCCCACCGAGGCGGCGCTGATCCGGCGCGCGGCGAGTCGAGGGAGACAGCTTGAAGAGGCATCTGGCGCGCATCGCGCTCGGGCTGGTGGTGGTTCTGATTTTTGTCGGCCACGCCGCCCGTTACTACCAAATCCCCTTGATCAATCGCTTCGAGAACATCGTTTATGACGCGCGCCTGCGCCTGACGACGCGTAACAGCCTCGATCCGCGCTTGGTCATCGTCGACATCGACGAGAAAAGCCTCTCCGCGGAGGGCCGTTGGCCCTGGCGCCGCGACAAGCTCGCGCTGATGCTCGATCAGCTGTTCGATCACTACAAAGTGGGTATCGTTGGCTTCGACGTAGTGTTTGCAGAACGCGACGAAAGTTCTGATCTGGGGGTGCTTAGGCGGCTCGGCGAGAACCAGCTCAGGGGCAACTCGCAGTACCAAGCGGCGCTCAAGGAGATCGGTCCGCAACTCGAATACGACCGCGTGTTCGCGGAGAAGCTGAAGAATCGGGCGGTGGTGCTCGGCTATTACTTTTCAGATGTCGCATCGGAAGACGGAAAAGGGCGCACCACCGGTGCGTTGCCCAAGCCGGTCCTGCCGGCCGGCACTTTCAAGGGCAGGAATATCGGATTTACCCGCTGGGTCGGTTACGGCGCCAATCTCGCGGAATTCCAGGAAGCCGCGGCAAGCGGCGGTCACTTCAACCCCTTGCCCGACGAAGACGGTGTGACCAGGCGGGTGCCGATGCTGGCGGAGTACGAGGGCGCGTATTACGAATCGCTGTCGATGGCGGTGGTGCGCCTCGGGCTGGGTTCGCCGCCGGTCATTGCCGGGTTTCCGGAGGAAAAGCTCTTCACCAAGAATTATCCCGGCCTGGAGTGGATCGACATCGGCTCGGTGCGCATTCCGGTGGATGTCCAGGTGGCGGCCCTGGTGCCCTACCGCGGCCGCCAGGGCAGTTTCAAGTATGTTTCGGCGACCGATGTGTTGCATGGCACGGCGCCGATCGACGATCTGAGGAACAAGATCATCCTGGTGGGCACGACTGCGCCGGGGCTGTTCGACCTCAGGGCGACTCCGGTGGCAAGCGTGTATCCCGGAGTGGAGATCCACGCCAATCTGATCACCGGCATGCTCGACGGCAACATCAAGCAGAAGCCGCCATACGTGCTTGGCGCCGACGTGGTGCTGCTCCTGTTGTCGGGTCTGGCGCTGGCGATGGCGCTGCCTCTGGCGAATCCTTTGCGCGCCACCGTGCTCACACTGGTGCTGCTGGCGGCGGTGTTCGCCAGCAATGTGCTGGTGTGGATCGGGGGCAACCTGGTATTGCCTCTGGCCTCGGGCTTGTTGATGATCGCGATGCTGTTCGCGCTCAACATGTCCTACGGCTTCTTCGTCGAGTCGCGCGCCAAGCGCCAGATCACCGGGAGGTTCGGCCAGTATGTGCCGCCCGAACTGGTGGAAGAAATGAGCAGGGATCCCGAGTCCTTCTCTATGGAAGGCGAAAGCCGCGAGCTGTCGGTGTTGTTCACCGACGTGCGCGGGTTCACTACCATTTCCGAAGGCCTCGACCCGAAACAGCTCTCCAGGCTGATGAACGAATTCCTCACGCCGCTCACTCGGGTGATCTACAAGCATCGCGGCACCATAGACAAGTACATGGGGGATTGCATCATGGCATTCTGGGGAGCTCCGCTCGGGGATCCGCAGCATGCGCGCAGTGCCGTGCTCGCCGGACTGGAGATGTACCAGGCGCTCGAGGCTCTGCAGCCGCACTTCAAGAAAATGGGCTGGCCGCCAATCCACATCGGCGTGGGCGTGAACAGCGGCCGCATGAGCGTAGGCAACATGGGCTCGGAAATCCGTCTGGCCTACACCGTGATGGGTGACGCCGTGAACCTGGCTTCGCGCCTGGAGGGCATCACCAAGGAATACAGGGTCAACATGATCGTCGGCGAAAACACCCGCGCGCAGGTTCCCGACGTGGTCTTTCGCGAGCTTGACCGGGTGAAAGTGAAGGGCAAGGACGAGCCGGTGACCATTTATGAACCGATCGGGTTGGCGATGGAAGTCCAAACGGCGGTGCAGGACGAATTGAGGCTGTGGGGGCAGGCGCTCAAGCTTTATCGGGCGCGCGACTGGGATATGGCAGAATTGCAGTTGCTCAACCTGCAAAAGCTCAATGCAGCGAGCGGATTTTATAAGCTCTTCCTCGGGCGCATTGCCTTGTTGCGCAGCAATCCTCCGGAGCAAGGCTGGGACGGCTCGTGGAAATTCGAGACTAAATAGCAATGCAGATCAGGGTACTCGGTTGCAGTGGCGGAATCGGTGGAAACCTGCGCACCACCACGATGCTGCTCGACTACGACGTGCTGATCGATGCCGGAACCGGGGTGGGGGATCTGAGCCTGACCGAGCTGCTGAAGATCGACCATGTCTTCATTACTCACTCGCATCTCGATCACATCACATCGCTGCCGTTCCTGGTGGACACCGTTGGCCCGATGCGCGATAGACCGATCACCGTGCACTGCACCGAGCCGACGCACAAGATCCTGCAGGACCACATTTTCAACTGGAAGATATGGCCGGATTTCGCCGAAATACCGAGCAAGTCCGCGCCGTACCTGAAATACGCCACGTTTGCAGTGGGCGAAACCGTCGATCTCGGCGGGCGCCGGATCACCGTGTTGCCGGCCAATCACGTGGTCCCCGCGGTCGGGTTCCGCCTCGACAGCGGCGAGGCAAGCCTGGTTTTCACCGGCGACACCACCATTAACGACGCGCTTTGGACAGAAGTAAACAAGATCGAGAACCTGCGCTATCTGATCATCGAGACGGCCTTCCCGAACGAGGAAAAGGAACTGGCGGTCGCATCGAAACATCTGTGCCCGAGCATGCTGGCGGAGGAACTGGCTAAACTTAAGCGCCCGACGCGGGTCTACATCACGCACCTGAAGCCCGGTGCCGGCACGTTGACGATGCAGGAAGTCGAGGAGTGTGCGGAACGCTACAACCCACGCATGCTGTCCAATGGCCAGGTTTTCAAGTTTTAATGCCCCGCTGGCGGCAAAGGCACTGATTAGCGGCCCGGAAGTTGCTGGGGTAGTATCCCCGAGTGGCACCCGGCAAACGGAAGAAGGATGGACGCCATGAGCACAGTCTTTGAAACCAAGCCGCAAAGCGGCCATAACCTGGCCGAAATGAGCCATAAACTGGAGTTTCAGAAGAGGCTCCAGGCGGTTACGAACAAGATTCACGCGACCAGCAATATCGACGAGATCATGCTGCAGCTGTCGCAGGATATCTGCGCGCTGTTCGAAGCCGACCGGCTCACCATCTACGTGGTTTCCGAGGACAGGACGTCGATCGTCTCCAAGGTCAAGACCGGATTGGCTTCCTTCAAGGATCTGAAGCTGCCGGTCAACGAGCAGAGCATCGCCGGCTTCGTCGCATTGTCGAAGAAGCTCATCAACATCCGCGATGTCTACGACGACAACGAGCTGCGCGGCCACAACGCGCAACTCAAGTTCCTCAAGGAAGTGGACCGCCGCACCGGATACCGCACCAAGCAGATGCTGGTGGTGCCGGTAACGGACGGCCCTGGCGGCGAGTTGATCGGCGTGGTTCAGGTGATCAACGCCAAGAGCGGCCAGCCTTTTTCCACCGTCGCCGAGGAAGGCGCGGCCCATCTCGGCGAAACCCTGGCGATTGCACTGAAGCAGCGCAGCCGCCCGACGGCGATGCTGCGCGGAAAGTACGACCATCTGGTCACCAACGCCGTGCTTTCAGCAGAAGAAATGGAACTGGCGACCCGTTCCGCCAGGCGCAAGAACCTCGACATCGAGGATGTTCTGGTCGACGAGTTCCAGGTCAAAGCACCGGCGATCGGCGAAGCGCTGTCCCAGTTCTTCCGCGTGCCCTACGAATCGTTCAAGCAGGACCGGGTCAAGCCCATGGACCTGCTCAAAAACCTGAAGCGCGATTTCGTCGAGAGCAGCCACTGGGTGCCGATCGAAGACGTAAGGGAAGGCCTGATCGTGCTTACCACCGACCCGGAGAAAGTGCGCGCCTCGAAAGTGGTGGGCAATATCTTTCCCAAGCACAAGGTGGTCTTCAAAGTCTGCACCCGGCGCGAATTCAGCGCCACGCTCGACCAGTTCTTCGGCGCGGAAGCCGGGGGCGACACCTCGAACATCAGCGACCTGCTCTCCACCATGGACGACGAGGGCGACGACTCGGCCGCAGTCGCAACCGACGACGCATCCCTGGCGCAGGACAATGAACTGGTGAAACTGGTGAACAAGATCATCGTGGATGCCTATCACCAGGGGGCTTCCGACATTCACATCGAGCCCTATCCGGGAAAGGGCAAAACCGAGGTGCGTTTCCGCAAGGACGGCACGCTGCAACCTTACATATCGGTGCCGGCGAGCTACCGCAATGCCATCGCCGCGCGCCTGAAAATCATGTGCGATCTCGACATCTCGGAGAAACGCAAACCCCAGGACGGCAAGATCAAGTTCAAGAAATTCGGCCCACTCGACATCGAACTGCGGGTGGCGACCATTCCTTCCGCCGGTGGTGTCGAAGACATCGTGATGCGTATTCTCTCCGCGGGCGAGCCGATCCCCCTCGATAAACTGGTACTGTCTGAACACAACCTCGGCACGCTAAAAAACGTGGTCAGCAAGCCTTACGGGCTGTTCTTCGTGTGCGGCCCGACCGGTTCAGGCAAGACCACCACGCTGCATTCGGTCCTCGGCTATCTGAAC
>DASQOP010000068.1:0-7995 GCA_035644415.1 Burkholderiales bacterium
TGATCGGCACGATCAACGCTTACCATGCCCGGCTCGCCGAGCGCACCGGCTATAAGGCGACCTACCTGTCCGGCGGCGGCGTCGCTGCCGGTTCGCTGGGCCTGCCCGACCTGGGCATTACCACACTGGACGACGTGCTCACCGATGTGCGCCGCATCACCGACGCCTGCGGCCTGCCCCTGCTCGTGGATGCGGACACAGGTTTCGGCAGCGCCTTCAATATCGCTCGCACCGTAAAGTCTCTCATCAAGTTCGGCGCCGGCGCGATGCACATCGAGGACCAGGTCCAGGCCAAGCGCTGCGGTCACCGGCCGGGCAAGGAAATCGTCTCCCGCGACGAGATGGTGGACCGCATCAAGGCGGCGGTGGACGCGCGCACCGATCCAGCCTTTGTCATCATGGCCCGCACCGATGCGCTCGCGGTCGAGGGCCTCGACGCCGCGATCGAGCGCGCCCGGGCCTGCGTGGAAGCCGGCGCCGACATGATCTTCCCGGAGGCGATGACGGAACTTTCGATGTACCGGAAGTTCGCCGACGCGGTGAAGGTTCCGGTGCTCGCCAACATCACCGAGTTCGGCGCCACGCCGTTATTCACCGTGCAGGAATTGCGCAGCGCAAATGTCTCGCTGGTGCTTTATCCGCTGTCGGCGTTCCGCGCGATGAACAAGGCGGCGCTCAAAATCTACGAGACCGTCCGCCGCGAGGGTACGCAGAGGAACGTGATTGATATCATGCAGACCCGCAACGAGCTTTACGATTACCTCGACTACCACCGGTTCGAGTCGAAACTGGACCAACTTTTCGCGAAGGAAAAGGGAAAATGAGCGAAGCGACCCAATTCACGCCCAAGCCGAAGAAGTCGGTAGCGCTCTCCGGCGTCCCGGCCGGCAACACCGCGCTGTGCACCGTCGGTCGCACCGGCAACGACCTCCACTATCGCGGTTACGACATCCTCGATTTCGCCGAGGAAGCCGAGTTCGAGGAGATCGCCTACCTCCTGGTGCACGGCAAGCTGCCGACCGTTGCCGAACTGGCGGCTTACAAACGCAAGCTCAAGGCGCTGCGCGGCCTGCCGGCATCGGTTCAGGCCATCCTCGAGTGCATCCCGGCAAACACGCACCCCATGGACGTGCTGCGAACCGGCTGTTCCGCTCTGGGCGCCGTGCTTCCAGAGCACCCGGACCACAAGCTCACCGAAGCGCGCGACATTGCCGACCGGATGATGGCCAGCTTCGGTTCGATGCTGCTCTACTGGTATCACTTCTCGCACTCTGGGCGGCGCATCGAAGTCGAGACCGATGACGATTCGATCGGCGGTCACTTCCTGCACCTGCTGCACGGCAAGAAGCCGTCGGCGCTGTGGGAACGGGCGATGCATACCTCGCTGATCCTCTATGCCGAACACGAATTCAACGCGTCAACGTTCACCGCGCGCGTCATCGCCGGCACGGGCTCCGACATGTATTCGGCGGTAGGCGGTGCGATTGGCGCGCTCAAGGGGCCGAAGCACGGCGGCGCCAATGAGTTCGCCTTCGACACCATCGGGCGCTACGACAACCCGGACGATGCCGAAGCCGACATCGTCAGGCGCGTTGCCGAGAAGCAGATCATCATCGGCTTCGGCCATCCGGTGTACACCACCGGCGACCCGCGCAACCAGGTGATCAAGGAAGTCGCGCGGCGGCTCTCCAAGGACGCTGGCGACATGAAGCTCTTCGATATCTCCGAGCGGGTCGAACAGGTCATGTGGCGCGAGAAGAAGATGTTTCCGAACCTGGACTGGTACAGCGCCACCAGCTATCACATGATGGGGGTGCCGACCGCGATGTTCACGCCGATCTTCGTCATCAGCCGCACTTCCGGCTGGACCGCCCACGTGATCGAGCAGCGCATCGACGGCAAGATCATCCGTCCGAGCGCCAACTACACCGGCCCCGAGAACCTCACGTGGGTTCCTATCGGAAAACGCAAATAGAACTTTTTCACCGCAAAGACGCAAAGAGCACAGAGGAAAAAGGTCGAACAATATGGCGGGCACAACAGATTGGCAGCTCCCCGCAGAATATTTGGCCGCCGGTGTTGATGTCGCTCTTGATATCCCATTCGTTTTTCTTCGCGTCCTTTGCGTCTTTGCGGTGACAAGGCCTGAACGATTTTGAGTCCTAGGAACAACATGTCAGCACCCATTTCCAACGTCCGCCCCAAACCCGACAAGGTCCTGGTCGACATCGCCGACTACGTGACCAAATACAAGATCAAGAGCCGGAAGGCGTACGAAACCGCGCGCTACTGCCTGATGGATACGCTGGGCTGCGGCTTCGAGGCGCTCGAGTATCCCGCCTGCACCAAGCTGCTGGGGCCGGTCGTCCACGGCACCGTCGTTCCCAACGGCGCCAAGGTGCCTGGAACCCAGTTCCAGCTCGACCCGGTGCAAGCTGCGTTCAACATCGGCGCGACGATCCGCTGGCTGGACTTCAACGACACCTGGCTGGCCGCGGAATGGGGGCATCCGTCCGACAACCTGGGCGGTATTCTTGCGACTGCCGATTGGCTGTCGCGTAACGCAGTTGCTTTCGGCAAGAAGCCGCTCACGGTGCAGGACGTGCTGACTGCGATGATCAAGGCGCATGAGATCCAGGGCTGCCTGGCGCTGGAAAACAGCTTCAACAAAGTCGGCCTCGACCACGTGGTGCTGGTCAAAGTGGCCACCACCGCGGTGGTGGCGGGCATTCTCGGCCTGTCCAGGGAAGAAATCATCAACGCAATCTCGCTGGCGTGGGTGGACGGCCAGAGTCTGCGCACCTATCGCCATGCCCCCAACACCGGTTCGCGCAAGAGCTGGGCGGCGGGAGATGCCACCAGCCGCGCGGTCAGGCTGGCGCTGATCGCCAGAACCGGCGAGATGGGCTATCCGTCGGTCCTGACAGCAAAGACCTGGGGTTTCTACGACGTGCTGTTCAAGGGCAAGGAATTCAAGTTCCAGCGCCCCTACGGTTCGTACGTCATGGAAAACGTGCTGTTCAAGATCTCCTTCCCTGCGGAATTCCATGCGCAGACCGCGGTCGAATGTGCCATGCAGCTGCATCCGCAGTTGAAAGATCGTCTCGACGACATCAAGAGAATCACCATCCGCACGCACGAAGCGGCGATCCGCATCATCGACAAGAAGGGCCCCCTGAGCAACCCGGCCGACCGCGACCATTGCATCCAGTACATGCTGGCGGTTCCGATGATCTTCGGTCGCCTGACGGCCGCCGACTACGAAGACGATGTGGCGGCCGATCCGCGCATCGACAAGCTGCGCGACAAAATGATCTGCGTCGAGGACAAGCAGTTCACCCGCGATTACCACGATCCGAAGAAGCGCTCGATCGCCAACGGCATCACGGTCGAGTTCAAGGACGGAAGCCGCCTCAAGGAAGTAGTGGTCGAATACCCGATCGGCCACAAGCGCCGCCGCAAGGAGGGCATGCCGGTCCTGGTCGAGAAATTCAAGACCAACCTGGCGCGACGTTTCCCGCCGAAGCAGCAGAAGACAGTGCTGGAGCTCTGCCTGGATCCCAGGCAGCTCGCCGCCACGCCGGTCAACGAATTCGTGGATATGATGGTTATCTGATCCCTGATGCGACCCGCATTCGCTCTTTTCTTTGGAGTCGCGCTCTCCGTCCCGGCGCAGGCGGACTCCAATCCCATGCAACCCGGCACCTGGGAATTCACGCGCTCGGGCGGCATGGCCGCGAACCTGATCGGCCGCTTCTGCGTCACCGCAGCGGACATTGCCGACCCGATGTCGCCCGTCAACGGCTTCCTCGCGCGCGACGAGAAGAAGCAATGCAGCAACTGGAAGATCGAGTGGCACGCGGGCCACGCGCAATATTCCGGGACATGCCGCTGGAAGGACCAGCTGGTCGAGGTCAGCGGCCGCATCGTTGCCGGCGCGGACACCTACTCCGATACGCAGGACCAGAAGAAAGAAGGTTCGGCACCGAGGTCGCCGATCCTGGACATCATAAACGGACTGCGGCTGGCCCCGTGTCCCGACTGACCGGTTTTCATCCTGGAGACGCCATGAGCCACAACTTGTTCAACACCCTGCAGGAGTTCTCCCCTGCTCCGGGCAAAAAGGCGAAGTTCTATTCGCTGCCTGCGCTGGAGAAGGCCGGTATCGGCAAGATCTCCCGCCTGCCGGTTTCCCTCCGTATCGTGCTGGAGGCAGTGCTGCGCAACGTGGACGGCAAAAAAGTGGCAGAGGAGCACGTCAGGCAGCTGGCTGGCTGGCGACCAAACGCGCCGCGCACTGAGGAGATCCCGTTCGTGGTCGCACGCATCGTGCTCCAGGACTTCACCGGCGTGCCGCTTTTGGCGGATCTGGCCGCGATGCGCAGTGTAGCCGCCAGGATGGGCGGAAATCCGAAGTTGATCGAGCCGCTGGTGCCGGTGGATCTGGTGGTGGACCACTCGGTGCAAGTGGACCACTACGGCAGCAAGGAAGCGCTGGACCTCAACATGAAACTGGAATTCCAGAGGAACAAGGAGCGCTACCAGTTCATGAAATGGGGTATGCAGGCGTTCGACACGTTCAAAGTCGTGCCCCCGGGTGTGGGCATCGTGCACCAGGTGAATCTCGAGTACCTGGCCCGCGGCGTGCACGCGAGAGACGGCATTTATTATCCCGACACCCTGGTGGGGACCGACAGCCACACCACCATGATCAACGGCATCGGCGTGGTCGGTTGGGGCGTCGGCGGCATCGAGGCCGAAGCAGGCATGCTCGGCCAGCCGGTTTATTTCCTCACGCCCGACGTGGTCGGCGTGAACCTCAGGGGCGCGCTGCGCGGCGGCGTCACCGCCACCGATCTGGTTCTGACCATCACCGAAATGCTGCGCCGGGCCAAGGTGGTGGGCAAGTTTGTCGAGTTCTTCGGCGAGGGCGTGGAGAACCTGTCGCTGCCCGATCGCGCCACCGTCGCCAACATGGCTCCCGAGTACGGCGCCACCATGGGTTTCTTCCCGGTGGACGACGCCACCATCGAGTACTTCAAGGGCACCGGCCGCACTCCCGAGGAAATCGAAGCGTTCAAGTCCTACTTCAAGGCGCAAGGCCTGTACGGCATCCCCAGGAAGGGCCAGATCGACTACAGCCAGGCACTGGAGCTGAACCTGTCCGGCGTTGCGCCATCGCTGGCCGGACCCAAGCGCCCGCAGGATCGCATAGAGATCGGCAAGGTGAAGAACGCCTTTTCGACTCTTTTCTACAAGCCGGCGGCCGAGAACGGCTACAACAGGCCGGCCGGCGCGCTCGAGCGCCGCTATGACAGCTGGTTCCGCGGCTCCGGCACGATGAGCGGCGGCGGCACCAGCAATTCCGCCACCATTGCCGAGGGTGCCCCGGCTCATGTGGTGGAGATGGTGAACAACCGCCCCACCCCGGACGTGGTCAACGATGCGCATTTAGGCGCGCCGGTTCGCATCACGCTCGGCCACGGCGACGTGCTCATCGCCGCCATCACCTCCTGCACCAACACTTCAAACCCCGGCGTGCTGCTCGCGGCCGGTCTGTTAGCGAAGAAGGCGGTCGAGCGCGGACTGAGCGTGAAGAAGCATGTCAAAACTTCCCTCGCCCCCGGATCGCGCGTGGTCACCGAGTACCTGACCAAGTCGGGTTTGCTGCCGTATCTCGAGAAGCTCGGCTTCTACCTTGCGGGCTACGGTTGCACCACCTGCATCGGCAACTCGGGGCCGCTCGATCCGGGCATCGAGGAAACTATCGTCAAGAACGATCTGGTGGGCAGCGCGGTGCTTTCGGGAAACCGCAATTTCGAAGCGCGCATCCACGCCAACATCAAGGCCAATTTTCTTGCTTCGCCGCCGCTGGTGGTGGCCTATGCCATTGCCGGCACTGTGCTCAAGGACCTGATGAGCGAACCGCTGGGCAAGGATGCGAAAGGCGAGGACGTATGGATAGGCGACATCTGGCCCAGCAGCCAGGAAATTTACGACTGCATGAAGTACGCGATGGATGCCAAGACTTTCCGCCGGCTGTACTCGAACCCCGGAAAGGACAATCCGCTGTGGCAGGGTGTGCCCTCGGCCTCGGGTCAGGTGTACAACTGGCCCAAATCCACGTATATCGCGGAGCCGCCTTTCTTCCGCGATTTCAGCATGCAGCCGGGACGGACCGGCAACGTTTTCGGCGCCCGGGTGCTGGGCATCTTCGGCGACTCGGTCACGACGGACCACATCAGCCCGGCCGGTTCGATTTCCGAAAACTCGCCGGCCGGAAAGTACCTCCTCGCCAACGGGGTCGCAAAGGCCGACTTCAATTCCTATGGTGCGCGCCGCGGCAACCACGAAGTCATGATGCGCGGCACGTTTGCCAACGTGCGCATCAAGAACCTGATGCTGCCTCCCAGGCCGGATGGTTCTCGGGTCGAAGGCGGGGTAACCCTGTTCCAGCCTTCGGGGGAACAGATGTCCATTTACGACGCGGCGATGAAGTACATAGCCCAGGGAACGCCCACGGTGGTGTTTGCCGGCGAGGAGTACGGCACCGGTTCCTCGCGCGACTGGGCGGCCAAGGGCACGCAGTTGCTGGGCGTGAAGGCCGTCATCGCCAAGAGCTTCGAGCGCATCCACCGCTCCAATCTGGTCGGCATGGGTGTGCTGCCGCTGCAATTCAAGGGCTCCGATTCGGTCGAGCTGCTGGGAATCAAGGGCGACGACGAGTTCGACATTCTCGGCGTAGAGGGTGAACTCAGGCCGCAGCAGGACCTCAAGCTGGTGGTCAAGCGCACCGACGGCTCGCGTGCCGAAGTGAAAGTTCTGCTGCGCATCGACACTCCGATCGAGGTGGACTACTACAGACACGGCGGAATCCTCCCCTATGTGTTGCGCGGGCTTGTCGCTGCGGCCTAGCAGCGACTTCGCTCCCTGTCCCCCTCTCTACACTGCGCGTGGAGAGGGCCGGGGTGAGGCTGTGCTGCGCGAGCTTGTCGCCGCTTGAACCGAGGACGGCTGCCGCCCGGCCGTCACACTGATCAACCCTGCCGTGCGCTTTAACTGCGACTCGCATGCCAGGCGCACAGGCCGCGTGAAACCTGGCGAACCGCCACTCGGGCGGTGGCGCCATCTGCGCGACGACGAATCTTTCTAGGGACAGCCAGACCCGTACTGCCAAGCGTCAACCGCAAGGGACGCCAAGTACGCCAGGGAAATACAAATGAAAAGAGAAGAGAAGTGTTAAACGCTTGCGCAAGTATCTTGGCGGAGACCAGCCCGGGCCGCTTGCGGTCCCCGTCACCTTCCTGGCCTTCCTTTCCCTGGCGTCCTTGGCGGTGAATACTTAGATTCCCCATCCTCCCCATGCGCATTGTTCTCGACACCAACGTCTGGCTGGACTGGCTGGTGTTCAACGATCCCGCGGTGATACCGCTGAAGTCGGCGCGCAGCGACGGGCTGATTCGCATCGCAATAAATTCAGCCGGCCTGGAAGAGCTCGGCCGCGTGCTCGCATATGCCGAGTTCAAGCTGGATGCGGCCGCCCGCAGTGCTCTGTTCACTCAAGTTCGCAACTGCACGTACCGGGTGGACACCGTGCTGATCTCACCCCTGCCGCGCTGCGCCGATCCCAATGATCAGAAATTTCTGGAGCTCGCCCGCGACGCACAAGCCGACTGGCTCATCACCAAAGACAAGGCATTGCTGCGTCTCGCCAAGAAACAATTCTCTGCTGTGGCGTTCAGGATTGGCACGCCGGAGCAATGGTTGGCAAGTCGTTGAAAAATTGGTTGCGTTCGAAAGCGTCAAACCGCTTCTCTATTCGATCCATGTCGCCACTTCGGCAACGGGCGCCCGCTCGGTGCGGTACCGGTGGATCGGATGCTTGGCATCGGCGTACCCGAAGGAGATGCCGCAGACGAGCTTGCGGTTCGCCGGCAGACCGAAGCGGCTGCGGATCAGGTCTGGGTACGAGGCCAGGGCGGCCTGGGCAATCGA
>DASQOP010000069.1:0-11245 GCA_035644415.1 Burkholderiales bacterium
TTTTTTGCTCCTGCTCTTCCTCCGTGTCCTCCGTGTACTCCGTGGTGAGATATTCGCTGTTCTTCGTTGGCATCGGGGGCCATGTCGCTCAAGCATAGTTACACGCTGATCGCCCCGGTTTACGACGCGATCATCCGCCGGCCGCTCGGCGGAGCCCGCCGCCGCAGTCTTGCCGCGCTGCCGGCCGATAAACCCTGCCGGATTCTGGTGGACGGCATCGGCACCGGCCTGGACCTGCCGCACCTTCCCGCGTTGCACGAATATCTGGGAATCGACCTGACTGCCGCGATGCTGCGCCGGGCGCAGGCGCGGATCGGTTCACTGGACGCCTTGCTGGTGCAAGGAGACAGCCAAAGACTGCCGTTCAGGAATGAATGCTTCGATCACGCGATCCTGCACCTGATTGTCGCAGTCGTGCCTGACGGCGAGGCCGTGCTGAAGGAGACGGCCAGGGTCCTCAAACCGGCGGGAAGGATTTTTGTGCTGGACAAGTTCCTGCGCCGCGGGGAGCGCGCGCCTCTGCGCAGGCTGCTCAACCTGCTGACCCGGCACGTCGCCACCCGAACCGACGTCGTGTTCGAACAGCTCGTCGAAAAAGTGCCGCAACTACGCGTCGTGAAGGACGAACCGGCGCTGCTCGGCGGCTGGTTCCGTTTGATCGAGATCCAAAAGACGTTGCGCTAGTTTTCCTTGTCGCGGCGCGGCTTGCGCGGCAGCGTCCACCAGATGATGAACACGAACAGCGCCAGCGCCAGGAGGGCTTCGAAAATCAGCCAGATCATTTCCGTAAAAACCGGAAGGCCCGTTGCATCGCTTTGCTATACTCGCAGCCAAAATAAGTCACGCTGAAGATCACCGAATGCATGGAAGAAAATCGCTGGCGGTCGCGTTGTGTGTGCTCGTGCTGTCTGCCGGCGGTTGCGCAAGTCTAACCAAGACCCCGTCGCCCGCGCCACCGGTAACGGTTGAGGTGCTTCCCGAAACACCGGCGCCGGTCAGCCCCGCGCCTGAACCCGCGCCCGCCCCGCAACCTCCACCACACCCGCAGACCTTCCAGGCCACCGATTGGAGCGCGTTGCCCGACTGGGGAGCCGACCGACTTGCCGAGGCTTTGCCGGCGCTGCTGCTCTCGTGCGGCAGCCTGAAATCCCAACCCGAGTGGCAAGCGGCTTGTGCCGCCGCGGCGCAGATCCACGGCGAAGATCCGGCGGCAGTGCGGCAGTTCTTCGAAACCAGTTTCGTTCCCTATGCCGTCCACAACGCCGACGGCAGCGCGGAGGGCCTGGTCACCGGCTACTATGAGCCGCTGCTGCGCGGCAGCCGTACGCCAGGCAAGATATTTCGCTTTCCGGTGTACGGGGTTCCGGACGATCTTCTGATCGTCGACCTCACCGAAGCCCAACCGAATCTCAAAGGCATGCGACTGCGCGGCAGGCTGCAGGGCAACAAGGTGGTGCCCTATTACACGCGCGCGGAAATCGAGCGCGGCGATGCCGCAATGCGCGGCCGCGAAATTCTCTGGGTGGACGACGCGGTCGAACTCTTCTTCCTGCAAGTCCAGGGGTCGGGCCGGGTCAAATTGCCCAGTGGAGAAATCGTGCGCATCGGCTTCGCCGAGCACAACGGGCACCCCTACAAATCCATCGGGCGCGTGCTGGTCGAACGCGGCGAATTACCGCAGGACAAGGCGTCAATGCAGGGAATCAAGCAATGGGGCAAGCAGAACCCGGACTTGCTGCCCCTATTGCTGCAGCAGAATCCGGCATACGTGTTCTTCCGCGAAATGCCGTCTTCGTCGCCGGGGCCGGTTGGCGCGCTCGGCGTCCCCCTCACCCCGGGACGCAGCATCGCGGTCGATTCTTCCGTCGTGCCGCTCGGTACCCCGGTTTTCCTTTCCAGCACTTGGCCGCTTTCCGCGCGGCCGCTAAACCGCCTGGTCATCGCGCAGGATACCGGCAGCGCGATAAAGGGTGCGGTGCGGGCGGATTTCTTCTGGGGTTTCGGCGATGAAGCCGGGCAGATCGCCGGACGCATGCGCCAGAACGGCCGGATGTGGGTGCTCTATCCTCGCGGCTTCGAGCCTCGCCTGCCCTGACAGAAAAACCCTCACCACGGAGGACGCGGAGGACACGGAGGAAAACCAAAAACGAGGAAAAGCAAATGGGGGTTAAGAGCAAAGTGACTGTTAGTGACCCGCCACCACTTTTCGACTTTGCTGGAGCATCTGTCAATTAGAGCTTTTTACACTCGTTTGCTTTTTTTGCTCCTGCCTTTCCTCCGTGTCCTCCGCGTCCTCCGTGGTTAGCGCTTAATTGGATCTTTTCCTTCAGTTGCGGCCGGGTCGTAGTCGACTTTGACGAGTATGCGGCTGCGCACCACGCGGCCGTTCTTCTGCGCAGGAGAGTATGCGGTCGCCGCCAGGGCCCGCAACGCCGACTCGTCGAATACGTCCGGGGGAAACGCGTCCACCACCGATGCGTTGGTGACCCGCCCGGATTCATCGATCAATAGCAGCAACGTCACTGAACCGCCGATTTCGCCGGCAAGTGCCGTTTGCGGATAGACAGGCTCGATGCGATTCAGCGGTTGCGGATAGACGTCGAGATCCCTTGCGGCGTAATGAACCGGATCGGGAAAGCTGGCCATTGAATCTTCCGGCTCCGGGCTGCGATCCCCGGCCGGCGGAGCTTGCGCGGCCGGTACCGGTGTCTCGACCGGTTCAGGCAACGATGAAACCCGCGGCTGCACAGGTACGATGCGCCCGCGCTGCACCGCAGGCGCCGCGGGCCGCTTCGTCACGGCGGGTTCGGGCAACAGCCGGGCGTTGATGATGCTCAGGCGATCCGGGGGGCTGTGGGCCGGCTGCAGCGCCAGCCCGTAGATAAGGTACAGGTGCAGCGTCGCGGACAACACCACTGCAACAGACAGGCGCTCGAACGCCGTCTGGGACGCGCCTTGGGGAAGCTGCCTGATCCTGCGCACCGCCCGATCCCGTACTGGAAACGCCGACGCCCCGATTCTAGAGCGCCGGCGGCGATGCCGGGAAAGATTTACCTGGTCTGCGCCTTCGCGAGGTTATCCTCGATCTGGTCGACCGGAATCGCCCCGGGAACACGCTTTCCATCCGCAAAGAAAATCGTGGGCGTACCGGTAATCTGTTTGGATTTGCCGAATTCCACCAGCTTGTCCACGGGGTTGGCGCAGGTGCCTGCCGCTTTCGGTACTACACCCTTGAGCATGTATTCGTCCCAGGCCTTGACGCGCTCGCCCGAACACCAGATTGCACGCGCAACATCCGGGGCTTTCGGATGCAACTCGACCAATGGATAAAGGAAGACATAGATGGTCACGTTGTCCACCTTGACAAGGTCGCGCTCGAGCCGCTTGCAGTACGGACAATCCGGATCGGAAAACACGGCGAACTTGCGGCTGCCGTCGCCCTTGACTTTCTTGATCGCCAGTTCAAAGGGAAGTTGCTCAAAAGGGAAAGCCAGTTTCCTGAGCTTCAGCTCCTCCAGATCCCTCTGGCGCGCGGCCGTCACGTTGGTCATGCTCTTGGTTTCGATGATGCTGCCGTCGATCAGGTAATTGAAGTCTTCATCGGTATAGAACAGCTGGCCGTCGACAACCACTTCATATAATCCGAGATGGGATGTCTTGGTCACGCTTTCGACGTGGGCCTTGGGAAACTTCTTGATGATCTCGGAGCGAATGGAGGCCTCATCCGCGCAGGCGACGCCGGAGAACAGCAGGATGATCGATGAAAATAGGGTCAGGGCGCGAATGGTCATGACGGATCGGCCGGGAAAAGTCCGGATTTTTCGTTGAGAGGGCATTTTTAGACCGCTTAGCCGAGCGCTCGTTTCACTAATAACTTCTTGAGCGGCGAGAGTTGATCGACAAGATTCAGCCCCGCATTGCGCAGGCGCGACAGGCCCGGCAGGGAGCTGCTGAAAAGCTTGTGCAGCCCATCAGTTACGCACTCCATCGCCAGAATGTCTTCCTTGCGGCTGCGTTCGTATCGCCGCAACAGCGCCGTTGCCCCGCAATCGCTCTCCAGGCCGCGGCCGCCGATGACCTCGGCAAGCGATTCTGCATCGGCGATTCCGAGGTTCAATCCCTGCCCGGCAAGCGGGTGCACATTGTGCGCGGCGTCGCCCAGCAGGGCAAGGCGCGGCGCGATCAAACGGGTGGCGCGCAGGCGTCGCAACGCAAATGCGGCGGCGGCTCCGTTGATCCGCATTGCGCCAAGCCTGTGTGCGGCCGCGTCCCCGACCGCGCCCGCCAGCTCTTCACCGCCCATTGCCAGCAGATCCTGTGCATGCGCGTCCGCGGTGGACCACACCATGGACACCTGGCCCTGCGGCAGAGGCAGCAGCGCGAGCACGCCATCCTTGCGGAACCACTGGAACGCCACGTTGCGATGCGGCCTCTCGACATCAAAGCTGGCGACCACGCCCCTCTGTCCGTAGTCGCGAACCTCGACCTCGATTCCTGCCTGCGAACGCATTCTCGACTCGGCACCGTCGGCCGCAATCACCAGCCGCGCTTCCAGCTCCGTGCCGTCGGAGAGCGCAAGCACGGCTGCGGACTCCCTCCAGTCCGCGCGCAGGCATTCGACGCCGCTCAAGAGCACGAAATCGGTCTGCCCGTCGAGACATCCGGTCAGCGCCTGCTGAAGATTGGATTCCTCCACGATCGCCGCAAGCTCGAAGACGCCGTTGCGATAGGCACTGAACTCGAGCTTCGAGCTGCCGTCATCGCCGAATACGAGCATTTCCTGAACCGGCGCAATACGCTCCTGCGCGAGCCGCGGCCATACACCCCAACCCTCCAGACAGCGCACGCTGCCTGGATTGAGTGCATAGACGCGCAAGTCGAATCCCGTACCAGGTAACGGACGTGGCGATCTCGGCTCGACCATCGCGAGGCTCAACCCGCTTTGGCCAAGCGCGCGCGCGATACTGCCCCCGACCAGACCTCCGCCTACAATGGCGATGTCGACTTTCATGCAGCCAGTCTACTACGGCCGTGCAGGCGCGCGCCCAGCCCGGTTCCTGCCTTGACAATGCAGGGGGCCGTCAGTACCCTTTCGCTCCCTTTTCCTCCCCGATTCAGAAAGAGGATTGGCAGGTTTCCGGTGATATAGCTCAGCTGGTTAGAGCACAGCACTCATAATGCTGGGGTCGGTGGTTCAAGTCCACCTATCACCACCACCGAACGTGGCAGTGCGCGGCCGCGGACGTGCCCAAACGCGGCCGCAATCTGCCCCCCGCGACTCAACCACGAGATGCGACGGCGCTGTCAACATGAGCGCAACGCGGTATACTTTTAAGTCTCTGTTTCCTTTGTGGTAGTCACTTGAGAATTGCAGAGGTCCGGTCATCCATGCGTGTGCGCAGAATCGCCCTGCGGTTTCTGGTCGCGATGATTGGCGTAACTTTAATGTCGCCTGCATTCCCGGCCCGCAATTTCCCCGAGAAAGCAATTCGCGGCGAATTGAAGTCGCACGATTTTCCGTACGTGAAGATCGGCGACCAGACCCTCCGCCTCGCCGCCGGCGGCAGGATTTTCAACCAGCAGAACCTCATCATCATGCCGGCCTCGCTGCAGTCGCAGACCGCGCAGATCATGTACACCACGGATATGAACGGCGACCTGTCGCGCGTGTGGCTGCTGACCGCCGAAGAAGCGGCGCAGTATCCAATCAAGAAATAGCGCGGCATGGGCAAGCTTTACATCCGCACCTTCGGCTGCCAGATGAACGAGTACGACTCGGACAAGATGGCCGACGTGCTCGCCGCCGCGGAAGGTTTAGAAGCTACCGACGACCCCGAACAGGCCGACGTCATCCTGTTAAACACCTGCTCGGTGCGCGAGAAGGCCCAGGAAAAAGTATTCCACGACCTCGGGCGTATCCGGCCCCTGAAGCAGGCCCGGCCCGAGCTCATCATCGGCGTTGGCGGCTGTGTGGCCAGCCAGGAGGGCGCGGCGATCGTTGCACGCGCACCCTACGTCGACCTGGTCTTCGGCCCGCAGACCCTGCACCGGTTGCCGCAGATGATTCGGGCGCGGCGCAGCAGCGGCAAGCCGCAGGTGGACATCTCCTTTCCTGAAATCGAAAAATTCGACAACCTGCCGCCGGCCAGAGTCGAGGGATGCACGGCCTTCGTCTCGATCATGGAGGGCTGCAGCAAGTATTGCAGTTTCTGCGTGGTGCCCTACACGCGCGGCGAAGAAGTCTCGCGCCCGTTCGACGATGTGCTTACCGAAGTGGCCGGGCTGGCGGATCAGGGCGTGAAGGAGATCACGCTGCTCGGACAGAACGTCAATGCCTATCGTGGCAGCATGGGCGACGGTGAAGTTGCCGACTTTGCCCTGTTGCTCGAGTACCTCGCCGAAGTTCCGGGCGTCGAGCGCCTGAGATATACCACGTCGCATCCGAAGGACTTCAGCGAGCGCCTGACCAATGCCCACGCCAGGATCCCGCAGCTGGTGAGTCACGTGCACCTGCCGGTGCAGTCCGGCTCGGACCGGGTACTTTGCGCAATGAAGCGCGGTTACACCGCGCTGGAATACAAATCCATCATCCGCCGCCTGCGCGCGGCACGGCCGGACGCAGCCATCTCTTCCGACTTCATCGTCGGCTTTCCCGGCGAGGCCGACGAAGACTTCGAGCAGACTCTGCGGCTGGTCGAGGACATCGGTTTCGCTTCGAGCTTCAGCTTCATGTACAGCCCGCGCCCCGGGACGCCCGCAGCAAGTCTCCCCGACCAGGTGCCGCAGGCGACCAAGCAGGCACGCCTCGCACGCCTGCAGGCGCGGCTCGATGCGCAGGCGCTGGCGATCAGCAGCCGCATGGTCGGTTCGATCCAGCGCATCCTGGTCGAGGGGCCCGCAAAGAAGAATCCGGAAGAACTGGCGGGCCGTACCAGCAGCAATCTCATGGTCAATTTTCGCGGCCCGCAGCGCCTCATCGGGCGGATGACCGACATACTCATCACGACGGCGATGTCGCATTCGCTGCGCGGCGAAATGCCGGTAAAAGAAGCTGTTTGAAGCCCTTCGAACTTTCTTTCTCCCCCGTCGACAACGAGCGCCTCGCCAACCTGTGCGGCGCGCTCGACGAAAATCTCAAGCAGATTGAAACCGCGCTCGACGTGTCCATTGCGCGCCGCGGAGAGAACTTCAGCGTCTCCGGCAGCGCCGAGCAGACCCGGCTGGCCGCCCAGGCGCTGCAGCGTTTTTATGACCAGGCGAACCGCAATCTGGGCCTCGAAGAAATCCAGCTCGGCCTGATCGAGGTCGCGGGCGGACCGAATCCGTTGGCAGCAGACGAAGCCCTGGTGCTGCACACGCGGCGCCGGGACTTGCACGGCCGGACCCCGCGCCAGGTGCAGTACATCCGGCAGATCAAGGAGTACGACATCACTTTCGGCATCGGCCCGGCCGGTACCGGCAAAACTTATCTAGCGGTCGCTTGCGCGGTGGATGCATTCGAGCGCGATTCCGTGAAGCGGATCGTGCTGGTGCGCCCCGCAGTCGAAGCCGGCGAGCGTCTCGGTTTCCTGCCCGGAGACATGGCGCAGAAGGTCGATCCCTACCTGCGGCCACTCTACGACGCGCTCTACGACCTGATGGGCTTCGAGAAAGTCGGCAAATTGTTCGAACGCGGCTCGATCGAGATCGCGCCGCTCGCCTACATGCGCGGCCGCACGCTCAATCACTCCTTCATCATTCTCGACGAGGCGCAGAACACCACCCCCGAGCAGATGAAAATGTTCCTTACCCGCATGGGCTTCGGCAGCAAGGCGGTGGTCACCGGCGACGTCACCCAGATCGACCTGCCCAAGGGGCACAAGAGCGGTCTGATCGAGGCACAACTGATACTCGCAGAAGTGCGCGGCATCGCCTTCACCCAGTTCCTCAGCGAAGACGTGGTGCGCCACCCGCTGGTGCAGCGCATTGTCCACGCCTATGAACAGCGCGGCTCCCGCAGGGAAGGCTGAGCGGCGATGGCCCGCGCCGGCGGCCGGCATGCGCGCTCCAAACCACCGTACGGACTTGCGTTGACGGTGCAGTACGCAGCGGAGATCGACGGATTGCCGACGCGCAGCCAGGTGCGTGCCTGGGTGAAGGCCGCGTTGCAACGCGATGCCGACGTTACGGTGCGCCTGGTGGGTGCCGAAGAAGGCCGCACGCTCAACCGCCGGTATCGCGGCAGGCATCACGCCACCAACGTACTGACTTTTGCCTATCCCGAATCCGATCAGTTGTCGGGCGACATCGCACTGTGCGTTCCGGTGGTCGAACGCGAAGCCCGGGAACAGCACAAGAATCGGGAAGCGCACTACGCCCATCTGGTGGTGCACGGCATGCTGCACCTGCAGGGTTACGATCACGAGAAGCCCGCAGACGCACGGCTCATGGAAACGCTCGAAACGGAAATTGTCACCGGCCTGGGGTATGCTGACCCCTACAAGAACAAGGATGAGGGATGAAGGATGAAGGATGAAGTGAAAAACGATTCGCGGGTGCGAGATGAGGCGGAGTCCATGGTTTGTTTTTTGCCTTTCCTTCCGCCTTCATCCTTCCGCCTTCATCCTTGATTTCATATGGACGAAGAACAGGACAAACCCTCATTGATGGAACGGCTGGGCGCGTTGCTGATGCGCGAGCCGGAAGACCGCGAGCAGCTGATCGAGCTGCTGCAGCGTTCCTACGAGCGCAACCTGCTGGATGCCGACGCACTCGCCATGATCGAAGGCGTCTTGCAGGTTTCCGAGATGCAGGCGCGCGACATCATGATCCCGCGTTCGCAGATGGACGTGATCGACATCGGCGACGCGCCCGAGAAGTTCATTCCCTGGGTGATCGAGACCGGTCACTCGCGTTTCCCGGTGATCGGCGACAACAAGGACGACGTGATCGGCATCCTGCTGGCCAAGGACCTGCTGCGCTACTACGCGGGCGAGGAGTTCAACGTGCGCGAAATGCTGCGGCCGGCGGTATTCATTCCCGAGTCGAAGCGCCTGAACGTCCTGCTCAAGGATTTTCGCAGCAATCGCAACCACATCGCGATCGTGGTGGACGAGTACGGTGGCGTTGCCGGTTTGGTGACCATCGAAGACGTGCTGGAACAGATTGTCGGCGAAATCGAGGATGAATTCGATTTCGACGAGACCGAAGCCAACATCGTGCTGGACAGAAACGGCCAGTTCCGCGTGAAGGCGCAGACCGAGATCGACGACTTCAACAGGACATTCGGCACCGACTTCAACGACGAGGACTTCGACACCGTGGGCGGCCTGGTACTGGCTCACCTGGGCCGGCTGCCAAAGCGCGGCGAGCAGTTCCGCATCGGCGACCTGAACTTCAAGGTGGTGCGCGCCGACAGCCGGAGGCTGCATTCGGTCCTGGTAGAAAAGGTCAGGACGGAGAGTGCGGCCTGAGTTGTCCGCCCGCCGCGAGTCAGGCGCCGCGGCCGCTGTTTTAGTTCGACTCTTCCTGCTCCCGTTCCTCCTGGGGGCGGTCACGGTCGCGGGATTCGCGCCGTTTCATATTTACCCGCTGCCGATCCTGGCGCTGAGCGGATTGCTGCTGCTCTGGGAACGCTGCCGCAACATCAAGTCTGCCGCAGCCATTGGATTTTGCTTCGGTCTCGGCATGTTTCTCACCGGCGTGAGCTGGGTATACGTCAGCCTGCACGATTTCGGCGGGATGGGAATGCTGACCGCCGCGATCTTCACCTTTTTATTCTGCGCAATCCCGGCCTGTTATCCGGCGTTGATCGGGGCAATTCTCAAGCGTCTGCCGGCCTCCCGGCCGGCACGCCTGCTGCTCTTTTTCCCGGCGTTGTGGGCATTGGCGGAGTGGGTGCGCGGCTGGCTGTTCACCGGCTTCCCGTGGCTCGCTATCGGTTACTCGCAGGCACCCGGCAGCCCATTGGCCGGCTTCGCGCCGATACTCGGGGTGTTCGGCGTGTCACTGGCTACGGCTGTCGCCGCGGCTGCGCTGGCGTCGGTCCTCGCGCGCGTCGCCGAATGGCGCTTGCAGCCCCCGCAACGGCGGATGGGGCTGCTGATTCGTGAGCCCGGCGCATGGATCATCATCGCCCTGCTGGTCGCCGGCATCGCATCGAGCGAGCGGGAATGGACACAACCTTTGCCCGGCGAGCCGACCAGCGTTGCACTTCTGCAAGGGAATATTCCGCAAGAGATGAAGTGGCGGCCGGAGCGCGCGCGCGCGACACTTGAAACTTACCTCAGGTTGGCGCAGTCGGCTGAAGCCAGATTGATCCTGTTGCCCGAGACGGCGCTGCCGATGTTCAACGTGGACGTCCCAAGGGAATATCTGGAAATGCTCGCCGACCAGGGCCGGCGCAACGGCGGCGACCTGCTGGTGGGCGTGCCCGAGCTCGAAGCCTCGGGTCGTTATTACAACAGCGTGATGAGCTTCGGCTCGGCGCCGGCGCAGATCTACCGCAAGCACCATCTGGTGCCCTTCGGCGATTATTTTCCGCTTCGGAGCGTGCTAGGCTGGATCATGAACCTGCTGCATATCCCGATGTCGGATTTTTCCCGCGGCGAGCCGGTGCAGCGCCCCATTCAAGCCGCCGGACAGAAGATCGCTGTCAACATTTGCTACGAAGATGTGTTCGGCGAAGAGATCATCCGCCAGTTGCCGGAGGCAACCGTACTGGCCAATTTCACCAACGACGCCTGGTGGGGAAAATCGGTCGCCTCGGAGCAGCATCTGCAAATCTCCCAGATGCGCGCCATCGAAACCGGCCGGCCCATGTTGCGCGCCACCAATACCGGGGTGACCGCGATCATCGACCCGAAAGGTCGCATCGTGGCGTCCGCTCCTGGTTTCACGGTCACGACGGTAACCGGCAAGATTCATGGTTACCATGGAGCAACGCCGTACGTGCGCCTGGGCAACTGGGCGTTCCTGGCACTCGCCGCACTGATGATCGCGTTGCCGCTGGCGTTACAGCGTTACTCGCAACGCGGGGATAGAGGGCCTTAAGATCTCTCTCTCAAGAAAACGCTCATCGCGGAGCAATTGGATAACGAAACTCTCACCGCGGAGGACGCGGAGGAAAAACAAGAACGAGGAAAAGCAGGATGGGGATAAAGAGCGGGGTGACTCCATATGATCCTCTCCCGCCAATTTCGACTTTGCTGGGGCATGCGAAACTGGAGCTTCCTACACTCGTTTGTATTTTCTCCTGTCTTTCCTC
>DASQOP010000070.1:0-3763 GCA_035644415.1 Burkholderiales bacterium
GGCGGCGGCACGCCCTCGCTGCTGTCCGCACGTGCGCTGGATGAACTGCTGTCGGCGATCCGGGCAAGGCTGCCGCTCGCGCCGGACGCCGAGATCACGCTGGAAGCCAACCCGGGGACCTTCGAGGCGCAGAAATTCGCCGATTTCCGCGCCGCCGGAGTCAACCGGCTGTCGATCGGCGTCCAGAGTTTCGACCCTGCGCATCTCAAGGCGCTCGGCCGCATTCACGACGGGGCGCAAGCTCGCGCCGCGATCGAGATCGCGCAAGCGAGTTTCGACAACTTCAATCTGGATCTGATGTACGCATTGCCGGGCCAGACCGTAGAACAGGTGCTTGCCGACATCGAAGCGGCCATCGGCTTCGGGCCCCGGCATGTATCCGCGTATCACTTGACCATCGAGCCGAACACCTATTTTTATCGCCATCCGCCACAGGTCCCGGACCAGGACGTGGCGGCCGACATGCAGGAAGCGATCGAAGCGCGGCTGGCCTCCGCCGGCTACCGGCACTACGAAACTTCCGCGTTCGCGCGGCCCGGGCGCGAAGCCCGGCACAACCTCAACTACTGGACCTTCGGTGACTATCTCGGCATCGGCGCCGGCGCGCATAGCAAACTCTCGTTCGCCGACCGGATCCTGCGGCAGATGCGCGTCAAGCATCCGCGCGACTACCTGGAGAAAATGGCCGCCGGCGTGCCGGTCCAGCAGGAGCAGCGGCTTGCCGCTGAAGAGCTGCCGTTCGAGTTCATGATGAATGCGCTGCGGCTCATCGATGGCTTCGAGCTGCGGTTGTTCACGGAACGCACCGGAGTGCCGGTCCATACCTTGCGCAAACCACTGGAGACTGCGGAGCGATCAGGCTTGATCGAGCGCGATCATGTGCGCGTGCGGCCGACGCTACGGGGACAGCGATTTCTGAACGATCTGCTGCAGATTTTTCTCGGGGATTCCGGGACGAGGTAACTAGATCAGGGGTGGCCGTCATCAGTTGGCATTGGCTGCAAACTGCCTGCTGCAAACTGCCAACTTTTTTCCTTCATCCCTCATCCCTCAAAGTCGCCGGCACGGCGACGAAAGACGATGTCCCACACCCGGTGGCCGAGCTTCAGCCCGCGCGTCTCGAACTTGGTGAGTGGGCGGTAAGCGGGGCGTGCGGCAAAACCCTGGGCGGTGTTGTCGAGCCGCGCCTCGGCGGACAACACCTCGAGCATCTGCAGCGCGTAATCCTCCCAGTCGGTTGCGAGGTGTAGATAGCCCCCTGGGCGCAGCCGGCTGGCCAGCGTATGCACCAATGAAGGCTGGATGAGACGGCGTTTGTGATGGCGCTTCTTCGGCCAGGGATCGGGAAAAAAGACGTGAGTGGCGCTGAGGCTGCCGGGAGCGATCATGTGGTTCAGCACTTCGACCGCGTCGTGCTGAATGATGCGCACGTTGGCGAGTGCGTGGGCCTCGATCAGCCGCAACAGGCTGCCGACGCCGGGCGTGTGAACTTCGATGCCGAGATAGTCGTTGTGCGGGTGCGCCAAGGCGATCTGCGCCGTCGTTTCGCCCATGCCGAAGCCGATCTCGAGGATTTTCGGCGCAGGCCGTCCGAACGCGGCATCCAGGTCCAGCAGCGCGGGCGCGTATGCAATGCCGAACGTCGGCAGCAGCGTTTCCACGGCGCGGCGTTGCGCGTTGGAAACGCGGCCCTGGCGCAGCACGAAGCTGCGGATGTGCGGCCGGGTGTTGGGGGCACTCACTGAAGAAGCCGTGCCGGTACGCCACGGCGGGGACATTTCAGGCCGCTCTGTCCTTGGAGGCGGTGCCGATGATCCCGGTGGTCGGTGACGAAGGGGCGGCCGAGTAGAGCTTCTTCGGCATGCGCCCGGCCAGAAAAGCCTCGCGCCCGGACTCGACCGCCTTTTTCATCGCCGAGGCCATCAGGACCGGATCGCGCGCCGCGGCGATTGCTGTGTTCATCAACACGCCGTCGCAGCCCAACTCCATGGCGATCGCCGCGTCCGAAGCCGTGCCTACGCCGGCGTCCACCAGCACAGGAACCTTGGCATTGGAGAGGATGATCTGCAGGTTCCATGGGTTGAGGATGCCCATTCCGGAACCGATCAGCGAGGCCAGCGGCATCACCGCGACGCAGCCGATTTCCTCCAGGCGCTTGGCGAGGATCGGATCATCGGAGGTGTATACCATCACCTTGAAACCTTCCTTCACCAGGGTTTCGGCGGCGGCGAGGGTCTCGACCATGTTGGGATAAAGCGTGTGCGGATCGCCCAGAACCTCGAGCTTCACCAGGTCGTGGCCATCGAGCAGTTCGCGCGCCAGGCGCAGGGTGCGCACTGCGTCCTGCGCGCTGTAGCAGCCGGCGGTATTCGGCAGGATGGTGTAGTACGACGGCGGCAGCGCGTCGAGCAGATTGGGTTCGTTCGGGTTCTGGCCTATGTTGGTGCGGCGGATCGCCACGGTGACGATCTGTGCGCCGCTGGCCTCGACCGCCGCGCGCGTCTGCGCGAAGTCCTGGTACTTGCCGGTGCCGACCAGCAGACGGGAACTGTAGGGTTTGCCTGCGATGACGAGTTGATCCATGTCTTTTCGGGTGATTGAGTGATTGGGTAATTGAGTGATTGGCCCTGAATCACTCAATCACTTAATCCGCCGTTCCCCATTCCCAATTGCCCATTGCCCATTTCCCATTCCCCGATATTATCCCCCCCCGACCGCCACCACGATTTCGAGCGCGTCGCCGTCGGCAAGCGCCACCCGGTCGAACTTGCTGCGCGGCACGATTTCGCCGTTGCGTTCCAGCGCGATGCGCTTGCCCTTCAGATCCAGCTTTTCGATGAGGCGGGCAACGTTCAAGGGGCCTGGGAACGACCGCGATTGGCCGTTGATCGTAATTGCAATCACTTCAGGATACGAGCCATTTTCGTTAAGTTACAATGCTAGCATGCGGGTGTAGTTCAATGGTAGAACGAAAGCTTCCCAAGCTTTAGACGTCGGTTCGATCCCGTCCACCCGCTCCACTAAAAAATGGTCCCTCGTCCTCCGTGGTAAATGATTGTCTGTTACACGGACTCGTTGCCCAGATCGCCTCATCAGAAAACCGGATCAACCGGAGATCGCGGAATGAAATTGCTCAAATGGATACTGATCGCAGTCGGTGGCGTGGTCGTCCTGTTCGCTGGCGCGTTGGCGTTCATTGCCGCCACTTTCGATCCCAATCAGTACAAGGGGCAGATTGCCGATCTGGTGAAGGAAAAGACCCAGAGAACGCTCAGCATCGAAGGCGATATCAGGCTGACGCTGTTCCCGAAGCTTGGCGTACAACTGGGGAAAACACGCCTGTCCGAGTTCAGGAGCGACCAGGAGTTTGCTGGATTGGATCAGATGCGGGTGTCGCTGGCTTTGCTCCCGCTGCTGTCGAAACAAGTGGTCGTGGACCAGATCCAGCTCAACGGATTGCGAGTTAATCTGGTCAAGCACAGAGACGGCAGGACCAATCTTGCCGATCTGCTTGGAGTGGAGGAAGTCTCGACACCCGCGCCCGCGGTGACGCAGCCGTCCGCGGCCGCGGCCCCGATCGAGTTCGATATCGATGGCGTAAAGGTGAGGAAGGCCGCGGTGAGCTGGAAGGATGAGGCGGCCGGCACCGAGTACACGGTGTCCGATTTCAACCTTGAGACCGGGCCGGTGGCTCCCGGGGTACCAGTCAAATTCGAGCTTGCTGCGGCATTCACGGCATCGGTACCGAAGATGGAGGTGAAGT
>DASQOP010000071.1:0-2833 GCA_035644415.1 Burkholderiales bacterium
TTGTCGAACGCCGGCACCGGGGATGGGGCCAGTCCGAGAGCCAGCTGCCTCATCACGATTTATAGAGATCGCTGGCCAGATATTGCGCACGCAGATGCCGCAAGCCCACCAACAGGGCCGCACTCGCAGGCAGCGCCAGCAGCACGCCGAAGAATCCGAAAAGATTTCCGAACACCAGCAGCGCGAAGATCACCGCCACCGGATGCAGCCCGATGCGGTCGCCCACCAGCCAGGGCGTGACCACGAAACCTTCGAGGGACTGTCCGATGCCGAACACGACCCACACGCCGGTCAGTTCGAAAATACTGTCGAACTGGTTTATCCCGGCGAGCGTCGCAAGCAACAGACCCACCAGCGCGCCGAGATAGGGGACGAATACCAGCAAGCCCGACAGTATGCCGATCGGCAGCGCGTACTCCAGACCGGCGATCCAGAGCCCCAACACATAATAGGCGCACATGATGACAATTACAGCGATCTGCCCGCGCAGGAACTCCTCGAGCACGCTATTGATCTCTCCGGTAAAACTCACCGCCCACTGTTGCGAGCGGCGCGGGATCAGATCCTCGATGCGGCGCATGAAGTCGTGCCAGTCGCGCAGAAAATAAAACAGCATCACCGGCACCAGCAGCACGGCGGTGAAGAAGCCTATAAGCGCCGCGCCGCCGGTGGTGAGTTTTGGCAGCAGCGACTTGAGAACATCGTTGTCGGCACGCAAACTGTCGGCCAGCGCCTGCTTCGCATGCTCTAGGTCGAGGTGCAGCTCCACGCCGGTGCTGCCGGCAAGCCATGGGAGGAAGCGTTCGCGCACCCAGTCGAGATAGCCCGGGACGTTCTGCAGAAAGGCCGCAAACTGCCATTCCACCATCGGCGCCACGATCAGAACCAGCAACGATAGACCGACCAGCAGCAGCACCAGCACGATCGAAACCGCGAGCCAGCGCGCCATTCTCTTCGCTAACCGATCCACCAGCGGCAGGCAGATGTAGGCCAGGATCGCGGCGAACAGGAACGGGCTCAGGATCGGTGCGACCAGATACAGGAGAAGCCCGGCGGCGACCGCGGCGGCCAGGTACCACGCAAAACGCACACGGAAGATGCTGTTCATTTGGAGTAAAATTCGCGGCGCACCGGCCATGTTCATGAATCATGCATGGTTATGAATCATGCACGCCAATGAATCACGTACGGCAATGAATCCCGGCGTCGCATTGGCCCTGAATTTCGACCGCCACTCTATCCTGAAGAACCCGGCAGCTCAACTTGAAGACCGACCGACCTCCCTCTGGCTCGCTTTCCTATCGTGACGCCGGCGTGGACATCGACGCCGGCGACCAGCTGGTCGAGAACATCAAGCCCTTCGCAAGACGCACGCTCAGGGACGGCGTGCTCGCCGGCATCGGCGGCTTCGGCGCGCTGTTCGAAGTGCCGAAGGGATACCGGGAACCGGTGCTGGTATCTGGTACCGACGGCGTCGGGACCAAGCTCAAGCTGGCATTTCAGCTTGATCGCCATGACACCATCGGCATCGACCTGGTCGCGATGAGCGTCAACGACATCCTGGTGCAGGGTGCCGAGCCACTTTTCTTCCTCGACTACTTCGCCTGCGGCAAGCTTGCAGTGGATACCGCAACACAAGTCGTGAAAGGGATAGCCGCCGGCTGCGAACAGGCTGGCTGTGCGTTGATCGGAGGGGAGACGGCGGAGATGCCGGGGATGTACCCGGCCGGCGAATACGACCTCGCCGGCTTCGCGGTCGGCGTGGTCGAGAAGTCGGGGATCATCGATGGCGCAGGTATCGTGGCGGGCGACGTGGTTCTCGGGATGGCCAGCAGCGGCGCACACTCCAACGGTTACTCGCTGGTGCGAAAGATCGTCGAAACTTTCGGCGCAGACCTGTCATCCGATTTCGACGGCAGGACGTTGGGAGAAGCGCTGCTGGCACCGACGCGCATATACGTGCGGCCGGTGCTCGCGGCGATGCGCGCGGTGCGCATCAAGGGTCTTGCGCACATCACCGGCGGCGGTCTGGTGGAGAACGTGCCGCGCGTGCTGCCGTCTAACGTAAAGGCGGTGCTGGCAAAGAGCGCTTGGCGGCGGCCGAAACTGTTCGAATGGCTGCAAAGAAACGGCAATGTCGCCGAGGCGGAAATGCACAGTGTGTTCAATTGCGGCATCGGCATGGTGGCGATCGTAGCCGCGGAGAATGCCGGCCGGGCGCAGCAAGCGTTCGAGCGCGAAGGAGAAAGCGTTTTCCGCATCGGCGAGATCCGCCCCCGCTCGGGCGACGAACCGCAGACGGTGGTGCTCTAGTGTCCTGTTCCGCCAATTCGTGGCTGAAAACCCGACGAGAATCGGCGCCATGCGGTGTTACGAGTCCTCGCCGTGGGGCCCGCCACTGTCGAGCACTCGCGCCTTGCCTGACGCCGATTTCGCGGGTTTTCCGATCGATGTTGGATTGCTGTTAAATAAATTGTGGGACTGAGTTCCAAGATTCGTGAGTTATCCCACGAATTAGCGGAACAGGACACTAGAGAATCCGGTACTTCTCGAACACCTCGTGCAGCAGACGGCCCTGTCGCAGCTCGTCGCGCGTCCGGCCCTCTCCCGCCACTTTCTCCTTTGCCTTCGCGAGAACTTCGGCGGCGCGTTCCTGCGGAATGACCACGACGCCATCCACGTCCCCGAACAAAATGTCGCCGTTACGCACTCTCACGCCGGCGCATTCGACCGGCACGTCGCGCTGCACCATCCTGGCTCGGCCCTTGGTATCGAGCGGACCGATGCCACCGTGGAAGACCGGGAAGCGCATCTCGCGGATCTGCTTCACGTC
>DASQOP010000072.1:0-16217 GCA_035644415.1 Burkholderiales bacterium
CGAGATGGTGATGCCTGGGGACAACGTGGCCATTACCGTGCAGCTCATTCAGCCCATTGCGATGGAAGAGGGCTTGCGCTTTGCCATTCGCGAGGGCGGCCGCACCGTGGGTGCGGGCGTGGTGTCAAAGGTCATCGAGTAAATCAGCGATTAAGTGATTCAGCGATTGAGTAATTTGGCGATTCAGTGACTTGGACAATCACTTAAATCACCGTTTACCTAATCACCCGAATTTAAGGCCAGTAGCTCAATTGGCAGAGCGTCGGTCTCCAAAACCGAAGGTTGGGGGTTCGAGACCCTCCTGGCCTGCCACCCGCTACGCGAGTGATGAGTGTTGAGTGTTTAATTTTGAGTTCTTGGTCTTAACTTAACATTTAAAACTCATCACTCAACACTCCGTAGGATAAACACTCCGAAGGAAAGATGGCAGACAAGATCAAGTTGGCGCTGGCGGCACTGCTGGTCATTGCAGGAGTCGCTGGCTTCTATTATCTGGGTGACAGGGCGCTGATTCTGCGGATTGCCTCGGTGCTCGCGGGGTTGGTCGCTGCGGTATTGGTGGGATGGACGACCGAGCCGGGCCGGCAGTTCTATGTCTATGCCCAGGAGGCGGTGGCCGAAACCAGGAAAGTGGTGTGGCCGTCGCGCAAGGAAACGGTGCAGACCACCGGAATGGTGCTCGCCTTCGTGCTGGTGATGGCGATCTTCCTGTGGATCGTGGACGCGGTCCTGGTATGGGGCGTGAAACTCTTGATGGGACCGGGGGCGTGATGTCGAAAAAGTGGTATGTGGTTCACGCCTACTCGGGCTTCGAGAAGAGCGTCCAGCGCGCGCTGGTGGAGCGCATCGGCCGGGCCGGCATGGAAGACAAATTCGGCCAGATCCTGGTCCCGGTCGAAGAAGTGGTCGAGATGAAAAGTGGCCAGAAGAACATCAGCGAGCGCAAGTTCTTCCCGGGTTACGTGCTGGTCGAAATGGACATGACCGACGAGACCTGGCACCTGGTGAAGAACACGCCGAAAGTGACCGGTTTCGTCGGCGGCGCGCCCGGGCGCCGTCCGCCGCCGATCAGCGAAAAGGAAGTCCAGGCGATTCTGCACCAGATCCAGGAAGGCGTGGAGAAGCCCAAGCCCAAGGTGCTGTTCGAAGTGGGCGAGGCGGTGCGCGTTAAGGAAGGACCGTTCACCGATTTCCACGGTTCGGTGGAAGAAGTGAACTACGACAAGAACAAGCTGCGGGTTTCGGTTTCCATCTTCGGGCGCGCCACGCCCGTCGAGCTGGATTTCAGCCAGGTCGAAAAGGCGTAAACGGGAAATGGTAAATGGGAAATGGTAACGGCTGAGCAAAGGGTAGGTTTTTCGATTCACTATTCACGATTCACCATTTACGGATTTTTACGGATTTTGAATGGGGAGCGCGCCTCTGGGCGTGCGCTAGCACCCACTCTCTAGAGGAGTCATATCGTGGCAAAGAAAGTCGTCGGCTTCGTCAAGCTGCAGGTTCCTGCAGGCAAAGCCAATCCGAGCCCGCCGATCGGCCCGGCACTGGGCCAGCGCGGCCTCAACATCATGGAGTTCTGCAAGGCCTTCAACGCCCAGACCCAGGGCGTGGAGCCGGGTCTGCCGCTGCCGGTGGTGATCACCGCCTACGCGGACAAGAGTTTCACCTTCATCATCAAGACCCCGCCGACCTCGGTGCTGATCCGCAAGGCGGCAAAGGCCGAGAAGGGCAGCGCCAAACCGAATACCGACAAGGTCGGCAGGCTGACCCGCGCGCAAGTCGAGCAGATCGCCAAGCAGAAGATGCCCGATCTGACCGCTGCGGATCTGGAAGCGGCGATGCGTACCGTGGCCGGTAGCGCACGCAGTATGGGCGTCGAAGTGGAGGGGTTCTGAAATGACACATATTTCCAAGAGAACCAAGGAGTTGCGGGCAAAGATCGACCCCGGCAAGGCGTACCCGATCGCTGATGCGATCAAACTGGTGAAAGAAGGCGCCAGCGCCAAATTCAACGAATCCGTGGACGTTGCCATCAATCTCGGTATCGACGCCAAGAAGTCCGATCAGACCGTGCGCGGCTCCATCGTGCTGCCCAAGGGCACCGGCAAGACGGTACGGGTCGCGGTGTTCGCGCAGGGCGACAAGGCACAGGCGGCCAAGGATGCCGGAGCCGACATCGTTGGCTTCGAGGACCTTGCCGCCCAGGTAAAGGAAGGCAAGATTGACTTCGATGTGGCGATCGCCACGCCCGACGCGATGCGTGTGGTCGGCCAGCTCGGCCAGGTTCTCGGCCCGCGCGGGCTGATGCCGAACCCGAAAGTGGGCACGGTCACACCGAATGTCGCGGATGCAGTCAAGAACGCAAAGGCCGGCCAGGTCCAGTACCGCGCCGACAAGGCCGGCACGGTCCAGTGCACCATCGGCCGCGCCTCGTTCACCGAAGAGGCGCTGAAGGAAAACTTTCTGGCGTTGATGGACGCATTGAACAAATCGAGGCCCTTGGGGACTAAGGGCATCTATCTTAAGAAAGTCTCGGTCTCCAGCACCATGGGACCGGGCGTGCGGGTGGACCAGGCCAGCCTGGGCGCCCAGCAGCAGTAAGGACTTTGGGAACTGGCGGCCCGCTTGTTCGGGGGCGGTCAGGGCTGTCAAAGACCGTTGGGGCCCAGAAAGGTGAAGGGTGAAGGGTGAAAAGTGAAGGGTCAAACCGGAACGTTTCTCCTTCTTCCCGAGCCTCACGGGCTTAATCGTTCGAGCCGGAAAAGGCAGTGATTGGGCGTGGAACTCTTCACCCTTCACCCTTCACGGCAAGTGCCCAACGCAGATAGCGTACTCAAGAGACAGATATCGGGCGGGCGGGAAATCAGCGCCGGCTCCTGGATCGAAGGTCGCTATATCTGAAAGGGTGAGGCCTATTACCTCGGGTGAAAGGCCTCTTGTTCAACTTTAGGAGGGTAGACCTTGGGTCTCAATCTAGACGACAAGAAAGCGGTAGTGGCGGAGGTCAGCGCGAAGGTTGCGCGGGCCCAGGCCATCGTGCTCGCCGAATACCGCGGCCTCGAAGTCGGCGACATGACCGCGTTGCGCGCGAAAGCACGCAGCTCGGGCGTGTACCTCCGAGTTCTCAAGAACACCCTGGCGCGCCGCGCCGTCACCGGCACACCGTTCGAGAGCCTGGCTCAGCACATGGTAGGGCCGCTCGCGTACGGCATATCTGCCGATCCGGTGGCTGCGGCGAAGGTACTCAATGAATTTGCCAAGGCGAACGAGCGGTTCGTCATCAAGGCCGGCGCAATGCCCGGACAGGTCATGACCCCGAAACAGGTCGCGACCCTGGCCACCATGCCGAGCCGCGAGGAACTGCTGGCAAAACTCATGGGCACGATGCAGGCGCCGATCGCCAAGTTCGTCCGGACACTCAACGAAGTGCCGGGCAAGTTTGTGCGCACGCTGGCTGCAGTCAGGGATCAGAAACAGGCCGCGTAACAACCGCGACTTAACCGTTTTCAGGATTTCAGGAGATACGAAATGGCAATGGCAAAAGCTGAACTCATCGACGCCATCGGCAACATGAGCGTCCTCGAGCTCTCGCAACTCATCAAGGACATGGAAGAAAAATTCGGGGTTTCCGCAGCCGCCGCGGCCGTTGCCGTCGCTGCTCCCGCGGGCGGCGGCGCAGCTGCCGCTGTGGAGGAAAAGACCGATTTTTCCGTGATTCTCGCCGCGACCGGCGATAACAAGGTGAACGTGATCAAGGTGGTGCGTGCAGTGACCGGTCTGGGTCTGAAGGAAGCCAAGGACTTGGTGGACGGCGCGCCCAAACCGGTCAAGGAAGGCATTCCCAAGAAGGACGCCGAGGAGATCAAGAAGCAACTTGAAGAAGCCGGCGCGAAAGCCGAGATCAAATAAGGCTTGCACGGGCATGCAGGGAGGCTGGTGACTGCGGTCGCCGGCCTTTTTCTGCATAAAGGACGAGGCAAAAGAGGCTAAAGAAAAACCCCCGAGAGGCGGTTTCTCTTTGTCTTCTGAAGCGACTGCAGAAGACAGGTATGGTCGGATGGCGGGGTTCCCCGCCATCGTCCGCCAGCGGTTGGTAGCGGCCAACCACCACGCCCATCACCAGTCGATGAACGCAGCGCGCGATCCCCGCGCCTGCCGTGAATCGGAGATGTCATGGCTTACTCCTTTACCGAAAAGAAACGCGTTCGCAAGAGCTTTGCCAAGCGCGCGAGCGTGTTGCAGGTGCCGTACCTGCTGGCGACGCAGATCGACTCGTACGCGCAGTTCCTGCAGGCCGAACTGGCCGCGGACAAGCGCAAGAACCAGGGCCTGCAGGCCGCATTCCAGTCGATCTATCCGATCGTCAGCCATTCCGGGAATGCGCGGCTCGATTTTGTCAGCTACCAGCTCGGCACCCCGCCTTTCGACGTCAAGGAGTGCCAGCAGCGCGGCTTGACTTACGCGGCGCCGCTGCGCGCCAAGGTGCGGCTGACCATCATGGACAAGGAAGCCGCCAAGCCCACGGTGAAGGAAGTCAAGGAACAGGAAGTGTACATGGGCGAAATCCCGCTCATGACCACCACCGGCTCGTTCGTCATCAACGGCACCGAACGCGTCATCGTGTCGCAGCTGCACCGCTCGCCGGGCGTGTTCTTCGAGCACGACCGCGGCAAGACCCACTCCTCCGGCAAGCTGCTGTTCTCGGCGCGCATCATCCCCTACCGCGGTTCCTGGCTGGACTTCGAATTCGATCCGAAGGACTACCTGTATTTCCGCGTTGACCGGCGCCGCAAGATGCCGGTCACGATCCTGCTCAAGGCGATCGGCTACACCCCGGAACAGATTCTTGCCGGCTTCTTCATGATGGATACCTTCCACATATCGAAGAAGGGCATCCAGTTCGAGCTCAAGCCGGACCGCATGCGCGGCGAAATCGCGCGCTTCGACATCGTCACCAAGCAGGGCAAGCTGATCGTCCAGAAGGACAAGCGCATCACCGTCAAGCACGTGCGCGACATGGAGCAGGCAGGGCTGAGCAAGATCGCGGTATCCGAAGAGTTCCTGCTCGGCCGCACACTCGGCCACAGCCTGGTCAACAAGGAAACAGGCGAGATCGTCGCCAACGCCAACGACGAGATCACCGAGAGTCTGCTCAAAAAGATCGTCGAGGCGGGGATCGACACTATCCAGACCATTTACACCAACGACCTCGACCAAGGGCCGTACATCTCCCAGACGCTGCGCGCCGACGAAACCACCGACCAGATGCAGGCGCAGGTGGCGATCTACCGCATGATGCGCCCCGGGGAGCCGCCCACGGAAGACGCGGTGCGCACGCTGTTCAACGGGTTGTTCTACGCCGAGGAGCGTTACGATCTGTCGGCGGTGGGACGGATGAAGTTCAACCGTCGCGTCGGCCGCAACGAACTGACAGGCCCGGGCACGCTGTCCAACGAGGACATCATCGCGGTCATCCAGATCCTGATCGATCTGCGCAACGGGCGCGGCGAAATCGACGACATCGACCACCTCGGCAACCGCCGCGTGCGCTCGGTGGGTGAACTCGCCGAGAACCAGTTCCGCGCCGGCCTGGTGCGGGTGGAGCGCGCGGTCAAGGAACGCCTCTCGCAGGCCGAATCCGAGAACTTGATGCCGCATGATCTGATCAATGCCAAGCCGGTATCGGCGGCGGTTCGCGAGTTCTTCGGTTCGTCGCAGTTGTCGCAGTTCATGGACCAGACCAATCCGCTGTCGGAAATCACCCACAAGCGCCGCGTTTCCGCGCTGGGACCCGGGGGCCTTACGCGTGAACGTGCCGGCTTCGAGGTGCGCGACGTGCACCCGACCCACTACGGACGCGTGTGTCCGATTGAAACCCCGGAAGGCCCGAACATCGGCCTGATCAATTCGCTGGCGCTGTACGCCCGCACCAACGAGTACGGCTTCCTGGAAACGCCCTATAGAAAAGTGGCAAACGGCCGGGTCACCGACGACATCGAATTCCTGTCGGCGATCGAGGAAGGCAAGTACGTCATCGCCCAGGCCAATGCCGCGATCGACAAGAAGGGCAAGCTGCTCGACGAGCTGGTGTCCTGCCGCCATCGCAACGAATTCACGATGGCGACTGTCGACCGCGTCGAGTACATGGACGTTGCGCCTTCGCAAATCGTGTCGGTGGCCGCTTCGCTGATCCCGTTCCTGGAGCACGACGACGCCAATCGGGCGCTGATGGGATCGAACATGCAGCGCCAGGCCGTTCCCTGCCTGCGCGCGGAGAAGCCGCTCGTCGGCACCGGCATCGAACGCACGGTGGCAGTGGACTCCGGCACCGCGGTGCAGGCGTTGCGCGGCGGCGTGGTCGATTACGTCGATGCCTCGCGCATCGTGGTGCGGGTCAACGACGAAGAGACCTCGGCCGGCGAGGTCGGCGTGGATATCTACAACCTGGTGAAGTACACCCGTTCCAACCAGAACACCAACATCAACCAGCGTCCGATCGTGAAAGTCGGCGACCACATCGCCCGCGGCGACGTGGTGGCCGACGGCGCATCAACCGACATGGGCGAACTGGCGCTCGGCCAGAACTTGCTGGTGGCGTTCATGCCCTGGAACGGCTACAACTTCGAGGACTCCATCCTGATCTCGGAGCGCGTGGTGGCCGAAGACCGGTTCACCTCGATCCATATCGAGGAGCTGTCGGTGGTGGCGCGCGACACCAAGCTCGGACCCGAGGAAATCACCCGCGACATCTCCAATCTGTCTGAGAACATGCTGGCGCGGCTCGATGAGTCCGGCATCGTGTCTATCGGCGCGGAAGTGGATGCGGGCGACGTGCTGGTGGGCAAGGTGACGCCCAAGGGCGAAACCCAGCTCACGCCGGAAGAGAAGCTGCTGCGCGCGATCTTCGGCGAGAAGGCCTCGGACGTGAAGGACACCAGCTTGCGCGTGCCCTCTGGCATGTCCGGCACAGTGATCGACGTGCAGGTATTCACCCGCGAAGGCATTGAGCGCGACAAGCGCGCCCAGCAGATCATCGACGACGAACTCAAGCGCTACAAGAAAGACCTCGCCGACCAGTTGCGCATCGTCGAGGACGATGCCTTCGGCCGGATCGAGCGCTTGCTCACCGGCAAGACCGCCAACGGTGGTCCGAAGAAGCTCGCCAAGGGAGCCAAGATCACCAAGGCCTACCTGCAGGATATCGAACGCTACCACTGGTTCGACGTGCGTCTGGCGAACGAGGAGGCGGCACAGCAGCTCGAGCAGTTGCAGGAGGGACTGGAACAGACCCGCAAGGCATTCGATGCGGCCTTCGAGGAAAAGAAGCGCAAGCTCACCAGCGGCGATGAACTACCCCCCGGCGTGCAGAAGATGGTCAAGGTTTACCTCGCGGTCAAGCGCAGGCTCCAGCCCGGCGACAAGATGGCGGGCCGCCACGGCAACAAAGGGGTGATCTCCAAGATCACGCCGATTGAGGACATGCCGCACATGGCCGACGGTACCCCGGTGGACGTGGTGCTCAATCCGCTGGGGGTGCCGTCGCGGATGAACGTCGGCCAGATTCTGGAAACCCATCTCGGATGGGCGGCCAAGGGTCTGGGCAAACGCATCGGCGAACTGCTCAAGGCCCAGGCCAAGATCGCCGACGTCCGCAAGGCGCTGACGCTGATCTACAACTCCAGCGGCAAAGCCGAGGACATCAGCGATTTCACCGACATCGAGGTCATCGATCTGGCGCGCAATCTCCAGTCCGGCGTGCCGTTCGCGACCCCGGTTTTCGATGGTGCCACCGAGGACGAGATCAAGACCATGCTCGAGCTCGCGGGCCTGCCGAAATCGGGCCAGATCGCGCTGATGGACGGCCGCACCGGTGAACTCTTCGACCGGCCGGTTACCGTGGGTTACATGCACATGCTGAAGCTGCACCACCTGGTGGACGACAAGATGCACGCCCGTTCCACCGGCCCGTACTCGCTCGTCACCCAGCAGCCGCTGGGCGGCAAGGCGCAGTTCGGCGGCCAGCGTTTCGGCGAAATGGAAGTCTGGGCGCTCGAGGCTTATGGCGCTGCGTACACGCTGCAGGAAATGCTCACCGTCAAATCCGACGACGTGGGCGGCCGCACCAAGGTGTACGAGAACATCGTCAAGGGCGAACACAAGATCGACGCCGGCATGCCGGAGTCCTTCAACGTGCTGGTGAAGGAAATCCGCTCGCTCGCGATCGACATCGACCTCGACCGCTACTAACGCGTGAAGGGTGAATGAGTGAAGAGTGAAGGGTCAATGCGTACTACCTTCACTGACGATCTTTCGACTTAGGCGAACTACTCCTCACATAACGAGGTTAGAAATGAAAGCATTGCTCGATTTGTTCAAGCAGGTCACGCAGGAAGAAGAGTTCGACGCCATCAAGATCGGACTGGCTTCCCCTGAGAAAATCCGTTCCTGGTCGTACGGCGAAGTGAAGAAGCCCGAGACCATCAACTACCGCACCTTCAAGCCGGAGCGCGACGGCCTGTTCTGCGCCAAGATCTTTGGCCCGGTGAAAGATTACGAGTGCCTGTGCGGCAAGTACAAGCGCCTGAAGCACCGCGGCGTGATCTGCGAAAAATGCGGCGTGGAAGTCACCCTGTCCAAAGTGCGTCGCGAGCGCATGGGCCACATCGAACTGGCGAGCCCGGTGGCGCACATCTGGTTCCTGAAGAGCCTGCCGAGCCGCCTGGGCATGGTGCTCGACATGACGCTGCGCGACATCGAGCGCGTGCTCTATTTCGAGGCATTCGTGGTCACCAATCCGGGGATGACGCCGATGAAGCGCGGCGACCTGCTGTCCGAGGACGCCTATCTGGAGAAGGTCGAGGAATTCGGCGACGAATTCCATGCGGCGATGGGCGCCGAGGGCGTGCGCGAACTGCTGCGCCACCTCGATCTGAACAAGGAAATCGACACGCTGCGCAAGGAGCTCGAGGGTACCGACTCCGAGACCAAGATCAAGAAGATCGCCAAGCGGCTGAAAGTGCTCGAGGGCTTCCAGAAGTCCGGCATCAAGGCCGACTGGATGGTGATGGAAGTGCTGCCGGTGCTGCCGCCCGAACTGCGGCCGCTGGTGCCGCTCGATGGCGGGCGCTTCGCGACCTCCGATCTGAATGACCTGTACCGCCGCGTCATCAACCGCAACAACCGGCTGAAGCGCCTGCTCGAACTCAAGGCACCGGAAATCATCGTACGCAACGAGAAACGCATGCTGCAAGAGGCGGTGGATTCGCTGCTGGACAACGGCCGCCGCGGCAAGGCGATGACCGGCGCTAACAAACGTCCGCTCAAGTCGCTCGCCGACATGATCAAGGGCAAGGGCGGCCGCTTCCGCCAGAACCTGCTGGGCAAGCGCGTCGACTACTCCGGCCGTTCGGTGATCGTGGTCGGGCCGCAACTGAAGCTGCACCAGTGCGGACTGCCGAAGAAGATGGCGCTGGAGCTGTTCAAGCCCTTCATTTTCCACAAGCTGGAAGTGATGGGCATCGCCGGCACCATCAAGGCAGCCAAGCGCGAGGTCGAGAACGAGAACCCGGTGGTGTGGGACATCCTCGAAGAAGTGATCCGCGAGCACCCGGTGATGCTGAACCGTGCCCCGACGCTGCACCGCCTGGGCATCCAGGCTTTCGAGCCGGTGCTGATCGAAGGCAAGGCGATCCAGCTGCACCCGCTGGTTTGCGCGGCGTTCAACGCCGACTTCGACGGCGACCAGATGGCGGTGCACGTGCCGCTGTCGCTGGAAGCCCAGATGGAAGCGCGCACGCTGATGCTGTCCTCGAACAACATCCTGTCGCCGGCGAACGGCGACCCGATCATCGTGCCGTCGCAGGACATCGTGCTGGGCCTGTACTACATGACGCGGCAGAAGATCGGCGCGCGCGGCGAGGGCATGATTTTCCGCGACGTTGCCGAGGTACAGCGCGCCTACGACAACCGGCAGGCGGAACTGCACGCGCGCGTACTGGTGCGCATCAAGGAGTTCGACAAGGACGAAGCCGGCAACATCACAGAGCGCGTTACCCGCTATGACACCACGGTGGGTCGTGCGCTTCTGTCCGAAATCCTGCCTGCAGGACTGCCGTTCGAGCTGATCAACAAGGCGCTCAAGAAGAAGGAAATTTCCAAGCTGATCAACGCCGGTTTCCGCCGTTGCGGCCTGCGCGAGACGGTCATCTTCGCCGACAAACTGATGTACACCGGCTTTACCTACGCGACCCGCGCCGGCATCTCGATCTGCGTGGACGACATGGAAATCCCACCGGAGAAGGAGCAATTGATCGACGCCGCAGAGAAGGAAGTACAGGACATCGAGTCGCAATACACCTCGGGCCTGGTGACGCAGGGCGAACGCTACAACAAGGTGGTGGACATCTGGGGCCGCGCCGGCGACATGGTCGCCAAGGCCATGATGGAGCGCCTCGGACAGGAACCGGTGGTGGAGTGGGACGCCAGGAAGAACGACTGGGCGCCGATGAAGGACAAGAAGGGCAACCCGATGTCGCAGGAATCGTTCAACGCCATCTACATGATGGCCGATTCCGGGGCGCGGGGTTCGGCTGCGCAGATCCGTCAGCTCGCCGGCATGCGCGGCCTGATGGCGAAGCCGGATGGTTCCATCATCGAAACGCCGATCACCGCGAACTTCCGCGAAGGCCTGAACGTACTGCAGTACTTCATCTCGACGCACGGCGCGCGCAAGGGCTTGGCCGACACCGCGCTGAAGACCGCGAACTCGGGTTATCTCACCCGCCGTCTGGTCGACGTGACCCAGGACCTGGTTGTCATCGAAGATGATTGCGGCACGACCAACGGTGTGGCCATGAAGGCCCTGATCGAAGGCGGCGAAGTGGTCGAGGCTTTGCGCGAGCGCATTCTCGGCCGCGTGGCCGCCAACGACGTGGTCAATCCCGAGAACAGCCAGATTACCTACCCGGCCGGCTCGCTGCTGGACGAAGAGGCGGTGGAGCGCATCGAGACGCTGGGTATCGACGAAGTCAAGGTGCGCACGCCGCTCACCTGCGACACGCGTTACGGTCTGTGCGCCAAGTGTTACGGGCGCGACCTGGGCCGCGGGCAGATCGTCAACGTCGGCGAAGCGGTCGGCGTGATCGCGGCGCAGTCGATCGGCGAGCCGGGTACCCAGCTCACCATGCGCACTTTCCACATCGGCGGCGCAGCTTCGCGTACCGCGGTGGCGAGCCAGATCGAATCGAAGTCCAACGGCACGGCGCGCTTCTCGCCGCTGATGCGCTATGTGACCAACGTGCGCGGCGAACAGGTGGCGATTTCCCGTTCCGGCGAAGTGCTGATCCTGGACGACAATGGGCGCGAGCGCGAACGCCACAAGGTTCCCTACGGCGCCACGCTGCATGTGGCCGATGCGAGCCCGGTCAAGGCCGGCAAGGTGCTGGCCACCTGGGATCCGCACACCCGGCCGATCATCACCGAGTACGCCGGGCGGGTGAAGTTCGACAACGTGGAAGAAGGCGTGACAGTGGCGCGGCAGATCGATGATGTCACCGGCCTATCCACGCTGGTCGTCATCGATCCCAAGCGTCGCGGCGTGGCGCAAGCCAAGGGGCTGCGCCCGAGCGTGAAGCTGGTCGACGAAAAGGGCAAGGAAGTGAAGATCCCGGGCTCCGAACTGCCGGTGAACATCACGTTCCAGATCCATTCCGTGATCACCGTGAAGGACGGCCAGCAGGTGGGCGTCGGCGAAGTGCTGGCGCGCATCCCGCAGGAGACTTCCAAGACCCGCGACATCACCGGCGGCCTGCCGCGGGTGGCCGAGCTGTTCGAGGCGCGTTCGCCTAAGGATGCCGGCGTGCTCGCGGAAGTCACTGGCACCGTGTCGTTCGGCAAGGACACCAAGGGCAAGCAGCGCCTGGTGATCACCGATCTGGACGGGGTGGCTCACGAATACCTGATCCCCAAGGACAAGCACGTGATGGCGCACGACGGCCAGGTGGTGAACAAGGGCGAGAGCATCGTCGACGGCCCGGCCGATCCGCACGACATCCTGCGCCTGCTGGGAGTCGAGGCGCTGGCTCGTTACATCACCGATGAAGTGCAGGACGTGTACCGTCTGCAGGGCGTGAAGATCAACGACAAGCACATCGAGGTAATCGTGCGGCAGATGTTGCGCCGGGTGCAGATCGTCGAGGTCGGCGATTCCGAGTTCATCACCGGCGAGCAGGTCGAGCGCTCGGAAGTGCTGCAGGTGAACGACCAACTCGAAGCCGATGGCAAAAAGCCGGCCACTTACGAGTACCTGCTGCTGGGGATCACCAAGGCGTCGCTGTCGACCGACTCGTTCATCTCGGCAGCCTCGTTCCAGGAGACCACCCGGGTACTAACCGAGGCGGCGATCATGGGCAAGAAGGACGACCTGCGTGGACTCAAGGAAAACGTCATCGTCGGCCGACTCATTCCCGCCGGCACCGGTCTGGCTTACCACAAGAACCGCCGCGTCCGCGGGCAGCCGCAGGAGTTCGCGGCCGAGGGCCTGATCGGCGAACCGGTGGCGGCGGAGGCCGCTGGAGACGAGCAGGTTGCTTGACACCCCAGACGGCGGCCCATAGAATCTGCCGTCTTTTTACCTGCCGTTCCGGCGGCAATCCCGGGTCGGCGGTGATAGCAGCATACAACCGTGGGACGGCGGCGACGCCGTCCCGGGTTTTTTAGGACCGGAAATAATGCCAACAATCAACCAATTAGTGCGCAAGCCGCGAGCCATGCCGAAGACCAAAAGCAAGGTTCCGGCGCTTGCAGGGTCCCCGCAAAAACGTGGCGTTTGCACGCGCGTCTATACCACCACGCCGAAGAAGCCGAACTCGGCGCTGCGGAAAGTGGCCAAGGTGCGCCTCACCAATGGTTTCGAGGTGATCAGCTACATCGGCGGCGAAGGCCACAACCTGCAGGAGCACTCGGTAGTGCTGATTCGTGGCGGCCGCGTGAAGGACCTGCCGGGCGTGCGCTACCACATGGTACGCGGCAGCCTCGACACGCAGGGCGTGAAGGACCGCAAGCAGAGCCGTTCCAAGTACGGCGCTAAGCGGCCCAAGGCCGCCTAGCGCGGAATTTTGAATTTTGAATGTTGAGTGTTGAGTGAACTGCAAAGGACCGGAGCCCCGGGGTTTCAACTCAACACTTAACACTTAACACTGGTTTAAATATGCCACGACGCAGAGAAGTACCGAAGCGCGAGACGCTTCCGGATCCGAAATACAGCAGCCAGGAGGTTGCCAAGTTTGTCAACGTGCTGATGACCCGCGGCAAGAAGTCGATCGCGGAGGCCATCGTCTACAGCGCACTGGAGCAGATCAACAAGAAAACCGGCAAGGATCCGCTGGAGGTGTTCACCCAGGCGCTCGGCAACGTGCGCCCGATGGTGGAGGTCAAGAGCCGCCGCGTCGGCGGCGCCAACTACCAGGTGCCGGTGGAAGTGCGTTCGGTTCGCCGCAACGCCCTGGCGATGCGCTGGTTGCGCGATGCGGCGCGCAAGCGCGCCGAGAAGTCGATGGACGCACGCCTGGCGGCCGAACTGGCCGAAGCCGCGGAAGGCCGCGGCGGCGCCATGAAAAAGCGCGAGGAAGTGCACCGCATGGCGGAGGCCAACAAGGCCTTCGCCCATTACCGCTTTTAGCGGCAATGAGAGAATTTTGAGTGATGAATTTTGAATGTTGAGTTTCGGTTCAACCACTAAACACTCAACATTCAACACTCAACACTCAACACTCAACACTTAACACTGGTTTACTAAAGTGCCCCGCGTCACACCCATCGAGCGATACCGCAACATCGGCATCAGTGCGCACATCGATGCCGGCAAGACCACGACCACCGAACGCATCCTGTTCTACACCGGCGTGTCGCACAAGATCGGCGAAGTGCACGACGGGGCCGCGATCATGGACTGGATGGAGCAGGAACGCGAGCGCGGCATCACCATCACTTCCGCAGCGACGACCTGTTTCTGGAAGGGGATGGACGGCAGCTTTCCGCAGCACCGCATCAACATCATCGACACGCCCGGCCACGTGGATTTCACCATCGAAGTCGAGCGCTCCATGCGCGTGCTGGACGGCGCCTGCATGGTCTACGATGCCGTTGCCGGCGTGCAGCCGCAATCGGAAACCGTGTGGCGCCAGGCCAACAAGTACAAGGTACCGCGCCTGGCATTCATCAACAAGATGGATCGCCAGGGCGCGGACTACTTCAAGTCCTACGACCATATCCGCACACGCCTCAAGGGCAACCCGGTGCCGATCCAGATTCCGGTCGGCGCAGAAGAGAAGTTCGAGGGCATCGTCGACCTGGTCAAGATGAAGGCGATCTACTGGGACGACGCGACGCAGGGCACGAAGTACGACCTTCGCGAAATTCCGGCCAATCTGGTCGAAGAGGCCAAGAAATGGCGCGAGAAAATGGTCGAGGCCGCGGCCGAAGCCAACGACGAACTGATGCACAAGTACCTCGAGGGACACGACCTCTCGGAGGCGGACATCAAGGCAGGCCTGCGCACGCGCGTCATCAAGAACGAAATCGTGCCGATGCTGTGCGGCTCGGCATTCAAGAACAAGGGCGTGCAGGCGATGCTCGACGCGGTGATCGACTACATGCCCTCGCCGGTGGACATCCCGCCGGTTACGGGAGAAGCCGAGGACGGCAAGATCGTGTCGCGCAAGGCCGACGACAGCGAGCCGTTCGCCGCGCTGGCGTTCAAGATCATGACCGACCCCTATGTCGGCCAGCTCACCTTCATACGCGTCTATTCGGGCGTGCTCAAGTCGGGCGACACCGTCTACAACTCGGTGCGCGGGCGCAAGGAGCGCATTGGCCGTCTGCTGCAGATGCACGCCAACCAGCGCGAAGAAATCAAGGAAGTGTTCGCCGGCGACATCGCCGCCGCGGTCGGCCTCAAGGAGGCTTCGACCGGCGAAACGCTCTGCCATCCCGACAAGGTCATCACGCTCGAGCGCATGGTGTTCCCCGAGCCGGTCATTTCCCAGGCGGTGGAACCCAAGACCAAGGCCGACCAGGAAAAGATGGGCATTGCACTCAACCGCCTGGCGCAGGAAGATCCTTCGTTCCGCGTCCACACCGACGAGGAATCCGGGCAGACCATCATCTCCGGGATGGGCGAGTTGCACCTGGAAATCATCGTCGACCGCATGAAGCGCGAGTTCGGTGTCGAGGCCAACGTCGGCAAGCCGCAGGTCGCTTACCGCGAAGCCATCAAGAAGCCGGTGGAAGTGGAAGGCAAGTTCATCAAGCAGTCCGGCGGCCGCGGCCAGTACGGCCACGTCTGGCTCAAGCTGGAGCCGAACGAGGCGGGCAAGGGATACGAATTCATCGACGCCATCAAGGGCGGCACGGTGCCGCGCGAATACATCCCAGCCGTGGACAAGGGCCTGCAGGAAACGCTGCCCAACGGCGTGCTGGCCGGATTCCCCGTGGTGGACGTAAAGGTCACGCTGTTCGACGGTTCCTATCACGACGTGGACTCGAACGAAAACGCGTTCAAGATGGCCGCCTCGATCGCCTTCAAGGACGGCATGCGCAGGGCCAACCCGGTCCTGCTCGAACCGATGATGGCGGTGGAAGTGGAGACGCCAGAAAACTTCGTCGGCAACGTCATCGGCGATCTGTCTTCGCGCCGCGGCATGATCCAGGGCCAGGAGGAAGTGGCGGGCACGATGGTGATCAGGGCGGAAGTGCCGCTGGCGGAAATGTTCGGCTATTCGACGACGCTGCGCTCCGCCACCCAGGGCCGCGCCACATATACGATGGAATTCAAGCGTTACGCCGAAGCGCCGAAGACTGTCGCCGAGGCGGTGATCAATAAGAAGGCTGCGTAAGCAGGAAGGAACGGCAACATGTCAAAGGGAAAGTTTGAGCGCACCAAGCCGCACGTGAACGTGGGGACGATTGGTCACGTGGACCATGGCAAGACCACGCTGACGGCGGCGCTGACGCTGGTGCTGTCGAAGAAGTTCGGGGGCGAGGCGAAGGCCTACGACCAGATCGACAATGCGCCGGAAGAAAAGGCGCGCGGGATCACGATCAACACTGCGCACGTGGAATACGAGACCGCCAAGCGCCACTACGCGCACGTGGACTGCCCGGGGCATGCCGACTACGTGAAGAACATGATCACGGGGGCGGCGCAGATGGACGGGGCG
>DASQOP010000073.1:0-5330 GCA_035644415.1 Burkholderiales bacterium
GTTCGCCTTCTTGAGCAGGCTCTCGTACTGGTGCGACATCACGTAGGCCTGCACCTGGGCCATGAAATCCATCGTCACCACCACGATGATCAGCAGGCTGGTGCCGCCGAAGTAGAACGGCACGTTCCACTTCACGATCAGAAACTCCGGCAGCAGGCACACCAGCGTCACGTAGATCGCGCCCGACAGCGTCAGCCGCATGATGATCTTCTCTATGTACTTCGCCGTCTGCTCCCCCGGCCGGATCCCCGGCACGAAAGCCCCGCCTTTCTTCAGGTTCTCCGCCGTTTCCTTGGGGTTGAACACCAAGGCGGTGTAGAAGAAGCAGAAGAACACGATCGCGGAGGCGTACAACAACACGTAAATCGGCTGCCCGGGGGATAGCTTGCCGCTGATGTCCCGCAACCAGGTCATGCCTTCATTGCTCCCGAACCAGCCGGCCAGCGTGGCCGGGAACAGGATGATGCTCGAGGCAAAAATCGGCGGGATCACCCCGGCCATGTTCAATTTCAGCGGCAGATGCGAACTCTGCCCGCCATAAACTTTGCGACCGACCTGGCGCTTGGCGTAGTTGACCAGGATCTTGCGCTGGCCGCGTTCGACGAACACCACCAGTCCGGTCACCAGCACCGCTCCCACCAGCAGCAGCAGCACCAGCGGGATCGAGAACGCCCCGGTGCGCGCCAGTTCCAGGGTGCCGCCGACCGCGCGCGGAAATCCCGCCGCGATTCCCGCGAAGATAATCAGCGAAATGCCGTTGCCGATGCCGCGTTCGGTGATCTGTTCGCCGAGCCACATCAGGAACATCGTGCCGGTCACCAGCGTCACCACGGTAATGAAACGGAACGCAAGTCCCGGCTCCAGCACCAGGCCGCGTTGCGATTCCAGCGCAATGGCAATGCTCAGCGCCTGAAAAGTCGCCAGGAACAACGTGCCATAGCGCGTGTACTGGGTGATCTTCCTGCGTCCCGACTCGCCCTCCTTCTTCAGCTGCTCCAGCTGCGGCGATACCACCGTCAGCAGCTGCATGATGATCGACGCCGAGATATACGGCATGATCCCCAGCGCAAAGATGGTGAACCGCGACAGCGCGCCGCCCGAGAACATGTTGAACATGTCCAGGATGCCGCCCTGCTGCGACTTGAACAGCGCCGCCAGTTGCACGGGATCGATGCCCGGCACCGGCACGTGCGCGCCGATCCGATAGACGATCAGCGCGCCAAGCAGGAACAGAAGCCGGCGCTTCAGGTCGCCGAACTTCCCGGACAGTCCCAGAAATGAGTTCTCTGCCAAGTTCTATTCAGCCTTCAATGACGCCGCCGGCCTTCTCGATGGCCGCACGCGCGCCTTTGGTGACCAGCAATCCGCGCAGTTTCACCTTGCGCTTGATCTCGCCGGCCAGGATGACCTTGGCCGCGCGCGCCGCGTTCGGCACTACGCCGGCCTGCTTCAGCACCAGGATGTCGATGTCGTCCCCCGGCAACTCATTGATCGCCGACAAACGCACCTCGACGGTATCGCCGCTGGTCAACGAAACGAAGCCGCGTTTGGGCAGGCGCCGGTGCAACGGCATCTGACCGCCCTCGAAGCCGATCTTGTGGAAACCGCCGGAGCGCGCCTTCTGCCCCTTGTGGCCGCGGCCTGCGGTCTTACCGGTGCCGCTGCCGACGCCGCGACCGACCCGTTTCTTGGCGTGTTTGGAGCCGGCTGCCGGTTTAATCTGGTTCAAACGCATTTACGCCTCGCACTTCAGCAGGTAGCTCACCTTGTTGATCATGCCGCGCACCGCCGGGGTGTCTTCCAGTTCCACCGTGTGGTTGATGCGCCGCAGGCCCAGGCCACGCACCGTGGCACGATGGCTCTCGCGGGTACCGATCAGGCCGCGCACCAGCGTGACTCTCACTTTCTTTCCGGATTTCGCGGCCGCTTTATCCGCGGGTTTCCTGAAATGCGAGTCATCTTTCGTGGCGGCTGTTTTCCCGACCGGCGCATTGCCTGCCGCTTGCTTGCCGGGTGCTTTTTCCCCGGGGGCCTTTTTCTCAGTCACTATGTTCTCAGGCATGGCTTACCCCAGGATCTCTTCTACGGTCTTGCCGCGCTTGGCCGCGATCTCGGAGGCGGTGCTCATCCCCTGCAGACCGTTGATCGTGGCGCGAACCACGTTGTAGGGATTGGTCGAACCGATGCACTTGGCGAGCACGTTGGTCACGCCCATCACCTCGAAGATCGCCCGCATTGGACCGCCGGCGATGATCCCCGTGCCCTCGGAAGCGGGCTGCATGAACACTTTGGCGGCGCCGTGCTGGCCGACTACCGCGTGCTGCAGGGTCCCGTTCTTCAGCGATACCTTGACCAACTTGCGGCGCGCTTCGTCCATCGCCTTCTGCACCGCCACCGGCACTTCGCGGGCTTTGCCCTTGCCCATGCCGATGCCGCCATCGCCGTCGCCCACCACCGTCAGCGCAGCAAAGCCGAGGATGCGGCCGCCCTTCACCACTTTGGTGACGCGATTGACCGACACCATCTTTTCGCGCAGGCCGTCGCTGCGCTCTTCCGTACGTTGTTGCATTCTGGCCATGGTCTAATCCTTCAGAACTTGAGGCCGGCTTCACGCGCCGCTTCGGCCAGCGCTTTCACGCGGCCGTGATATTTGAATCCGGCGCGGTCGAAGGCCACCTGTTCCACGCCCTGCGCTCTTGCCTTTTCGGCGATGCGCTTGCCCACCACCGCAGCCGCTTTAACGTTGGCGCCGTTGCTCACCTGTTTGCGCACCTCCGGCTCGAGCGTCGAGGCGGTCGCCAGCACCTTCGCGGCCGGGTCGATCACCTGCGCATAGATGTGGCCGTTGGAGCGGTAAATTGCCAGCCGCACCGCCTTCATTTCGGCGATCTTGGCGCGGGTCTGGCGGGCGCGCCGCATGCGTGACTGCTTCTTGTCGATCATGTCCGGTCCCGTTTACTTCTTCTTGGTCTCTTTGAGCACAACGCGCTCGTCGGCGTAGCGCACGCCCTTGCCCTTGTAGGGCTCGGGCGGACGATAACCGCGTACTTCCGCCGCAACTTGTCCGACCACCTGCTTGTCGATGCCCTTGATCACGATTTCAGTCTGCTGCGGCGTTTCGACCTTGATGCCCTTGGGCATCTTGTGAACCACCGGATGCGAGAAACCCACCGTCAGGTTGAGCTTGTCGCCCTGCGCCTGCGCCCGGTAGCCCACGCCGACCAGCTGCAGTTTTCTCTCGAAGCCCTTGGTCACGCCCTGCACCATGTTGGCCACCAGCGCCCGCAGCGTCCCGGACAGCGCGTTCGACTGGATCGAATCGTCGAGCCGCTTGAATACCACCTTGTCGCCGTCGCGTTTCACTTCCACGCCGGCACCGAGGCGTTGCGACAACACGCCCAGCGGCCCCTTGACCGAAATCTGGCCAGGGGCCAAGGTCACTTCCACCCCGCTGGGAAGAGTGACCGGAAGATTTCCAATGCGAGACATCTGTTCTGCTCCTCGCCCGCGGCTACGCCACGATGCACAACACTTCGCCGCCGACGCCAGTCTGGCGCGCCTTGCGGTCGGTCATCACACCCCTGGAGGTGGACACGATCGCCACGCCCAACCCGTTCATCACCTGCGGAATGTCATTGGCCGGCTTGTAAATGCGCAGCCCCGGACGGCTGACCCGCTCGATGCGCTCGATCACCGGCCGGCCGGCGTAGTACTTCAAGCCGATCTCGAGCGCCCGTTTGGCGCCCTCCCCGCGCAGCGCGAAGTCCTCGATATAGCCTTCGTCCTTGAGGACCATGGCGATCGACACCTTGAGCTTGCTCGCGGGCACGGCAACCGAGGTTTTCTCCGCAAGCTGCGCGTTTCGTATCCGCGTCAGCATGTCGGCAATGGGATCACTCATGCTCATCCAAAGTCTCCTGCTACCAGCTTGCCTTGGTCACGCCGGGAATCTCGCCACGCATGGCGATCTCGCGCAGCTTGCTGCGGCCCAGACCGAACTTGCTGAACACCCCGCGCGGACGCCCCGTCAGCGAGCAGCGATTGCGCAGCCGCACCGGGCTGGAGTTGCGCGGAAGCTGCTGAAACTTCTCGCGCGCTTGCGTGCGGTCCTCGTCCGAAACCCTGCTGTTGTTGATGATTGCGAGCAGCTCGGCGCGCCTGGCCGCGAATTTCTTCACGGTGGCGCGGCGTTTCTTTTCGCGATTGACCAATGCGGTCTTTGCCATGGCGACCTCAGCTCTTGAACGGGAACTTGAAGGCGGCGAGGAGCGCACGCGCTTCCTCGTCGGACTTCGCTGTCGTGGTGATGGTGATGTTCAGGCCCCGCAGTGCATCGATCTTGTCGTACTCGATCTCGGGAAAAATGATCTGTTCCTTCACGCCCAGGTTGAAATTGCCGCGGCCGTCGAAGGAGCGCGCGGCAATGCCGCGGAAGTCGCGGATGCGGGGAATCGCCACCGAGACCAGCCGGTCCAGGAATTCATACATGCGGCTGCGGCGCAACGTCACCTTGCAGCCGATCGGGTAGTCCTTGCGGATCTTGAAGCCGGCGATCGATTTCTTGGCCTTGGTCACCACCGGCTTCTGGCCGGCGATCCTGGTCATGTCGCCCACCGCGTTGTCCAGGATCTTCTTGTCGTTGACCGCCTCGCCCACACCCATGTTCAGCACGATCTTGTCGATGCGCGGCACCTGCATGGCGGTCTTGTACCCGAACTGCTTCATCAGGGCCGGCACCACCGCTTCGCGGAAATGCTGCTGCAGCCGCGCCGGTTGAACCGGTCCGGCCTTCTCCGCTGCGCTCTTCGCGGATGCGGCCTTCGCGGGCGCTGCTTTCTTGGCCTTTGCCGTATCTTCCTTCTTCGGCGTGTCTTCCTTGACCTTCGCCGTGTCTTCCTTGGCCTTCGCCGTATCTTCCTTGGCCTTTGCCATGTCTTCCTCTTAAGCGTCCAGCATTTCGCCGTTCGACTTGTAGATCCGCACGCGGCGGCCGTCGTCCATCTGCTTTACGCCGATGCGGTCGGCTTTCTGGGTGGTCGGGTTGAACACCGCCACGTTGGAAACGTGGATCGGCATCTCCTTGTCGATGATGCCGCCGGTGGTGCCCTTCATCGGATTGGGCTTCTGGTGCTTCTTGACGCGGTTGGCACCCTCGACCAGGAGATGGTCATCGCCGAGCACGCGCAGCACGGTGCCGCGCTTGCCCTTGTCCTTGCCGGTGATGACCACGACATTGTCGCCCTTGCGGATCTTGCGCATGATTGTTCCTTACAACACTTCCGGCGCGAGCGAGACGATCTTCATGAATCGCTCGGTTCGCAGTTCGCGCG
>DASQOP010000074.1:0-21069 GCA_035644415.1 Burkholderiales bacterium
TGCTCGCATCCGACAACGCGATTGCAAAACAATCCGCCCCGACTCGCGCGACCGTGTCCTCGGCCCGGATTTGCACTTGCAGGCGGCTGGCGATTTCTCTGAGCACTTCGTCCGCAGCGTTTCTGCCCAGCGTGTCGTTGACGACGTGAAACCGCTCCAGGTCGATCAGCATGACCGCCGCCATGCGCTGCCCGCGCTGCGCGGCGTGCAAGTACTGGCCGAGGCGATCTTCCAGAAACGTGCGGTTGGGTAACTTGGTGAGCACATCGTAGTAGGCGAGGTAATTCACCTCCTCTTCCTTCGAGATGAACTCTAATCCGAACGAAATGTCCCCCGCCAGCTCGGTGAGCAGCTTGATCTCCTCGTCGTCGAAGAAATTGCGTTCCGGTGCATACAAGGTAAGAATCCCGAACGTCTTCCCCTCCACGTAAAGCGGCAGCACGATGACCGACTTTGCGCCCAGCCGAATGGCCGCTCGCCTGACACCCATTGTGTCTGACCCAGGCTCGCTCTGCATTTCACCCAGCCCATGCTCGATGTCGTTGTCGAAGGCCGGCCGCTTCTCGCGTAGTGCGACCTCCGCGGTGCCCCCCGGAACCAGCCCCGCCGGACGATTGGAAGAGTCGCCGCGGCCACCCAAATCCATTGGCAGACCCATTTGCGCAACCGGCACGAGCGTTTTGCTTGCGTGGTCCATTATGGCGATCCACCCGATGCTGAATCCGCCATGCTCCACGGCGATGCGGCAGGACTCCTTGAACAGCTCCTGGCGATCACGGATACGCACGATCGCCGAATTGATGCCGCTAAGTACGGTATGGATCCGGCTCAATCGCGCGATCCTGTGTTCTTGCTCCTTGCGTTCGGTGATATCCTCCGCGATCCCAGCGATACGGATAACGATCCCATCCGTGTCGGTGACGGGGAATGCCCGGTCACGTATCCACCTCATCGTGCCGTCGGGTCGTACGATGCGGTACTCTTCAACATATTCCCCGGCCATCTGCCGCGTCTGCGCGGCCTTCAAAACCCGGTCGCGGTCATCGAGATGGATTGCCTCCGCCCAGGCCCGAGGCACCGCGTAGAGGCTTTGGCGACTCCGGCCCCATATTGCCTCGTATGTGGGACTGATGTAGAGCATTTCGCCCTTCGATGGGTCGGTCAGCCAGAATACTTCGCGGATATTCTCGGCCACCTGGCGGAATCGCTCCTCGCTCTCCCGCAACCGCAGCTCCGCCTCCTTGCGCTCGGTGATGTCCTCCGAAAAACCCAGCAGGTAGCGGGGACTGCCGTCTTTGCCGAGAATGGGCAGTTTCTTGGTCTGAAGTATTTTCCTGGTCCCGTCTTTGGCTGTTATCGTTTCCTCGACGACGAAGAGGCGCTCACCGCTTGACAGGGTCTCGCGATCCCTTGCAACGAAGAAGTCGGCCTGGTCCTTCGGGAAGAAATCGTAGTCGTTCTTTCCCAGCAGTTCGTTCTCCGAATAACCGATCAACTTTTCGCCGGCGGGGTTCAGGCGCACGAACCGGAGTTCCCCAGCATCCTTCACGAAGATCATGTTCGGGATATTGTCGAAAATGGAAGCAAGGAAGTTCCGGGTCTCCCGGACTTCCTCCTCGATCCGTTTGCGTTCGGTTATGTCGCTGATGTAGGCACTGAAGAGCGTTTGGTCCGGAAGCCGGATGGGCACCACGGTGAGTTCTACGGGAAACTCGCTGCCGTCCTTTCGCAGCGCAGAAACTTCTATGCGTTTGCCCAGTATCGGCCCCTCCCCGGTGGCGTTGTAGTGCTTAAGCCCCCGCCGATGGGCTTCGCGCGAAGCGGGCGGCACGACGAGCTCGGCGAGCTCTTTTCCCAACACTTCTTCGCGCGTGTAACCGAAGGTCTTCTCCGCCGCCGGATTGAATTCGATGACACGGCCTTGGGAGTCTATGGTGACGATACTATCTAGCGCCGCTTCGAAAATCGCACTCTTGCGCAGTTCGCTGGCCCTGAGGGCGTATTCCGCGTCTCTGCGGGCCGTGCGTTCCCGCTGTTCCTGAATCGCCCGCTCCACCGCGGCGGATAGGCGAACCAGATTGGTCTTCATGACATAGTCGTTCGCGCCCTGTTTCATGGCACGAATCGCATCCTCTTCACCGATCGAACCCGAGACGAAAATGAACGGAATATCCGGGAAATGGTTGCGCGCGATGACAAGGGCTTCCGCGCCGTCAAAATTCGGCATGGAGAAGTCTGCAAGGATCAACTCAGGTTTGAATTGTTCCAGTTCGCGACGATATTCGGCAGCGGTGTCCACCCGGCGCGCGTCGAAGGCGATGCCCGCGCGCTTGAGTTCCCGCAGCGCCAGTTCGGCGTCGTTCGGAACGTCCTCAACGATCAGGATCTTGAGTTGCCTGCTCATGAAGTCTTCCGGGAAGACACCCTTCGAATCGTGTGCGGAATCGCTTTTCAACGCGACGGTTTCTGCACGGGGTGAATTCCGGATGCTGATTCGAAGATCAGGCTGGTGGGCACACCCCGGGCGACGCGTCGGGAAGCGGAAGAAAAAACGAGATGGCGGTTCGCCGGCAGAACTGACGTCGGTAAGTGCGCCCTGCAGAATCCGGCTGTCGCGAGGGGAGGAACGCGAACCAGTCGTCGGGCGCTCTGAGTCAGTTGCGGAAAGCCAGGGAGGGGAAAGACACCCGTCATCTCGCCTGAAAAGCTACGCTTGCGGGCGGCAGAACCCAACTTTAGTTTTGCCGCCATGACACACTGTTCTCCCTTAAAGTTGTGTTCGCTTTCCGTAACGAGCGGTTGTTTGTGAATTATTATTCATTGATCAGTACCCGGGGTTTGGCCGGTTTGTCGAATCCGAAGTGCGCAGCGCAAACTCCAGACCGGTCAGCACCTTGATCGCCCCTCTTGAACTCCGTGGCCTTGTCGAAACCGCTGCTGTCCTTGAGGCGGATGTCCAGATTCATCACTTGCGGGTCGCCGCGCCTGATCAGCTCCAACCCGCCTCGTTCGCGAGATCAGCGAATAGAGCGCAAGTGTTCAGCCTGAACTCTAACGCTAAAGACCTACGGATGCAGTCGCGTACAGCCGACAAACTACGTCAGATATTTCCTGACAGCACCTGCGTCGCGGTCATTCGAGAGAAGTAATTCCCTGCCGGATCGCGAATCTGACAAGATTCGCAAGGTCGCGAATGTCGAGTTTGTCCATCATTCGGGCGCGGTAGGTCTCCACCGTTTTGGGTGAAAGCGACAGCGTTACCGCGATTTCGCCAATAGAGTGTCCCTCGGCGAGCATTTGCAGGACTTGTCGCTCGCGGGAGCTAAGCCGCAGAATTGGGTCGTCCGAGGCAGTTTTGCGGATGACGTGGTCGATCAGTCTTTCATTCAATTGTCCGCTGAGATAGTGCCTGCCTTCGTGCGCCGCTCGAATCGCATCGACCACTTCCTTGGCCACCGATTTCTTCGCGATATAGCCTGCGGCGCCAGCCTGTAGTGCACGGTACACGTGAACCGGGTCCGAGTACGCGGAGAGCATGATGACGCGGGTCTGAGGGCACCGCTCCCGGATGATCCGCGTCGCCTCGGTGCCGTTCAGAACGGGCATGGCAACGTCCATGAGGACCACATCCGGACTGTGCTCCATTGCACTGCGCACGGCCTCGCGGCCGTCCTCGACTAGGGCGACGACTTTCATGTCGGCCTGCGCCTCGACCAGATTGCGCAATCCCTCAGCCACGACGCCGTGATCGTCGGCGATCAGAACCCTGATCGTCATGTCAGCGTGGAACCCGCACGGTGAGTCGCGTCCCACGGCCGGGCAGCGCCTGAACCTCAAAACGCCCACCGACCGCTTGCGCGCGCTCTCTCATCGTCACCATGCCGAGTCCGGGCTTCGGTTTGTCCGAAGTAGCCTCCACGCGGTCGAAGCCGATTCCGTCGTCCTGCACGGACATCACGCATACTCCGTTCGCATGATCGAGCGCTATTTCGACGTGCCGCGCGCGGGCGTGTTTTGCGACGTTGTTGAGCGCTTCCTGCGCGATGCGATAGAGCGCAATTTCGACCTGAGGTGCCGGCCGTACAGCCGGCTCGCTTCCGGTTACCGCGACCGCGATCCCCGTTCGCTCGGAGAATTTACTCGCGTGCCAGTCCAAGGCCGCCGCAAGGCCGTGGTCGTCGAGCATCGGCGGTCGCAGCTCGGACATGACGTTCTCGATCGTGTCCATCGTCGACTCGAGAAGCGCCGCCGAATCGTCCACTCGTGCCCGAACCTCGCCGCTTCCACTCGAAGCGAGTGCCGTCTGGAGGATGTCGAGGTTGATTCTCAGGGCGGTCAGGTTCTGGCCGACCCGATCGTGGAGCTCGCGGGAAAGCTGCCGGCGCTCAGATTCCTGGAGCTCGACCAGCCGTCGTGACAGGGCCTGGTGCTCCGCCGCCGATCGCCGCAAGGCGTCCCCAGCGTGCTTGCGCTGGGTGATGTCCTCCGCAACGCCAGCGATCCGGTACACCTTTCCAGACCGATTTTTTATGGGAAATCCGCGGTTACGAATCCATCGCACAGACCCGTCAGGTCTTACGATGCGGTATTCCACCTCAAATCCCTGTTCCCGCTGCCTTTCAAGGATGCCAACCACATGCTCGCGATCCTTAGTGTGAATCGCCTCCATGAACGATCGCGGCCGTTGACGCAGGCTTTCCCGAGATCGTGCCCAGATGACCTCATACGCGGGACTCACGTAGAGCAGCTCGTCCATAGCGGGTGTGGTCATCCAGACGACCTCCCGGATGTTTTCGGCGAGTTGGCGGAACTTTTCCTCGCTCTCGCGCAGTGCATCCTCGGCCCGCTTTCGGTCCTCGATATCGGTACTCGTTCCATACCACTTGACGATCTTTCCCTGCTCGTCGCGCAGCGGCACGGTGCGGACCAGGAACCAGCGATACTCCCCGTCGGCGCGGCGCAAACGCATTTCATACTCGCACGTCTCCCCAGCGGCCATGTCCACAGACCACTTCTCCATGACGCTTGGGAGGTCTTCTGGATGAACTATGTGAATCGCATCTTCAAGTGCCTCCTCCAATGAGAGGCCCGTATAATCGAGCCAGCGCTGATTGACGAATTCAACGGCGCCGTCAGGCAGAAGGCTCCAGGCCATCGTCGGAATTGTGTCGATGACGAGCCGAAGGAGATCTTCCTTTTGCCGCGCCAACGCTTGAATCTCCCCGGCCATCTGCAGCGACGCCTCTGCCGCGCGCTTGCGCGCGCTAATGTCTTCGATGAGTGCGACCATGTAGCGAGGCTCGTCGGCCGGGCCGCGCACGAGCGCCACGGTATTGTGCACCCAGACTAATTGGCCGTCCTTTCGGCGATAGCGCTTGTCGATCACGAAGGCCTCGCGCTTACCCGCGAGCAGCTCATCGATCAGCGCCTTGTTTTGCGGATAGTCTTCCTCGTGGGTGACGTCAGCGATGGTCTTGCCTTGAAGCTCCGCTTGCGTGTGCCCCACCAGCCGCGCAAACGTAGGATTGACCCGGACGATATTCCCCGCGAGGTCGGTGATTGCCATACCGCACGGCGCCCCCTCGAAAACCGTCCGCAGCAACTCCTCGTTGCTCTTCGCCTCGATCGCCACACGCACCATCTGCGTGGCCATGTCAATCAGGTGAATGTGATCCGTCGACGGTAAGCGCGGCTCGCCGTAATACATCGCAAATGTCCCGAGTACAGCGTTGTCGTCCGAAAGGATCGGCGTGGACCAGATCGCGCGCAGTCCGTTGCGGACCGCGATGTCGCGGCAGTCCTCCCAAAGCGCATCAACCCCGGTGTCTTTCGTATACACCGGTTTGCGCAGGAACGCCGCTGTCCCGCACGAGCCCATGTTGGGCGCGATGCGCAGGAATGGTTCGATGCCCGCCTTGTAATCCTCGGGGATGTTTGGCGCGGCGGCAAACCTGAGCCGCTGTTGCATGGTGTCCGCAAGCAGCACGGCGCAGCGCATACCGTCAGCCTGCTCCTCGATCAGCTTGACCAGTGTCTCGAGAATCTCCCATAGTGGCGCGCCACCCGCGATCCGCTCGAGCACGCGGCGCTCGTTATCAAGCAACGCGGCTCGCGTTTGTTGCTCGGTAGCAAATGTCGTCATGTCCGAAGTCGCTTCGCAAGCGCGAGACCCTCGCGAGCGAGAAGCAGCGCCCCCACTTCCCTGGCTCGCTTCGCGGCATCCAGATCACCCGCGCAAGCGGCGATGATCGATCCCATCATCAGAATTTGCCACAGTCTTGCGAAGCGATCCGGATTGCGTACACCTGCGTTCTCACCCCATTGTCTCAGGAGTGCGCGGACCGTTTCGATGTGGCAGACCGCCGCATGCCGAACGGGGTGCCGCAGGTCACTCTGTTCGAGCAGCGCTTTCACGAAAGAACAACCTTCGAAATCGGACCGGCGGAACCACTTGTCGAATGCATCGAACACCGCAAGCAGGCGTCCCCCGGGGGTTCGGGCCCGGCGTTCCACCTCTTCCTGCAGCCAAGCCCGCGTCCACAATTCCTCACGACGGCGGAGGAAAGCAAGCGCGAGCTTGTCTTTGGAAGGATAGTGCCGATACAACGTCATTTTCGTCACGCCTGAGTGCGCAACGACAGTATCAACGCCCACCGCACGGATGCCGTCTCGGGAAAAAAGCTCGTAGGCAGTCTGATCGATGCGCTCGCGCGCGCTGGCCGGACGAGACGAGATTGGTTTTCGATGTTTGGTTCGAGGTACTTTCATACGAGAGAGCCGTATACCATTCGACAGGTCATGCCCGCATATTTGGGACCTAGACGACCGGATAATTATTTATGTTTCTATACAGCTCTGTCGCTTCAATATCTCTCTACCGGCGATTCCAAGTCTACCGCCAGTCATATACGGCTCTGTCTCTCACATCCAGATCGTATTGTCAAGTTCATCTGAGCTGGCGCCCCAAAATAATGCCGGCCTTGATGATCTCGCCAGCGAGCAGCGACTTGAACTGCTTCACGTCGGCGTTTTCCTGACCGGCGTAGTGCGAAGCTCGATGTTCACACGGCAGGGACCACTGGTTCGATCCCGGGGCCACCCGCCCGGCTTTCCTGCTTTTCCCTACGCCTCCAGCTTCTTCCACAAGCAGGCGCCCTTGGCAGCCTTGTCGATGTCGTCGAGTTGCTGTGCATGGGCGGCAAGTTCATCCGACGTCGCACGCAGCACGATCAATTCCAGCTTCTCGTCGGCGAACGCGCCATCCAGTGCCGGCGAGGACGATTCGCCAAGATCCATCAGCAGGCTTTCCTGGCCGCGGGTCATCGCCAGATAGACTTCGGCCAGCAGGCGCGCATCCAGCAGCGCGCCGTGCAGCGACCGCGCGGAGTGGTCGACCTGGTAACGCTCGCACAGCGCGTCCAGCGAGTTGCGTTTGCCCGGATGCAGGCCTTTGGCCATCTTCAGCGTATCGGTGATCAGTGGACAGTAGTGGCCGATCGGCTGCAGTTCGAGCAGCGCCAGTTCGTGATCGAGGAAACCCACGTCGAACGGCGCGTTGTGGATAATCAGCTCGGCCCCGGCGACGAAATCGAGGAACTCCTTCGCCGTCTCTTTCATCTTCGGCTTGTCCTGAAGGAACTCGCCGGTGATCCCGTGCACGTCGATTGCTCCCGCTTCGATCTCCCGCTCGGGATTGACGTACTGGTGATAGTGCCGGTCGGTGAAGCGGCGATTGACGATCTCCACCGCTGCGATTTCGATGATGCGATGCCCGAGCGACGGATCCAGGCCCGTAGTTTCAGTATCAAGGATGATCTGGCGCATGAAATTCAGGGGAGAGGGACGAGGGTGGAGGGACGAGGGGAAAACCTGGACAAGGGCGCAAAGATTCCAAGACGCGAAGCAGACTTCATCTCGCCGGTCTTCCCTCGTTTCTCTCCGCTCTTCTCTCGTCCCTCATCCCTCGCCCCTCGTCCCTGCACCTCACCCCTCATCCCTCATCCCTCTCCCCTCAGCGCAGCTCAGCGGCGACGCCGCGATTCGCGAGCTCATCCGCGCGTTCGTTGCCGGGATTGCCGTGGTGGCCGCGCACCCATATCCACTCGACGTCGTGCTTCTGGACCAGTTCGTCCAGCTTCATCCAGAGATCGACGTTCTTGACCGGTTTCCTGTCCGCGGTGCGCCAGCCGCGCTTTTTCCAGTCGTGAATCCAGGCGGAGATGCCGTTGTGCACGTACTGGGAATCGGTGTGCAGGCGAACCTTGCAACGCCGGTTCAGCGATGCCAGCGCCTCGATCACCGCGGTCAGCTCCATGCGGTTGTTGGTGGTCTCGGGCTCGCCGCCGAACAATTCCTTCTCGTGATCCCCCCACTTCAGCCAGACGCCCCAGCCACCCGGCCCGGGATTGCCCTTGCAGGCGCCGTCGGTGTAAATGTCGACGACTTCGCTCATTGAGGGTCGCCGGCCATGTGATTGGTGCGCGCCGCCAGCGCGTCGTCATGGCCGTTGGTCTTGTGCGGCACCGCGACCAGCGCTTTTTTCTTCACCTCCGCGGATTTCCATTTCGGCGTGATGATGCGCATGCCCTGCACGCGTTTGATGCCGTGCAGGAAGTAGATCCCGCCGGCAAACGGCCACCAGCGGTCGCCCGCCGCTTCCATGAAGTCGAAACGGCGAAACCATTTTTCCGTGGTGAGCGGCGGCGCATAGCAGCACATGCGCCCGCCCGCGAGCTCGAAGCCCAGCAACGCCATCCAGTCCTTGATCCGCGGCAGATTGATGAACTGGCCGCACCACGGATAAACGCCTTCCCGGTGGCTCACCAGGCGCCGCACACCCCACAGGCTCCAGGGATTGAATCCGGACAGGACTACATGCCCTTCGGGCATGAGGATGCGCGAAACCTCGCGCAGCACCTGATGCGGATTACTGCTGAATTCGAGCGCGTGTGGCAGCACCACCAGATCGGCAACCGCCGACTGGATCGGCAGCGCGCACAGATCCGACTGCAAACGCACCGGCCCGTCCATACCGGTCACCCAGCGATACGGCATGCGGTTGGCGCGCAGGAAATCGAACTCCGGAAGCCCGAGCTGGAACGCGTTGAATCCGAACACGTCGGCCAGCTCCTGGTCGAAATAGCGCAGCTCGGCTTCGAGCAGGTGCGCCCCGAGCGGCGTGGACAGCCATGCGGACAGGCCGGAGGATGCAGGCCGGGTTGACATTCAGTATTGGGCCACGAAAGATACGGCCATGAAAATGACCACTATTGCTCCAATCCGCGCGTTCAAGGACAACTATATCTGGTGCCTGCGACGCGGCACCAATGCCGCAGTCGTGGATCCCGGCGATGCCGGGCCCGTGTTCGATTACCTGCGCGCCGAGGGCCTGCAACTTACCGCGATACTCAATACCCATCACCACGCAGATCATGTCGGCGGCAACGTCGATCTCCTGTCGAAGTATAACGTACCGGTATTCGGGCCGGCGCACGAGAGCATTCCCGGCGTCACCCGAAAGCTCGTGGAAGGCGACGAAATCGAAGTGCCGGGCATCGGCGTAAGCCTGCACGTACTCGACATCCCAGGCCATACCGCGGGGCACATTGCCTGTTACGGCGAGGGGGTGTTGTTCTGCGGCGACACCCTGTTCTCATGCGGCTGCGGGCGCCTGTTCGAGGGCACACCGGAGCAGATGCATTCGTCGCTGAGCAAGCTGGCCGATCTGCCCTCCGAAACCCTGGTGTACTGCGGACACGAGTACACGCTTGCCAATCTGCGCTTTGCCGATGCCGCGGAACCGGGAAATCCCGCCCTCGCGGAACGACTGGTCGCCGCACGCGCGGCACTCGATCGCGGCACGCCCACTCTGCCCTCGACCATTGGGACCGAACGGGCCACCAATCCTTTCCTGCGCGTCCGCGAGCCGGCCCTGGTCACTTCGGCGAGCCGCTATGCGGGACGCACGCTCACAAACGCGGTCGAAGTTTTCGCAGCGTTGCGGAAATGGAAAGATGGGTTTTAAGAGCAGTGAAGGGTGAAGAGTGAAGCGTGAAGGGTGAAAGGCAAAAAACGAGGACTCGGGACGAGGGGCGAGGGCCGAGAAAGTGCATAAGTGCGTTCGCCAAGCTTTAGTGTGATTTTCCACTCGCCCCTCGTCCCTCGCCCCTCCTCCCTTAATTTCTTGCGTTGCGGGGGCGCGTTCGTTAGCATACGTCGCTGAATCCATTAAGAACGGATGGGGATGAAAAAACCACGCGCGCTTTTTGCCGGCCTGTTTGCTGCACTTGTCGCATTCCCGGTCTTCGCCATCGAACCCCCTCCGCGAAACCCGTCCGTTTCGGAAGAACCACCGGAAGATGTCTCTCCGGTAATCCACGAAGAAGTCCCGGCAGCATCAGCCACTGAAAGCCTGCGATCGGACGTGCCGGTCGATGCGCACGCCGGTGCCGTGGTAGCGCCAGCATCGCAATCTGCGGGAAGCCTTTGGGAGCGCATACGCTCCGGCTTCGCCATGCCCGAAATCGAAAGCGCACTGGTCGCAAGGCACGAAGCCTGGTACCTGAACCATCCCGACTATACCCAGCTCATGATCGAGCGCAGCCGTCTATACCTCTACTACATCGTCGAGGAGGTGCAAAAGCGCGGCATGCCTACCGAGGTCGCGCTGCTGCCGATGATCGAGAGCGGCTACAACCCCGGGGCTTATTCGCGCGCGCACGCGGCCGGCATCTGGCAGTTCATCCCCTCGACCGGCAGGCGTTACGGCCTGCAACAGAACTGGTGGTACGACGGCAGGCGCGACGTGCTCACAGCCACGCGCGCCGCCCTCGACTACCTGCAGCAGTTGCACGCGCAGTTCGGCGACTGGTACCTGGCGCTGGCTGCTTACAATTGGGGCGAGAACGGCGTCACGCGGGCGATTGCCCAGAACCGCGCAAAACGCAAGCCGACAGACTATCGCAGCCTGCACATGCCGCGCGAGACCCGTAACTACGTACCCAAGCTGCAGGCAGTGAAGAACATCATCGTCAATCCACAGGGTGTGGGATTCCCGCTCGAAGATATTCCGGACCAGCCCTACTTCACCACCGTCACGACGCCCGAGCACATCGACATGCAGGTGGCGGCGCGGCTCGCGGAAATGTCCGAGGATGACTTCAAGTCGCTCAACCCCGGACACACGCGGCCGGTGATCACGTCCAACGGGTCACGCACGCTGCTGCTGCCGATCGACAAGGCCGGCATCTTCAATGCCAATCTGAAGGACTACGACCAGCCGCTGGTGTCGTGGCAGACATACACCCTGAAAAAGCACGAGACGCTGGAGCAGATAGCCGAGCAATTCGGAATCCGCACTGCGCGACTGAAGGAAATCAACGGCATCAACCGCCATTTGACAGTGCCTGCAGGGCGTACGCTGCTGGTTCCGATGAACGAGGAAACGCAATCCTCAAATCTTACGGATACCTGGGACAACCCGGAATTCCTGGCGCCCGACGACTACTACATGAACCACATGGTGTACCGGGTGAAAAGCGGCGACAGCCTGTATTCGATCGCCCGGGCGAACCGCATCACCGTGGCCGCTCTCAAGGACTGGAACCGTCTGCGCAGCAATCACATCCACCCAGGCCAGCGCCTGGTCGTCTACAGCAATCCTCGCGCCGCACGGCGCTAGCAGCGCAGTTGAAAGCCGGGGGTCAAAAACACAGGCGCACCACGAAGGCACGAAGACACGAAGAAAAGCGAAAAAAAGCACACGTGTGTAAAAAGCTCCAATTGGCGGATGTTCCAACAAAGTCCAGGTTGGCGTAAGAGGATCACGAACAGTCGCCTCGCTTCTATCCCCGATTAATTTAAGGATTCTTGTTTTTCTTCGTGCCTTCGTGTCTTCGTGGTGAGATTTTCGCTTTTGTCTTTCCGCACCGTTTAGCAAATTCCCTGCTGGCGCTCCTTGCCGTCGTCTTCTACTTGTAAAGGTGGCAGCGCGTCGTGTGCGTTGCCGACAAAGTGCTCGTTCCCGGATAGGTCTGCCGGCATTCCGGCATCGCCTGCGGGCAGCGCGGATGGAAGTGACAGCCCGAGGGAGGATTGACCGGTGAAGGCAGGTCACCCTGCAGCCGGATGATTTCGCGCCGGGTTGCCGGATCCACCGAAGGCACCGCCGACAATAGCGCGCGGGTATAGGGATGCTTCGGGCTGCCGAGCACGTCATCCACCGTCCCCTGTTCGACGATGCGGCCCAGGTACATCACGGCCACCTCGTGGGCGAGATATTCGACCACCGACATGTTGTGCGTGATAAACAGGTAGGCGATGCCCAGGCGATCCTGCAGATCTTTCAGCAGATTCAGAATCTGCGCTTGCACCGAGACATCGAGCGCGCTGGTGGGTTCGTCGCAGACGATCAGTTGCGGCTCGACGGCAAGCGCCCGGGCGATGGCGATTCGCTGTCGCTGCCCGCCGGAAAACGCGTGCGGGTAGCGGTACTTCATCTCCCGGGAGAGGCCGACCTGCCCGAGGAGATCGTCAATGCGTTTGGCGCGGACCTGCGCGTCACCGCCCACGCCCAACGCCGCCATCCCCTCTTCGACGATGTCCATGGTCCGCATGCGCGGATTGAGCGAGCTGTAGGGATCCTGGAAGATGATCTGCAGGTGTTTGCGGCGCATGCGCAACTCGTTCGCCGGCAGCGACGCCAGGTCCACGCCGCCGTAGCGCACCCTTCCCCCCGACAGCGGCAAAAGCCGCAGGATGCCCTTGCCGACGGTAGTTTTACCGCAACCGGACTCGCCGACCAGCGCCAGCGTGCGTCCTGCCCGGATCGACAACGACACACCGTCGACGGCCTTCACTTGACCAACGACGCGCTTGAACAATCCTTTGCGGATCGGGAAATGGACTTTCAAGTCGACCACTTCGAGCAGATTGCTCGCAGTGGTCGACGACAGGGACGAGGGACGAGGGGCGAGGGGCGAGGGAAAGCAAGGAGGAAGTAGATTCAAAGGCTCCTGACTCTCCCTCGTCCCTCGCCCCTCGTCCCTCGTCCCTGCAGCATACAAATGGCACCTCGCTCCATGCCCTTCCGCGATCGGCGCCCACGCCGGGATCGTTTCGCGGCATAGGTCCCACGCATAGTCGCAACGATCGGCGAATCGGCAACCGTGGAATTCGCCGGCGAGCGAAGGCACTGTGCCGCGGATCACCGCCAGCGTTTTGTCCCTGGCTTGCCGGTTAGGCACCGAGGCGAAAAGCTTGCGCGAATAGGGATGCGAGGGATTGCCGAAGAACGCCTCGCGCGGCGCCATCTCGACGATTTCGCCGGCGTACATCACAGCCACGTGGTGCGCCATTTCCGCCACCACGCCGAGATCGTGGGTAATCAGCAGGATCGACATGCCCATGCGCTTCTGCAGACTGCGCAGCAAGTCCAGAACCTGCGCCTGTATGGTGACGTCCAGCGCCGTGGTCGGTTCATCCGCGATCAGCAGGCTGGGCTCGCAGGCCAGCGCTATCGCAATCATGACCCGCTGCTTCATGCCGCCGGAAAGCTGGAACGGGTACTCGTGGACACGTCCGGCCGGGTCCGGAATGCCGACTGCATTCAGCAGTTCGATCACCCGGGCGTTCACCTCGGCCCCGCGCAATGCCGTATGGCGCTCCAGCACCTCGGCAATCTGCGCGCCCGCGGTCATCACCGGGTTCAGGCTCGCGCCGGGTTCCTGGAAAATCATGCCGATCCTGCGCCCGCGTACCCGCCGCATCGCGGCTTCCGGGAGCTGCAGCAGTTCCTCACCCTCCAGCCGCACTGCGCCCGACACGATGCGGCCGGCGTCCGGCAGCAGCCGCGTGATCGACAACGCCGTCATCGACTTGCCGCTGCCCGATTCACCCAGCAGGGCGAAGGTCTCGCCGCGTTCGATCGAGAAGGAAAGCCCGTCGACGGCGCGCACCATCCCTTCGTTGGCGGCCAGCCAGGTTGACAGGTCCTCGACCTCGAGCAGGGTATCGGCCATGACAGGCTAACTGTTTTTCACCGCGGGAAGATACTTGGAAATGAATGCCGGGGTCGCCAGCCTTCCCCGGATGCGCGGATCGAAGGCATCGCGCACGGCGTCGGCGAACAGGTTGGCGGATAGCACAAGCATCAGCATGAACACGAATGCCGCGGCCAGCGACCACCACACCATGGGTTCGCGCGCCATCTCCAGGCGCGCGGAATTGATCATGGTGCCGAAGCTGATCATGGTCGGGTCCACGCCTACGCCGACGTAGGACAGCACCGCTTCCGCCAGCACCAGGCCGCTGAAATCCATGACCACCGCGATCAGCACGATATGCATCACGTTGGGCAGGATGTGGCGGGTGATGATGCGGAAACCGGAAACCCCGAAAGCCTGTGCCGCCTGGATGTATTCCATCTCGCGCAGCTTCAACGACTCCCCGCGCAACAACCGGCACAATCCGGTCCAGCTGGTCACGCCGAGAATCAGGCAAAGGACCAGCAACTTGGCGTCGGCTCGCTGCTGCACGGTCTCGAACAGTTCGGCATGCTTGTCCATGAGAACCTGCAGCATCAGCACCGAGGCCGCGATGAGCAGGATGCCGGGAATGGAATTAAGCGTGGTGTAGACGTACTGGATAACGTCGTCCACCCAGCCGCGCAGGTAACCGGCCATGATGCCGAGCAACAGCGCGAACGGCAGCATCACCATCGTGGTGAGGGTACCGATCACAAGCCCGGTGCGGATGCTCTTGAGCGCCTGGTAGAAAACGTCCTGCCCCACCTTGTCGGTGCCCAGAACGTGATATTTCACCGACAGCAACAACATCGGCGCCAGCACCACCAACAGCACGCATGCTGTGATGAGCATCTCCCGCCACGGCACCGCGCTTTCCCCGTTCCAGATCTGCCGCCAGGCGTCCGACATGCCTCGGTTGTCGCGCCGCGATAACCAGATGGTCGCGATCAGCACCAGCAGATTCCAAACCAATATCGCAGCCGCCACGCCGGCAATCGCGCGTTTCGCCACGTCCCATGCCCAATCGGTTTCCGGATCGTCGAGATGGGCGCCGCCGTAAGTCAGCCGGGGGAAAAGCCGCGCCTGCCTGCCATCCGGCAGTTCCACCGTCTCCTTGGCGAACAAATGGGTCGCCAGCGGCGCGGAGTAAGTCTTTTCCGGCCTGGTGCGCAGGTGTGCCGCCGCCACGTCGAACAGCGACAGCATCTCGACAGCGTAACTGGCCTTGCCGCCAGCGGCGCCATCCGCCAAGCGCGGGCGAAAATGCAGCGAATCCAGCAGTCCGACTGCAACGAATACGGCCAGGACCACCGCGGCCACCATCCCGCTGCGGCTTTGCGCCACTTTTCTCCACGGCGCCAGCAGGTGCTCGTGACGGCGCACATGCCAGGCGAAAACCAGGATCACCGCGACCAGCAGGTAGACCAGCGCATCGGTCCACAGCACCACCGGCATGATGGGCAGGAGACTCGTCATTGCAGCCTGACCCTGGGATCGGCAATCGTGTAGGAAAAATCAGTGAGGATCAGTCCGACGATGTAAAGCACCGACCCGAGAAACACCATGGCCCGCACTACCGAGAAGTCCTGGTTGTTGATCGCGTCTATGGTGTAGCTGCCCAGCCCGGGAATGGCGAAGAAAGATTCGGTGATCAGGCTGCCGAGGAACAACAGCGGGATCGCTACCACCGCGCCGGTGAGGATCGGGATCATGGCGTTGTGCAACACATGCTTGAACAGCACGCGCAGTTCCGACAGCCCCTTGGCGCGGGCGGTGCGCACGTAGTCGCGATTGATCTCTTCGAGAAAAATGGTGCGGTACCAGCGCGCGCTCGACCCGACGCCGGCGATGATACCGATGATCACCGGCAGCACCAGGAACTTCCATGCGCTCAGGCCTTCGCCGTATCCGGAAATCGGCACCAGGTTCCACAGCTTGCTGATCAGATACTGCCCGCCGATGATGTAGAACAGCCCCGAGACCGACATGGCGACCACGCACAGCACCACGCCGGCAAAGTCGATGTAACCGCCGCGAAAGAACGCCATCAGCAGCGCAACCGTGATATAGGTCAGCATGCCGACCAGAAAAACCGGCAGCGCGATGGCGAAACTGGGCCACATGCGGCTGCGGATTTCGTGGCCGATGTCACGACCGTCGGCCTCGGCGCGCCCGAAATCGAAGGCGAACATCTTCACCGACTTGGTGAAGAAAATGGTGTCGGTGAGCTTGCCGGTGCCTTGCGCAGCGGAATTGACGAACAGCGGGCGGTCATAGCCGCGCTCCTCCTTCCATTTGCGCACGGCTTCCTCGGTCACGCGCTTCTGCCCGAGCTGCATGCGCGCCATGTCGTCCGGCGTGTTGACGAAGAAGAACAGCGCAAAGGTGATCACGTTGACCCCGACCAGGATGGGGATGGCGTAGAGAACGCGGCGGATGAGGTAGTTGATCATGGACCTACACCGCGGCCAATTTGCCCCCGGCACGTTCGCGCCGGCGGTATGAGAGTACCGCGGGGATCAACGCAAGCACCAATGCGGCCAGTGCGGCAAGCACGGGCCAGAGCACCGGCGAGTTCCACTGCGCGCGCATGGTTTCGCGCAGTTGCGAGTCGATGCGTTGATACTTGAGACTATTGTTGGCCATCTTGTTGGGCTTGCGGTTGTGCACCCAGGCGTGCGCGAGAGTGAAATCCTGCGGATGCAGCCCCCAAGCCCAGGGGGCGTCGAAACGCAGCATCTCGATCATGCGGTCGATCAGTGCCTGCCGCTCGGGGCCGTTGTCCATTGCGCGCACGCGTTCGAACAGGCGGTCGTACTCCGCGTTCATGTAGTTGGAGGAGTTCTCGCCGTTCTTGAGCGCGCGGCTCTGCGGCCCATGGAACATGAACAGAAAATTCTCGGGGTCCGGATAGTCCGCGTTCCAGCCGAAGAAGAACAATTGCGCCGTGCCCTTGCGCACCTTTTCCTGAAAACGGTTGTAATCGGTATTGCGCACCACCAATTGCAGATTGATCTTGGCTAACTGCTTCACCAGCCAGTCGGCGCGCGACTTGCCCTCCGCACCGACCAGGGTGCCGTCGAAGTAGATCACCAGGGGCTTGCCGGTCGAGGCTTCGATTCCGTTCGCATAACCGGCCTCGGCCAGCAGCTGCTGTGCGTACGCGATCGGCTTGCGCGTCGGCCTGCCCTCCACCCAGTCGTAGACGTAGGGATTCATTCCCTCGCGCCCGTCGCGGTAGCCGAATATGCCCGGCGGGATCGGTCCTTGGGCCGCGACGCCGCGCCCGTTGCGGAAGATCGAGATCATTTCCTCGAAGTCCAGCGCGATGGAAATGGCGTGGCGCAGCTTGCGCGCGCGCTCCGAGTTGCCCCCGACCACCGGGTCGAGCATGTTGAAGGCCATGTACAGGGTGGAGGTCGCGACCGAGGTCTGCAACGCGATTCGGCGCAGTTGAATGTCCTCGGTCAGCGCTATATCGCCGGCACCGGTGATCTGCACCACCTGGTCGAAGGTATCCGATGAGATTCCGGAATAATCGTAATAGCCCTGCAGGAACTTGTTCCAGTAGGGAATGCTTTCCTTTTCCAGGCTGAATATGACCTTGTCGATGAACGGCATGAGTTTGCCGGCATCGTCGAGGAGCCCGGCTTCGGCATCGCCCGCTTCGCCATCCGCGGGATACGGTTCTCCGGCGAAATTCGGATTGCGCTCCATCACCATCAACCGGTTCGGATTGTTGACCGTGAGCATGTACGGGCCGGTGCCCACCGGGTACCAGTCGAGGGTGAGGTTTTTGCCTTCGGTCATCCCCGGTTGCGAGTAGAAGCGATGAGCCTCTTCCGGGATCGGCGCAAAGAACGGCATGGCCAGCCAGTAAACGAACTGCGGGTACTTGCCGCGGATCTTGATGCGGTACGTGTAGCGGTCCAGGGTCCGCGCGCCCTCGAGAGGGAACGTCGTGAGGTCGAGATAGGCGTCCGCGGGCAGGTGCTTTGCCGCTTCCTGCAGTTGCTGTGCGAATTCCTTCAGTCCGACGATGTACTCGCTCATCAGACCGAAAATCGGCGAATGCAGCCCGGGGTGCGCAAGCCGGCGGATCTGAAACACGTAGTCCTCGGCAACCAGTTCGCGCGTGCCGCTGTACCCGAAGTCGCGCAGCTCGAATATGTTCCTCAGATCCTCGCGCCCGAGATTCAAATAGCGCGGCTTGCCGGACTCGCCCACGGCAAAGGCCGGGTGCGGCTGGTACATCACTCCCTGCCTGATGCGGATGTCGTAAACGCTGAATGCCACCCGTTCGGCCGGCGCGGAATCGGGCAGCCGGCGGCCGTCGGCATCGAGGTAAACGGCGCGCGGAATCTCCGCCGCGCCGAAAGGAACCAGTTCGTAAGGCCGCCTGAGATAGTGGTATTGCAACGGCGGCATGTAGATCTGGGCGATGAAGACGTACTCGTTCTCGGCGTAGGACTGCACCGGGTCGAGGTGCTTGGGCCGCTCCACGAAGGCCGAATACAGGATGTTCTGGCCGCGCTCGCGGACGGGATAGGGGTTATTCCATGGTCCACCGCAGCCGCCCAGGAAACCGAGCAGCGCGAGCGCCACGGCTGTTGCACTCAGCCGGCTCATACTCTGGCGCAAGTGTAGCGGAATACCGGGTATTCAACCCGCGCACATCCGCAACTCTCGTAGATCACGGCCGTCGGGACGGGTCGTTTCGATATAATAATGCTGGATTTCCGCGAAACGAGGAAGAAACAGCAAGGAAACGTCATGGGATTTCTCGACAAAAAGAAAATCCTCATCACCGGCCTGCTCAGCAACCGTTCGATCGCCTACGGAATCGCCAAGGCAATGCACCGCGAGGGCGCGCTACTTGCATTCAGCTTCCAGGGGGAGCGGGTCAGGGATCGCGTGGTCGAACTGGCAGCCGAATTCGGCAGCCGGCTGGTGCTGCCCTGCGATGTCGCCAGTGACGCCGAGATCGACGCGCTGTTCGCCGAACTGGCCCGGCATTGGGATGGCCTCGACGGCATCATCCACTCGATCGCATATGCGCCCCGCGAAGCACTGGCCGGCGATTACCTGGATTCGGTGACCCGCGAGGCGTTTCGCATCGCCCACGAGATCAGTTCCTACAGCTTTGCCGCACTCGCCAAGGCCGGCCTGCCGATGATGCAGGGCCGCAAGGCCGCGTTGCTTACGCTCACCTACCTCGGCGCCGAGCGTTCTTTCCCCAGCTACAACGTCATGGGGCTGGCCAAGGCCAGCCTCGAAGCCAATGTCCGCTACATGGCACAAAGCCTCGGGCCCAAGGGCATCCGGGTCAATGCGATTTCCGCGGGGCCGATCAAGACGCTCGCCGCTGCCGGCATCAACAGCTTCGGCAAGCTGCTGGCCTACGCCGAAAAGCAGTCGCCGCTGCGCCGCAACGTTAGCACCGAGGAAGTTGGCAATGTCGCCGCATTCCTGTGCAGCGACCTGGCCAGCGGCATCACCGGCGAAATCACCTATGTAGACGCCGGATTCAATACCACCGGGGCCGGCCAAATCGAATAGACGGAACTCCGAAACAGGAAAGAAGCGCTCACCACGGAGGACGCGGAGGACACGGAGGAGAAACAAAAACGAGGAAGAACATGCGGAAGTTAGAGGCAGCACTGATGTCGAAGTGGCCACCGATAGCGGGTTTCGAATCTCGAAGGTTTTTTTGCGCTCCTGCTTTCCTCCGTGTCCTCCGCGTCCTCCGTGGTGAGCGCTTCTTTCAATAATTCCGATCTACTGTCCCTGCTCCAACCGCTTCCTGTCGACCTTGACGTCGGCGCGTTCCCGCAGGCTGGCGAGATAGGCGACATACTGTTCCTGGCCGACCATCTCCGCGAGTTGCTTGCCCAGCGCCTTGCGTTGTTCCGTATCAACGGCGGTCACGTCCTTGACCTTGGTGACGCGGTATACGACGAATCGTCCCTGCGCAGCCGGCACGCCGGCATAGACCGGGAGTTTGCTCACGTCGGCGCCGAATACCGCCTGTGCGCCCTCGGGGTGAAGACCCTGGCGCTTCTGCAGCGATACCGACTGCGACGGCGACCAGGACAGCGCCGCCGGCTGACCCTGCTGCAGCTTCTCCAGCGCCGCGCGGCCTTCCTTGCCGGCCAGCTCGATCGCCCCCTTGTCGGTGAGATATTGCATGACATCGCTGCGCACCTGCTCCAGCGGCAGAGCCGCTGCCGGCTTGTGCTCGATCACCCGCGCTGCCAGCAGCATATTGGGTTGCACCTCGATCGCCGAGGTATTGTGTTTGTTCTTCAGCACTTCGTCGGAGAACACCGCGTGGAGAAGCTTCTCGTTGTTGAACAGCGGGTTCGGATTGCCGCCGGTCCGGCTGACCCAGTCGGACTTCTGCACCGTGAGCTTGAGCGCCTCCGCCGCGGGCTGCAGGCTGTCGAACTGCTCGTACACCAGGTTGTTGAAACTGTCGGCAGCTTCGGCATAGGCCTTGCCGAGCTTCGGCTTGCGAACTTCGTCGACGATCTGTTGTTTCACCGCGTCAAAAGGCGTGGTCTGCGACGCCTTTATCGCGTCCAGTCGGATGATGTGATAGCCGTACTGGGTTTCGACCGGGCCTGCCAGCTCGCCGATTTTGAGCGCGAAAACGGCGGCGTCGAACGGCTTTACCATCAGCCCGCGAGCGAAGAAACCGAGATCGCCACCTTTCTGCGCCGACCCGGGGTCCTTCGAGAATTTGGTTGCCAGTTCGGCAAACTTGCCCGGTGCAGACCGGATTTGTTTCAACAGGTCCTCGGCCAGCGTCATTGCCTTGGCCTTGTCCTCGGCGCTGGCACCTGCGGATGCCGGAATCAGAATATGGCTGGCGCGCCGTTGTTCGGGGGTCCGGTAACGTTCGATGTTCGCCTGGTAGTAATTCTTCAATTCCTCGTCGGTGACCTTTGCCGCATGTTCCACGGCATCCGGGGACAACACCAGGTACTCCAGGCGCACGCGTTCCGGGATCTGGAACTCGTTCTTGTGCTCTTCGTAATACTTC
>DASQOP010000075.1:0-19126 GCA_035644415.1 Burkholderiales bacterium
CAACGAATCTTTTCATTTTTGGTCTCCTGCAAAAAATGAAACCCGTTCGCCAGTCGGCCCGCGCAGTGGATCGCTGTGCGGCACTTCAGATGTCGGCATTTGCAGATGCCACGCGGCAAAGTATTGCATTTCCGGTCCAGAAGGCAAGCCGGCCGGATCACCCCGCGCGCCCGTTCATGTCCTCGATCACCTTGAGGATCGCAGCCGAATCCCAGCGCGTGCCGGCGCGCGCCATGAGTGCGTTGAAGGACTGCGCCGCAAGCCCGGCGCCCGGTACCGGCGTCTTCGATTCGTACGCGCACTGAAGCACGATGTTGGCGTCCTTGTGATGCAGGCGCGCATCCAGACCGGCGACGAACTGGCGCTGCATCATGCGCGGGCCGAACACCTCGAGCATCCGGCTGCCGGCAAAGCCTTTGGTGAGCGCTTCCCACACCGGCTTGAAGTCAACGCCGTTGGCGCTGGCGAAAATCATGGCCTCGGCGATGCCCTGGATCGAAACCACCAGCACCAGCTGGTTCGCCGCCTTTGCCACCTGCCCGGCGCCGGATTCACCGACATGCACCAGAGTCGTGCCCAGCAGCGACAGCAGCGGTTTCATGCGCTCAAATACCTCGGCTCGGCCGCCGATCATGATCGACAGCGTGCCCGCCTGCGCCCCGGCTTCGCCGCCCGAGACCGGGGCATCGAGCATGTCCACGCCCCTGCGTGCCAGCTCCGCCGCCACCTCGCGCGCGGTACGCGGCGGGATGGTGCTGCAATCGATCAGCACCGATCCGGCCCTGGCACCGTGGATTACGCCATCCTTGCCCAGCACGACCTGTTCGACGTCGGTGCCGGTGGTGACAATGGTGAAAATCACTTCGGTACTGGCGCCGACTTCTTTCGGCGATGCACACACCTTCGCCCCCTTGCCGGTCAGCGGCCGCGCGGCCTCCGCGCGGCGCGCCCACACGAAAAGCTCATGGCCGCCCTTGAGCAGGTTGTCCGCCATCGGCACACCCATCGATCCCAGCCCTATGAATCCCACTTTCATTTTCGTTTACTCCAGCTCTCTCTCAAGAAAACTTTTCACCACGGAGGACACAGAGGACACGGAGGAAAGGCAAAAGAAAAAAATGCTTGGGTTGAAACGGTTCTTTGGCAGATCATCCATCGCAGTAAAGGTGGGCAGCACAGGTTCGCGAACAGTAACACCGCTTTTAACTCCAGCTTGCTTTCCCTCGTTTTTGTTTTTCCTCCGTGTCCTCTGCGTCCTCCGTGGTGAGTGTTTTCTGTATTTCCTCAGCGAAGCTCGCCGGCGGCGCGCTCGATGACCTTCACCACCGCCGCCGAGTCTTCATCGCCGCACCCCAGGCCGACCAGCGCATTCAGGTGTGAGGCGATCAGGCTCGCCTGCGGCAGCGTGAGCCCCAGGTGGGCGGCGGTGTCGGTCACGATCTTCAGGTCTTTCCTATGAAGTTTCGCCTTGAATCCGGGTTTGAAGTCGCGTTCCAGGATGCGCCTGCCGTGGACCTCCAGGACTTTGCTGTAGGCAAAACCGCCCATCAGCGCATCGCGCACCTTGGCCGGATCGACACCGTTGCGGCGCGCCAGCGTCAGTCCCTCGGACACCGCTTCCAGCGTCACCGCGGCTACGATCTGGTTGCAGGCCTTGGCCACCTGCCCGGCGCCGTTAGCGCCGATGTGCACGATGTTCCTGCCCATGCATTCGAACAGCGGCTTGACTCTGGCAAACACTTCGGGCTTTCCGCCCACCATGATCGAGAGCGTGCCGTTGATCGCGCCGGCTTCGCCACCCGAAACCGGCGCATCCAGCATCTCGATGCCTTTGTCTGCAAGTCTCTTCGCCATGTCGCGGGTGGCCACCGGCGAGATTGTGCTCATGTCCACTACCACGGCGCCGGACCTGGCGCCTTCGATGATGCCCTTCGGTCCGAAGATCACCTGCTCCACGTCCGGGGTGTCGGACACCATCACGAACACGATCTCTGCGAGTGCCGCGGCTTCGCGGGGACTGGCGCACGCGGTTGCGCCCGCATCGGCCAGCGGCTGCATGGACTCCTTGCGTCGCGCCCACACCGCCATCGCATGGCCGGCCTTCATGACGTTCAGTGCCTGCGGCCGGCCCATGATGCCCAGCCCGCAGAATGTGACTTTCATCTGAATTTTCTCCCAAACCCTGAAAAACCCTCACCACGGAGGACGCGAAGGACACGGAGGAAAGGCAAGAGCAAAAAGCATTCTCGGGTTAAAACCGTTCATTGGCTGATCATCCGTCGCAGTGAAAATTGGCTGCACAGGTTCGCGAACAGCCCCCCACCTTCAACCCCAGTTTGCTTTTCCTCGTCTTTGTTTTTCCTCCGTGTCCTCCGCGTCCTCCGTGGTTAACGCGTCGACCTAGATCAAGCCGTGGAAAGGCGAATGCCGCTCGCACCACGCAGCGGTGGCGAGCAGATAGTTCTCTTCCTCGGCTGCCCCGACGACCTGCAGACCCAGCGGCATGCCGTTCGGAGCCTTGCCGGTGGGAATGGTGATCGCCGGCGCACCAACCAACGTCCAGATGGTGCAGAAACGCGGATCTCCGGTATTGGTGAGCGTGGCCGGTGCCTCCCCCGCCGCCGGCGGGGTGATGATGGCTGCGTAGCCGCGGTCGAAAAACTGCGCCAGGCTCTGCTGCAATTGCGCCCGGGCCTTCAGCGCATCACGGTAATCGGGCTCGCGCATGCTCTCGCCCTCGTCCAGTGCCGTGTTGAGATAGTCGGAAAACTTGTCGCGATACGCCGCGCGCACCTTTTTCGCCGCGCGCGCCGCCTCGAACAGCATGATGGCGCGATGGACTTTGTGCGCGCCGTCGAACTCGCCGGGGATCTCCAGTACGTCCACCGATGCGCCGGCCTCGCGCAGCCGCGCGATATCGGCTTCGAACTGCGCTCGTTGTTCGGGCAAAGCAAGGTGCCACACCGGCGAGCGCACCGCTGCCATGCGCGGCACGGTTCTCAGCGGCTTGACCTCCGGCGTGATCGCGGTACGGTGCACCGTCAGGCAAGAAGCCAGGAACGCGGCATCGGCAACGTTGCGCGCGAACACGCCGGGCTGATCGAGTGTCGGCGAAAACGGCATCACGCCGCGCGCGGACATCTGCCCGGAGCTGGGCTTGTAACCGACGATGCCGCAGAAAGCCGCCGGACGGATTACCGAGCCGTTAGTCTGGGTGCCGAGCGCGCCGGCCACGAATCCCGCCGCAACCGCGGCGGCCGAACCGCTGGAGGAACCGCCGGGGGTGTGCGCGTTATTCCACGGGTTGCGGGTCTTGGCCGGAACCATGAACGCCGCTTCGGTGGTCACCGTCTTGCCGAGCATGATGGCGCCGGCCGCTTCGAGGCGCTTCACCACGTCGGCGGTTTCGTCCGGGACGTAACCGGCGTAGGCGCGGCAGCCCATCTCGGTGGGAATTCCGGCAGTATAGAAGTTGTCTTTCACCGCAACCGGAATGCCGTGCAGCGGATGCGCCACGCGCATCGGACCGTCGGCCCGGTCTGCCTGTTCCGCCAACGTCATCGCACGATCGAGGCTCAACCACTGCCAGGCCTGGACGTTCTTCTCCAAAGCCACAACCCGCGCCAGCAAACTTTTCATGTAACTGGCGCTGGTCAGCCGCCCCGAGCGGATGCGCTGTGCGGCTTCACGCAGGCTGAGTTCGTATAGGTCTGTCATATGTTCGATTTTTCACCGCAAAGACGCAAAAAACGCAAAGAAAAGCAGAAAAATAAACTGGAAAACCTGCAATGTGCAGAACCCGCTTTCACCGCGAGTATCGGCTCTCCTCGTCGCGAAGGTTATGAACCGTTCTTGCTCGTTCTCCGGGTTTCCATCGCGTTCTTTGCGTGTTTGCGGTGAATAGGTTTACGCCTTGGAATATTTGCGGTAGCCCGGATTGAGCAGGTTGGGCGGCGCGCCGCCAGTCAGCGCTGCAACGCAGTTCTGCGCGGCGAGCATTGCCATGGCTCGCCGAGTGGGTTCGGTGGCGCTGGCGATGTGCGGTGTGAGCACGATATTGGTCAGTTCGAACAGCGCTGGATTTACCACTGGCTCGTTTTCGTAGACATCCAGGCCAGCGGACCAGATGCGCCCTGCTTTCAGCGCATCTGCCAGCGCCGCGTCATCGACGATTCCGCCACGCGCCATGTTGATCAGCACCGCCGAGGCCTTCATCTTTGCGAGCTCCGCTTTGCCGATGTAGTGGTGCGTCTCAGGCGTGTAAGGCAGAATCAGAATGACTATGTCCGACTGCCGCAGCAAATCCTCCTTGCTGGCATAGGTGGTCTGGAGCACATCCTCGATCTTCCGGTCGGCGCGGCTGATGTCCGTGTAGAGCAGATTGGTGTCGAACCCGCGCAGGCGCTTGGCGATCGCCTGGCCGATCCTGCCGAAACCGCATACCCCTACCGTGGCATGGTGCAGGTCGTGTCCCAGCAGCTGCCTGAGGTGCGAGCCCTTCCACTGTTTCGCACGCACCATGCGCTCACCTTCGCTCAGCCGGCGCACAGTCGCGAGTGTCAGGCAAAGCGCCATGTCGGCAACGCTGTCGGTGAGCACGCCCGGGGTATTGGTGGCAATCACCCCATGCCGTGTGCAGGCGTCCAGGTCGATGTGATTGAAGCCCACGCTCACGCTGCACACCGCTTTCAAGCCCGGGCAGCGCGACAGAAACTCACCGTCGATTCGATCCGAGGTGGTGATAACCGCGGCATTCATGCCCTGGAGCCGCTCGATAATCGCCTCCCGGCTGAAGTCCACCTTCGCCTGGTTTGAGGTGACGTCGAAGTGTTGGGCGAGGAATTCGATCGTTTCATCGAACACCTCCCGGGTAACCAGAACCTTGGGTTTCATCATTCTCCCCTCTTGTTTTCACGCTGGAGTCGCCAATTTTACTGGTAAAGCACACGCGGCAGCCACATTCCGATCTGTAGGAACGCGTACAGCAGCACCGTCGCCACGATCTGGATGGCTGTGAACGGCATCATGCCGTGGAAGATCTGGCCCAGCGTTACGTCAAGGAGGTACGGCAATCAAGACCTTGCTGCCCGGCACCATTCGGCGTCGAAGCATGGTTGCGGGGAGGCGTCGGAACCGGTGCGTCGCGAGTGGCTCCGGGTTGCCAACCGACCACAGCCAGGAGAACAAAGAAGCCCAGTACATACGCCACCGCGACATGCCAGCCGTGCCGCAGCCACGCGCCGACCGACCTCGCCTCGGGGAACGAGTTGGAAAGCGCCACGCCCGCCGAGGAGCCAAACCAGATCATTGACCCGCCAAAACCGACCGTGTAGGCGAGCATCCCCCAGTCGTACCCGCCCTGTTTGAGAGCCAGCGCGGTAAGCGGAATGTTGTCGAACACCGCCGAGACGAAACCCAGCCCGAAAGCAGTCTGCCAGGAGGCGGCGGGCAGCTTCTCGACCGGCATCATCGAGGCCGTGAGTACCAGCGACAACAGGAAGACACTGCCTTTCAACGCGCCCGGCACAAGAGACCACGCCGGCCGCCGCAACGGCGCCGCGCACAACAGCGCCGCCCAGACCGAGGCACCGATGAACGGGAAGCGATCGGCAAGCAGCGGGAAGCCGACGTTGACTGCGACGTTGGTGACAATAGCGGCAAGCAGAATGAACAGGACGATGCCGATCCTGATCCAGTCCATGCGGATGCCGGCGGGCGCTTCGCGCTGGATCGGTGCATAGCGCTGTTGCTGGCGTGCAGCCGCCACACCGAAAAAAATTACCGCGACGACCGCCGCGACGTAGGCATGGAGCACCTCGATCGGACTCACCCCGGCTATCCACATCATGGTCGTTGTGGTGTCTCCGACCACGCTGCCTGAGCCCCCGGCATTGGACGCCGCGACAATGGCGGCGAGGTAACCGAGGTGCACTTTGCCGCGGAACACCGCCGAGGCCATGGTGCCGCCGATCACCGCCGCGGCGATGTTGTCGAGAAAGCTCGACAGCACGAAAACAATCAGCAACAGGCAGAACCCGCCCTTCCAGTCGTCAGGCAGAAAATCGGGCAGCAGCTCTGGCGCGCGGCTGTCGTGGAAGTGCTGCGCGAGGAGCGCGAACCCGACCAGCAACCCCAATAAATTACCCAGGATCACCCACTCGTGTCCGAGATGCGTTACCAGTCCCGCAATACCCGGCCCGGTCTTGAAGCCTGTGAACAGAAGCTTGTGCAAGGTGACCATGACGAGTCCGGTCAAGGCAACCTTCAGGGTGTGCCTGTGGAATAGGGCCACGCCCACCAGGGTGAGCGCGAACAGGACGAAATCGAGCGGAATATCCGGGATCGACACGGGGCGACCCTAGCCCGCAGAACGGCCTGCCGTCCGCCTGATCAGCAGCGTCAGGATCGGCGGGGTGATCAACGTGGTCAGGATCACCGCAATCCACGTGAACAACCCGGCCGAATGCGTGGCCGTATCGCCGGCTGCCATCACCGCAGCCGGCGCGAGCAGTTCCAGCGCCGCGGAAATCAACAGGCCAAATGCCGCAAACTGCAACGCGCGACGCATTCTCACGCGGACGTTACCTCCCCGGTCTTGCAATGCTTCATCGCGATGCCCCGATTCACGAAGCCGGAATCATAAGGGCAGCGGAGCGTCGCCAGCAAACCGCGACAGACTGTGCGGCTCAATTTGCGCCGCCGTTCAGCGGTCGGGCTGCGATCGCTGCTCTCCCGCCCATAGCCTGCTCTGCAGGCGCACGACGTCGCTCAGGGATTTAGTCTGCTTGAACATGTCGCGCAGCCAGCCGCTGTCGTTCTGACCGCTGTCGAGGCTCGCGCCGATTTCCGCGAGCGCGGCTCCAGAACCCAGCGCCAGCGCGTGCGGCGCCAGAATATCGAGGGTCTCGGCGATGTCCTCCTTGAGCAAGCGGCGGCTGCGTGCATAGGCGTCGATGAACCCGGCCTGCATTCCGTAGCGGCAGGCGGTGAAGCGGTTGAAGCTGTAGACGCGGTACACGTCCTGCGAGGGTTCGCGCGGCCGGTCGAGCATCAGATGGCGCGCCAGTGCCTGCGCGTAGGCACCGAGCACCGCGGCTTTCTCGACTGTGAGCGGGGTATCGCAGACGCGGATCTCGATGGTGCCGAATTCCGGTTTGGGGCGGATGTCCCAGTAGAAATCCTTCATGGTCTCCACCACCTGCAGCGTGCGCATTGTGTCGAAGTAGGCGTTGAACTCGTCCCAGTCGCGCACGAAAGGCATGGTTCCGGACAGCGGGAAGGCGTTGATGTTGTTCAGCCGCGACGAATCGAAGTCGGTATCCATTCCCTGCGAGAACGGCGAGGACGCGGACAACGCGATGAAATGCGGGATGTAACGCGACATCATGTGCGCGAGGTAGATGGCGTCGTCGCCCGACGGCACGCCGATGTGAATGTGCTGGCCGAACACGGTGAACTGCTTGGCCAGGTATCCGTACATCTCGTGCAGGTGATAGAAACGCTCCTTGGGGAAGATGCGCTGCTCGCTCCAGTGCTGGAACGGATGGGCGCCGCCGCCGGCGATCGCGAGATTGAGCCGCTGCGCACTTTTGATCACGGCGTCGCGCATCGCCGAAAGCTCGACCAGCATCTCGCGGTAGTCCCCGTGCACCGCGGTGCTGATCTCGATCATGCTTTCGGTGATTTCCGGCTTGATATCGCCCGGATGCGGGTTTTTGTCGATCAGCGCCAACAGGTCTCCGGCGCCGCGCATCAGGTCCCAGTCGTGAGTGCTCAGGATCATGAGCTCGAGCTCGATTCCCATCGTCAGCGGCTCGGAGCGGCTGAACTCCAGCGTCATGGCCGCTCCTGCGCAGCCGGATCGATCTCGCCCGCGAGCCTGAGGGCCCACTGGGTCGCGAGCGGACCGACCAGCTCGAGTATCACCACCGCGGACAGTACGATCGAAGACAGTTTCGCCCCGAACTCCGGGTACAGCTGCGAAGCCCCCTGCACCATCACCACCGCGATCGCCGACATCGGCACCATGCCGACACCGAGCAACGCCGACTTCCTCTGCGTCAGGCCCGAGAGCGGCGCGAACATCGCCAGGCCGGCCAACTTGCCCGCCAGGCGCGCCAGCACGAAGGCCAAGCCCAGGCCACCCGCAACCGCCAGTTCGGAAAGCTGCAGCCCGGCGCCGGTGATGACGAACAGCACCACCAGGAAAAGTTGGCCGCCTGGACCGAACTCCACCGCCATCAGATCGTGATTGCGATCGAGGTTCTTGGCGAACACGCCGAAAGCGAGCAGGGCCAGCAACACGGAGAACTTGTACGAAATGGCCAGTCCGACCGTAGCCACGATCAATCCCAACAGCATGATGAACTGGATGTCCTCGCGCTTGCCGAACCAGCGTGCCAGCCAGCGCGCCACCACGAAAGCGAGATAACCGAGCGCGGCCGAGCCGGCGATGAGATAAAGCGGGTGCAGCAAAGCACGCACCCAATTGGCCTTGTACTCGAGATGGACGAAACCGAACAGCAGCGTGACCACCAGGAATGCGATGACATTGTTGAGCCCGGTGAGCGTCAACATCCTTTCGGTGAGAGGTCCCTTGGCGCGCTGGTCGTGCACGATCATCAGCAGCACCGCAGGCGACGTCGCCACCGCGATGGCAGCCGCGGTCGCCGCGTACATCGGTGCCACGTCGAAGAACCGCAACGTCCAGTAAACGAACACGAACGACAGCAGGCTTTCGGCGACGCCGCTCGCGAGCAGCCAGCCATCGCGCATGAGCCAGCGCAGGTCGAGCCGCCGCCCCAGTTCGAACAGGATCAGTCCCAGCGAGAAATCGACGAAGATCGACAGCTCCGCGAGCGTCGATCGGTCGAGCAGGTTGAGCATGCCGGGACCCAGAACAAGTCCGGCAGCGACGAATCCGGTTATGCGCGGCAGCCGCAGGTAACGCGCGAACACGTGTCCGGCCGCAAGCCCGCACAGCAGCACCGCGCCGACCAGCATCATATTGGCGGCGAACAGCGGGAAGGTGGGCAGGAAGCTCACTTCGTCCATGAGTCGGTCTCGGGAGGGCATCGGAAGCCGGTGCGGGAAGCGGCGAAAATACCGCGGTTTGACAGCGCGAAAAAGCGCTAAGTGCTGAAAGCCGGGGGAATTTTAGGTTCCGTGCGGAAGCCGATCAAAGCGATTTACATTTCTTAACATCCGGCTTCCCTCTTGTTAGGCTTTTAATGTTCTTCTTTGTGATCTCTGCGGCTAAAAGGTTTTTTCAGCTTAGACGACAATGACGACGTGTACACGGAACGGCCCGTGGGCACCCATCACCAGCGTCATTTCGATGTCGGCGGTGCGCGAAGGCCCGGACACGAAATTCACCTGGCGCGGCAGGCTGTCGTGTTCCCTGCGCAAAAGATCCCAACCGTCTTCCATGGCGCGGACGATGCGCGATGCCGGAACGACGGCGATGTGGTTGTCCGGAAGCAGGCTGGTGGTGGCATGGCTGTCCTGGCCCGACAGCAGCATCAGCGTGCCGTTTTCCGCCACCGCACAGTAAGTACCGGTGATGCCGACCTTGTCGTCGCCGTTGGCGGGCCGCGCCGCGATCTGCAGACCCGCGCCCGCCCAGTCCAGGTTCGCGAACTCCGGCCAGCACGCTCCGCTCAGCGGCAGCTTGTTCTCGGTCAGGTACTTCGCCACTGCCTGCGGCACGTCCGCCACCGAGTTGATTTCGGCAACGCTGGACATCATGGCGATGCAGCGTTCCTTGAAGCGCGGCAGCAATTCCCAACCCATGTCAGGAAGCGGGCCGCGCGGATGCGCACGCAACCGCGCCAGCGCCGTTTCCCGCTCTGCTGGGGTCAGCGCGCCGGTCCGGCCATTGGCTGCGCGGATGCGCTGCAGGATGTTCTCTCTCGCACTCATCGTGTTCTCCCTCAGCGGCCTTTTTGCCGCGCGCGCAATTCGCGGAAGGTCCTGCCTTTCGGTGCGGGCAGGTCGCGGCCTCTGGTCCACTCCCTTCCCGCGGCCGGCAGCTTGTGCAGCATCCCGGACTCCCCGCCCATCATCCTGCCCACGCGTGCCGCGATTCTCGTCATGAGCGCGTACACGGCGGGACGGGTCGCCGCCCAGGCCCACAGCTTGAGCCCCAGGCGCTCGGTCCAAGGACGCAGATTGCGCTCGACCTGCTTCTCGCGCAGCTTGCGCATCAGCTCCGGCAGCGGGATCTTGACCGGGCATACCACGCCGCACTGGTTGCACAGCGTCGCCGCGTTCGGCAGATCGAGCGCGTTCTCGATGCCGACATAGGCCGGCGTCAGGATCGAGCCGATCGGGCCGGGATAGACCCAGCCGTAAGCGTGGCCGCCGATGTTCTGATACACCGGGCAATGGTTCATGCAGGCGCCGCAGCGGATGCAGCGCAGCGCTTCGCGGATCTCGGAGCCGAGTATCCGGGTGCGCCCGGCGTCGACGATGATGACGTGGAATTCGCCGGGTCCATCCTTGTCGCCAGGGCGCTTCGGCCCGGTGGTAAACGATAGGTAATTGCTGATCGACTGTCCGGTCGCGGAGCGGGTCAGCAGCCGCAGCATCAGCGACACGTCCTCCAGCGTGGCGATGATCTTCTCGATTCCCGCGATCGCCACGTGCACCCTGGGCATGGTGGTGGTCATGCGACCGTTGCCCTCATTGGTGACGATCATGGTGGAGCCGGTTTCGGCCACCAGGAAATTGGCGCCGCTGATGCCCATGTCAGCGTCGAGAAAGTGCGGGCGCAGGATCTCGCGCGCTTCGTGGGTCAACGCCGCGATATCGGTGAGCCGCGGGCGCTTGTGCTTCTCGGTGAACAGGTCGGCGATGTCGTCCATGGACTTATGCACCGCCGGCGCGATGATGTGCGACGGCGTTTCGCCGAACTGCTGGATGATGTATTCGCCGAGGTCGGTCTCGCGCACGTCCAGGCCGGCCGCCTCCAACGCATGGTTGAGATCGGTTTCCTCGCCGAGCATCGACTTGGACTTGATGATCTTGCGCACCTTGTGTTTCTGCGTGATCTCGATCACCAGCCGGTTGACGTCCTGCGGCGTCTCCGCCCAGTGGACGATCGCACCGGCGGTCTTGGCGTTTTTCTCCCACTCCTCCAGCAACGCTTCCAGGTTCAGCAGGCCGAAATCGCGGATGCGCGCCGCCGCTTCGCGAATTTGCTCGAAGTTGTCGAGTTCGAGTATGGACTTTGCGCGCGCAACCACCAGCTTGCCTTTGGCGTTCTTGAGCGCTTTCTGTACCTTCGGGTCGGCAAGCTTTTGACTGGCGGCTTGCTTGAATTGTTGGGATGTGACTTGCATGGCTTGAATACTTGATCGGTTAGCGACGGTGGAACAAGTATGAAGGCTGAAGGATGAAGGCGGAAGTATGGTGTGCGCCATGCGCACGCATTGCTTTACCCTTCATCCCTCATCTCTCATCCTTCATCCTTGTCCATGCCCGCCAGCACCTCCGCGACATGCAGCACCAGGGTCCGGGTGTCGCCGCGTCGCCGCAGCCGACCTTCGATGTTCAGCATGCAGCCGAGGTCGCCCAGTACCAGGGCGTCGGCGCCGCTCGATTGCACGTCTTCGCACTTGAGATCGGCGATGCGCGTGGAGATATCGCCATACTTCACCGCGAAAGTGCCGCCGAATCCGCAGCACTGCTCGGGTTGCTGCATTTCCCTGATGGTCAGACCGGGCACTTTCGACAACAACGCGCGCGGCTGGGATTTCACGTTCATTTCGCGCAGGCCGGAACAGGAGTCGTGATAAGTGACGGTGCCGCCGAATTTGCCGGGAACCCGATCCAGCCTGGCGACGTTCACCAGGAAATCGGTCAGTTCGTAGGTCTTGCGCGCGAAGGCCTCGACTTCTTCCCCGAGTTCGGGAAATTCAGACAACAGTTCGGGGTAGTGCGCACGGATCATGCCGCCGCAGGAGCCGGAAGGCACGACCACATAATCGCAATCCGAGAATTCCCGAATCAGTTTTCTTGCCAGGGCCTGCGCTGCCTTTCGATCGCCGGAGTTGTAACCCGGCTGCCCGCAGCAAGTCTGCGCGGCCGGCACGGCCACTTCGCATCCGGCTGCTTCGAGCAAACGAAGCGCCGCAAAACCGATGTTCGGCCGCATCAGATCAACCAAACAGGTGACAAATAGCCCGACTCTCATTTTTTCTCTACCATTTCTTTCTAGATCTTCACCGCAAAGACGCAGCGGCGCAAAGGAAACGCAAAGGAAAGCAAATTCATGTAGACGGCAAACCTAAGAAGCTGAGGCCGCGACCAAATGACTCTCGAATCGCATTCGCTTTCTTTGCGTGTACTTCTTCGCGTCTCTGCGTCTTTGCGGTGAGGTTTAGATAGATGAGCTGGCGCGTGCAGTAATACGGTCCAGGCGGCCAAACACGGGTGTGAGGCGCAGCGCAGCAAGGCGCGAATCATAGCATAGGGGGTTTCGGGTCCTGCGCTGCCGGGTTGTTCTCTGCGGCTTCGCCATGTAAAATTGCCGCATTGCACAATGCTTCTGAAAAGCGAGGGAAATCGTGTCCGAAGGGAACGGCAAGACCTCGATCCAGGTCATCGAGCGCATGATGGATCTCCTCGATGCGCTGGCCCGCAACAACGAACCGGTGAATCTGAAGCGGCTGGCGAATTCCACCGGGCTGCATCCGTCCACCGCGCATCGCATCCTCAACATGATGGTCGAATTCCGCATGGTGGATCGGGTCGAGCCCGGCACCTACCGGCTGGGCATCAAGCTTCTGGAACTCGGCAACCTGGTCAAGTCGCGCATCAATCTGCGCCAGGAGGCGCTGCCTTTCATGCAGCGCCTGCATCAGGACCTGCACGAAACGGTCAATCTCTCAGTGCGCCAGGGCGACGAAATGGTCTACGTCGAGCGCCTGCTTTCGGACCGCACCGCGATGCGGGTGGTGCATCTGATCGGGGCGCGGGCACCACTGCACATCACCGCCGTTGGCAAGGTGTTCCTGCTGGACGACGGCCCGGACAAATGCCGTGAGTACGCGCAACGCTCTGGCCTGGCGGTGTACACCAAGAACACCATTCGGGATCCCGGCACACTCACTCGGGAGCTGGAGCGAGTGCGCAAGCTCGGCTATGCGTTCGACAACGAGGAGGCGGAAAAAGGCGTGTCCTGCATCGGTTCCGGCATCTACGACGACGAGGGCCGGCTGGTGGCGGGCCTTTCGCTGTCGGCTCCGTCGAACCGCATGGACAAGGCCTGGGGGCCGCGGGTAAAGGAGGTCGCGGAGGAGATTTCCCGCGCGCTTGGATACCGCGCCGGGGCCAAGGCTGCTTGACTCAACCCCGGATGCGCATGACGTCGGCTTCGATCCAGCGCTTGATGCGGTTGGCGTCGCCGATGCGGGAAAGTTTTCCCCAGGAGTCGAGCAATACGATGATCCTCGGCTTGTCCCCGATCATCGCCTGCATCACCAGGCAGCGTCCGGCTTCACTGATGTAGCCGGTCTTGGACAGACCGATTTCCCACTGGCGGCTTTTCAGCAGGCGGTTGGAATTGACGAACGCCAGCACGTGGCGGCGGCGTTGTCCTTCGGACTCGATGCGAAAATAATCGGTAGTGGTGTATTCGCGGATCAACGGATAGCGATGCGCCGCATCCGCCAGCTTGGCAAGGTCTTCCGCGGTGGAAACGTTGCTGGGGTGCAGGCCGGTGGCGTCGACGAAGCGTGAATTGGACATTCCGAGCTCGACGCTCTTCTGGTTCATTGCGGCAACGAACGCCGGTGTGCCGCCGGGGTAATTGCGCGCCAGTGTCGCTGCCGCACGGTTTTCGGACGCCATGAGCGCGAGCTTCAGCATTTCCGCGCGCATCAGCGTGGTGCCCACGGACAGCTTCGAGCGCGACCCTTTCATGCGGTCCACGTCGGCCTTTTCGATGCTGATGGATTCCAGCAGAGGCAATCCCGAGTCAAGGACGACCATCGCGGTCATAAGCTTGGTGATCGAAGCGATCGGCAATACCTGGTCGGTGTTCTTGGCCAGCAACAGCTCGCCGGTCTCCTGGTCGAGCACCAATACGGCGCCCGAGCGCAGCGGCAGGCGGGCCGGCCTGGCCGAAAAATGCGAGTGTGTAGCCGCCGTTTTATGCAGTTCGCCGATCGCCCAAGCGGGCAGGCTCGCGGCGGCGAGACAAACAAACAGCGTGCTGATGAATGCTTTCATCTGTGGATAACGCGACAGAGCACCGTTAAAGTATTGTTTTAAAACTTCAATCCTGATCGCCACAACACCCGAAACGCCGAATGGGCGAAGATCACGGCAAAGCTTCCCTGACCACCCTGCTTTACCAAGCAATAACATAACAAAAATCAATGACTAAGACAAGACTCTCAACTAATTTTTTAACGTCGGTTTTGCGGACTAGCTGGCATCAGGCAAGTTTGACCTGCGGCGAAACCAACTCCGCAGCCTCGACCCTTTCCTTCTCCTGCTGCAGGGCCCACATGTGGGCGTACACGCCGCCTCTGGCGAGCAAATCACGGTGGCTGCCGCGCTCGACGATGCGCCCGCCTTCCATGACCAGGACCTGATCGGCATCGACGATCGTGGACAACCGGTGCGCTATGGTGAGTGTGGTGCGGCTGGCGGATATGCGCCCAAGCTCCGCCTGAATCGCCTTCTCGGATTTGGAATCGAGCGCGGAGGTTGCCTCGTCGAAAATCAGGACCCTTGGGTCCTTCAGCAGCGCCCGCGCGATCGCCACCCGCTGCTTTTCGCCTCCGGAGAGCTTCAAGCCGCGCTCGCCCACCATCGCCTCGTACTTGTCGGGCAAGCTCTCGATCAGATCGTGGATATGCGCAGACTGGGCCGCCGCGATCACCTCCTCCCGGCTGGCCTCGGGATTGCCGTAGGCGATGTTGTAATAGATCGTGTCGTTGAACAGCACCGTGTCCTGCGGCACGATGCCGATCGCCGCGCGCAGGCTTTTCTGCGTGACGTCGCGAATATCGAGACCATCGACGGTGATGCGCCCGCCGCCTACGTCGTAGAAGCGGAACAGCAGCCGCGCCAGCGTGGACTTGCCCGAGCCGCTCGCGCCCACCACCGCGACGGTGTGCCCGGCGGGAATCTCGAAACTCACCTGATGCAGAATCTGGCGCCGCGGATCGTAGCCGAAGTCCACGTTCTCGAAGCGCACCGCCGGATGCGCCGCCGCCAGGTGCACCGCGTCCGGCCGGTCTTCGACCTCGCGATTCTCGGAAAGCAGCCGGAACATCTTGTCCATGTCGGTGAGCGCCTGCTTGATTTCCCGGTACACCATGCCGAGGAAATTGAGTGGAATGTAGAGCTGGATCAGCAGGCCGTTGACCAGCACCAGATCGCCCAGCGTCAGCGTACCCCTGGCCACCCCCTGGGCTGCCAGAATCATCAAAAGCGTCACCGCGATCGCGATGACCAGGCTCTGGCCGATGTTGAGCAGGCCGAGCGAGGCCTCGTTCTTGACATCGGCCGACTCGAACTTCTGCAGATTCTCGTCGTAGCGCCGCGCCTCGAACTCCTCGTTGTTGAAATACTTCACCGTTTCGTAGTTCAACAGGCTGTCGATCGCGCGGGTGTTGGCCTTCGAATCGAGCTCGTTGGCGCGGCGGCGGATGTCCATGCGCCACTCGGTCACGGTGAAGGTGAACGCCAGGTAGACCACCACTGCGACCATCGTCACCGCCATGAAGCGCCAGTCGAACTTGGTCAGCAGCACCGCCGCCACCAGGCTGAACTCCAGCACCACCGGGATGATTGAGAAAAGCATATAGCTCAACAGCGTGGAAATGCCGCGCGTCCCGCGCTCGATGTCGCGCGACACTCCACCGGTCTGGCGATCCAGGTGAAACCGCAGCGACAGTGCGTGCAGATGGCGGAACACCTGCAGCGCGACCCGCCGGATCGCGCGCTTGGCCACGCGCACGAACACGATGTCGCGCAGCTCGGCAAACAGCGTATTGGAAAGCCGCAGCACGCCGTAGATCACCAGCAGCGCGAACGGTAGCGCCAGCACCGCCTGCCTGACGTCCAGGGAATCGACGATTTCCTTCATCACCAGCGGCACGCCGACGTTGGCGATCTTCGCGGCGGCGAGGAAGGCAAGCGCAGCCGCGACCCTTCCCTTGTATTCCAGCAGGTAGGGCAGCAACTTGCCGATGGTGTGCCAGTCGTTACGGCTCGACGAGGGCGTGCCGGATGGCCGGGATGCGTGGTCTCTCAAGAGGACGGGCGATTGTGCATGATGTACTGCAATTCTAATCCTTGATGCGATTGCGCTCGAAGCTAAACGCGTCCTGATCCCATGCGATGACAAAGGGAAAGACCAGGCCGGAAAGACTGCTGGAACGGACGCACCAAACATGTCGCCGCGGCCCGACACTCCGGTGATGTATATTGATGCATCGTGCAGAAACTGTCGAAGAAGGGCTGGATCTGCAAGACTTGGGAAAGCGCGTAACGCTTGCCTACAAGGAGCACATCGGCGTGCCCACCACCTGCTTTGCGGACACGCGTCACTTCGCCAGCGACGTGAGAAGTATCGAGGATCCGGCGCCGCTTTCGCCGGCGCCGCAACCACCGCAACAGTGACAAACCAAGTCCCCGCGGAACAAGGCTCCCTTGCGTACGCTGCATCCCGCACGCTGCCGCCTCAGGTGCGGTTGATCGTGCGCGACTGGCTGAACGCCAACCACATCATCCTCACCGGCCGCGACCGCACCGTACTGGTGGATAGCGGCTACGGCAGGGACGCGAACATCACGCTTACGAAGGTTTCCGCGGAACTCGCCGGCAGGCCGCTGGACTGGCTGGTCAATACCCACTGTCATTCCGACCACATGGGCGGCAATGCCGCGGTGCGCCGGGCGCATGGGTGTCGCCTGAGCATTCCCATCGGCGAAGCGCCGCTGATCGAAGCCTGGGACGAGCAGGCCCTCTGGCTTTCCTACGCCGACCAGCGCTGCGAGCGCTTCGAATTCGACGACACCATCGCCGCCGGGGAGGTGCTGGACTGGGGCGACCTGCGATGGCGCGCCATCGCGGCACCCGGCCACGACATGGGCGCGCTGATGTTCCATTGCGAGGAAGAACGGTTGCTGATAACCGGCGACGCCTTATGGGAAAACGGCTTCGGCGTGCTGCTGCCCGGGCCGGATCGGGAGCAGCGGCTCGCCGCTACCCGCGCCACTCTGGAGGCGATCTCCAGACTTGACGTCCACACCGTGATTCCGGGTCACGGCGCATCTTTCGCCGGCGTGGATGCGGCGCTGGAACGCAGCCTGCGGCGGTTGGAAGCGTTCGAGCGCGACGAATTGCGCATGGCGCGTCATGTGCTGAAGGTGATGTTCGTGTTCTCCCTTCTGGATCGGCAACGTCTGCCGCTCGGCCGGATTCCCGAATACCTGGCGACGGTTCCGCTGTACGCGGATTTCAACGCACGCTATTTTCAGCTCAACGATGCGGCGCTGGCCGAATTGATCGTCGGCGACCTTGAACGCGCCGGTGCCGTAAAGAAACTAAATGGATATCTGATTGCCGCGATTTGATCCAGCCGGCCGCGGGCCGGCGATAAGAGCGTTCGTCGCAAAGGGCGGAAAGAAGAAAGGAGCTATAAGACTGTTCTGTGGATTTCGAATGATTCACCAACAACGCATCCACCGCCAAGGACGCCAGGGAAAGGCAAATGCACAAAACAGGTGTGTGCTAAGCAATTGCACAAGTAACTGGGCTGCGAAAAGCCCGTGCCGCTTACTGTCGCCCTCGCCTTCCTGCCATTTTTTTCCTCGCGTCCTCGGCGTCCTTGGCGGTTAACGCTTGGCAGTACTGGTTTGGCGACGAGCGGGTTCTTTCGCGAGCAGGTCAATCCTCTGGTTACCGGTCATCTATTGCCCATAAGAATGTCCGAACAACCGAAGAAAGAAAGGCGCAAAGAAAGATCGCGCAAGCGGGGGAAAAAAACGGGCGCATCATCTGCGCCCGTACGCAATACGCGTAAGAACATGGCTAGGAACTGCAGGGGACACGGGCAGTTGGCGGCCCGATCCTTGGTCTGCGTACAGATTATTGCCCGCCACAGCCGCTCGATGTTGTTAAAAATTGTAAATGCAGGACTGGCCGATCACTACAGGAAATCGTGGGCGCGGCCGTAACTCGAAATGCCGGTCAGGACCCGCAGCACGGCATAAGCCGCCCCGGTGGCCATCCGCATCGGCAGGCCCATTCGCGCCCAGCGTTCGCGCTGCACCGGCTTCGCTCCGGCCTCGATCGCGTCCATCAAGCTGCCGTGCAATTCGTGCACGAACGTCCGATCCACCACCACGACGTTCGCCTCACGGGCCAGCAGCAGGCTGACAGGATCGATGTTGGACGAGCCCACGGTGGCCCAGGAGTCATCCACCACGGCGACTTTGGCGTGCAGGAAACTGCGGGTGTACTCGTGGATCTGCACTCCGGCGTCGAGGAGCTGGCGGTACAGGGCGCGGGAAGCATAATGCACCAGGATATATTCCACCCTTCCCTGCAGCAGCAGCGTCACCCGAACGCCGCGCCGGGCGGCGTCGCATAGCGCGTTGCGAAAACGCCTGCCTGGAAGGAAGTAGGCGTTGGCGATCACCACTTCGCGATGCGCCCGCTCGATAGCGTGCAGATAGGCTTGCTCGATATCGTGTCGATGGCGGACATTGTCCCGAACCAGAAATGCCGAGTGCTGGTCGCCGCAAGGCTCCACCGTCAATCGGGGTTTGGCGAGAGGCAGCCAACGGCGCCGCAGTTGTGTCCAAGCGGTGCGCATCCACAAAGTGCGCACGGCGGCGTGCATGTCGGCAATCAGCGGGCCTTCGACGCTCACCGCATAGTCCAGGCGCGGCGCTGTGTTTCCGCGCGAATCCCTGTGATCGATGATGTTGATGCCACCGCAGAAGCCGATGCGTCCGTCCACCACCACCAGCTTGCGGTGCAGCCGCCGCAGGCGCGTGGTCCTGAGTCTGAACGTCCACACTTCGGGGCGGAACACCAGCAGCTGCACGCCCGCCTCCAGTAGTTGCCGGCGCCGGTCTTCGGGAAACAGGCGCGATCC
>DASQOP010000076.1:0-8330 GCA_035644415.1 Burkholderiales bacterium
GTTTTTGCCGGCCTGGTGGCGAGTTTCCTGTTCCCGAAGCCGTTCTGAGAGTTGTTGTGCGCAGGTGCTGTGCCTATAGTGGCAAATACACTTCGAACTTACCATGGATCTTGAACTGAACGGACGCGCGGTACTCGTCACCGGCGGCAGCAAAGGCATCGGCCTGGCCTGCGCACGGGCATTTCTCGACGAAGGTGCAAGAGTCGCGGTCGTTTCGCGCGATCGCGCAAACCTGGATGCGGCAGTGGCGCAGTTGCCGAACGTGAAGACGATCGTCGCCGACCTCACGGGCGCAGAGGACGCGGCACGCATGGCGCAGGAAGCCCAGCGTGCGCTCGGCCCGATCGACGTGCTGGTGAATTCGGCAGGCGCGGCAAAGCGCTACCCGCCGGACGAATTGAATGCACAGGCCTGGCATGCGGCGATGGATGCCAAGTACTTCACCTACATCCACGCGATGGATGCGGTGCTGCCATCGATGCGCAGCCGCCGGCGCGGCGCGGTCGTCAACATCATTGGCACCGGCGGCAAGGTGGCGACGCCGATTCACCTGCCGGGCGGTGCGGCCAATTCGGCGCTGATGCTCGCCTCCGTGGGGCTCGCCAGCGTTTACGGAAAGTTCGGGGTGCGCATCAACGCCATCAATCCGGGTGCGACCATGACCGGCCGGATCAGGGAAGCGCTGGCGCTGGAGGCGAAAGCGAAGGGCGTTGCCGTCAACAAGGTGCTCGAAGACGGGCAATCGCAGGTGCCGCTGGGTCGCTACGCCGATCCGGCGGACATTGCGCGGGTCGCGCTGTTTCTCGCTTCCGACCTTGCGGCGTATGTGACCGGCGCCATCATTCCGATGGACGGCGGACTCAACCCGATCATCTGAGCCGGCGTTCCAGCATGCACTATCACGATCTCCGCGACTTCATCGCCCAACTGGAAAAACAGGGTGAGCTCAAGCGCGTCAGCGTCGAAGTCTCGCCGAATCTGGAAATGACCGAGATCTGCAACCGCGTCCTCAAGGCGCAGGGTCCGGCGATCCTGTTCGAGAAGCCGAAAGGTTTCGACATCCCGGTGCTGGGCAATCTATTCGGCACACCCGGGCGCGTGGCGATGGGGATGGGCGAGGAATCGGTCGCGGCGCTGAAGGAAATCGGCAAACTGCTGGCCTACCTCAGGGAGCCGGACCCGCCGCAGGGACTCAAGGACGCCTGGGACAAGCTGCCGGTGCTGAAACAGGTCCTGAACATGGCGCCGAAAGTGGTGTCGGGAGCGCCTTGCCAGGAAATCGTCTGGGAGGGTGCCGCGGTCGATCTGTCCAGGCTGCCGGTCCAGACCTGCTGGCCGGGGGACGCCGGGCCGCTGATCACCTGGGGATTGACGGTCACGCGCGGGCCGCACAAGCCGCGACAGAACCTCGGCATCTACCGCCAGCAGGTGATCGCGCGCAACAGGGTGATCATGCGCTGGCTGGCGCATCGCGGCGGCGCGCTGGATTTTCGCGACCATGGCCTCGCCCACCCGGAGAAGCCGTTCCCGGTAGCGGTGGCGCTCGGTGCCGATCCGGCCACCATCCTCGGCGCGGTGACGCCGGTTCCGGACACGCTTTCCGAGTACCAGTTCGCCGGCCTGTTGCGCGGATCAAAGACCGAACTCACCAAGTGCATCGGTTCCGATTTGCAGGTGCCCGCTTCCGCGGAGATCGTGCTGGAAGGATGCATCCAACCGGGAGACACGGCGCTCGAAGGCCCGTTCGGCGATCACACCGGCTATTACAACGAGCAGGAAGAGTTTCCGGTGTTGACGGTCGAGCGCATTACCATGCGCCGCAATCCGATCTATCACAGCACCTACACCGGCAAGCCGCCGGACGAGCCGGCGATTCTCGGCGTGGCGCTGAACGAAGTATTCGTGCCGCTGCTCACAAAGCAGTTTCCGGAGATCGTGGACTTCTATCTGCCGCCGGAGGGCTGTTCGTACCGGATTGCGGTGGTGAGCATGCGCAAGCAGTACCCGGGGCATGCCAAGCGCGTGATGTTCGGCATTTGGTCCTACCTGCGCCAGTTCATGTATACCAAGTTCATCATCGTGGTGGAGGATGACATCGACGTGCGCGACTGGAAGGAAGTGATCTGGGCGATCACCACCCGCGTGGATCCGGCGCGCGACCTGTTGATCGCCGACAATACGCCGATCGACTATCTCGACTTCGCCAGTCCGGTGTCGGGGCTGGGATCCAAGCTGGGACTGGACGCCACCAACAAGTGGCCGGGCGAAACTGCGCGCGCGTGGGGCAAGCCGATTGCGATGGAAGGGCGGGTGAAGCAACGCATCGACCGGATCTGGTCGGAACTGGGTCTCTAGTCATGCCCAATCGACTTGCTGAGGAAACCAGCCCCTACCTGCAACAGCATGCCGACAACCCGGTGGACTGGCATCCCTGGGGCGAGGAGGCGCTGAGACTCGCACGCGAGCAGGACAAGCCGATCCTGCTTTCGGTCGGCTACTCCGCATGTCATTGGTGCCATGTGATGGCGCACGAGTCCTTCGAAGACCCTCAAATTGCGGCCACGATGAACCGGCTGTTCGTCAATATCAAGGTCGATCGTGAAGAGCGGCCCGATCTCGATCAGATTTATCAGACCGCGCACCACATGCTTACCCAGCGCGCCGGCGGCTGGCCGTTGACCATGTTTCTCACCCCGGGGCAGAAACCCTTCTTCGGCGGCACCTACTTTCCGAAATCCCCGCGTTACGGCTTGCCCGGTTTCGGTCAGTTGCTCGAGCAGGTGGCGCAGGTCTATCGCGGCAAGCGCGCGGAGATCGATCAGCAGAACGAATCCCTGCTCGAGTTCATGAGCAGCACGTTGCCGGCGCCGCCCGGCGAAGTCATGCTCAGCGCGGCGCCGATAGCTGCTGCGGCCGCGGATCTGCGCGCGAGTTTCGACGAAGTGCATGGGGGTCTGGGCAGCGCCCCGAAATTCCCGCACCCCTTCGAACTCGCCTTCTGCCTTCGGGCGGCCGCGTCGAACGGTGATACGCGGCTGCGCGATCTGGTTTTGCTCACGCTCGATAAAATGGCGCAGGGCGGGATCTACGACCAGATCGGCGGCGGATTCTGCCGCTACAGCGTGGATCAGTACTGGCTGATCCCGCACTTCGAGAAAATGCTTTACGACAATGGGCCGTTACTGAAGCTTTATGTGGACGCCTGGCTCATCGCCGGCAATCCGTTGTTCGCGCGCGTATGCGAGGAGACTGCGGCCTGGGTGATGCGCGAGATGCAATCTCCGGAGGGCGGCTACTATTCGTCGCTCGACGCTGATTCGGAGCACGAGGAAGGCAAGTACTACGTCTGGTCACGCGAGGAAGCGAGTGCGCTCCTGAACGAAGACGAGATTGCGGTGGTGTTCCCGCACTACGGCCTGGAGCGGCCGCCGAATTTCGAGAACCATGCCTGGAACCTGCATGTTGCGCGGCCGCTCCAGGCAGTGGCGCAGCAATTGGCGCGCGAGCCGGCCGAATGCGAGCGCCTGCTGCAAAGCGCGCGCAGGAAGCTGCTCGCTGCGCGCGAGAAACGCGTGCGCCCGGGCCGGGACGACAAGATCCTCACCAGCTGGAATGCGCTGATGATCGAGGGCATGGTACATGCGGCACGGGCATTCGGGCGCGAAGATTGGCTGGCCTCCGCGCAGCGCGCGTTGGATTTTCTGAGCACCAGAATGTGGAAAGAGGGGCGGTTTCTAGCGACATACAAGGACGGTCGCGCCCACCTCAACGCCTATGTAGACGACTATGCCTTCCTGCTGGCCGCGACGCTGGAGATGCTGCAGGCGGAATTCCGCAAACCGGACCTCGAGTTCGCGACCGGGGTTGCCGATGCGCTGCTCGAGCATTTCGAGGATCGTGACGCAGGCGGATTTTTCTTCACCAGTCACGATCACGAGCAGCTGATCCTCCGGCCCAAACCCGGCCACGACAATGCTACGCCCTCGGGAAACGGCGTTGCGGCACTAGCGCTCACCCGGCTTGGCCATCTTCTTGGCGAAACCCGCTATCTGCGCGCAGGCGAGGCCACGGTGAAGCTGTTCTACCCGGCGATGGCGCAGCACCCGGCCGGATTTGCGTCTCTCGGCACCGCGCTCGCCGAGGTGCTGGAACCGACACGGACGGTGGTGCTGCGCGGCCCGCCCCAGCCCTTGCGCGAGTGGCAACAGGCGCTGTCCCGGCTCTACCTGCCGGATACGCTGACTCTGGTCCTGGATTCGGCGACCGGGAGCCTCCCCGGTATGCTGGACAAGCCTGCGGGCGCGGCTGTCAACGCCTATTTATGCCGCGGCGTTAATTGCCTCGCACCCCTCCGGGATCTCGACGAGCTGCTCAGGAATCTGCGAAGCGGTCCAATGATCCAAAATGGTTGACGGTTTCCAAGGCGGGCCAAAAGCCGATAAAATGTCCGGCGCTTCAATTCAACCTGTAACGAAAGGCACGAGCAAATGAAAAAATTCCTCATGGTGATCGCGGCGGCAGCTGGTGTGGCGCTTGCGAGCGGGACGAACGCGGCGGTGGACGTCGCCAAGGCCAAGGCGCTGGCACAGTCGAAGAATTGCCTGGCCTGTCACGCGGTGGACAAGAAACTGGTGGGCCCGGCTTACGTCGAGATCGCCAAGAAATACAAGGGCAACAAGGATGCCGAGGGCATGCTGATGAAGAAAGTCATCAACGGCGGCGGGGGCGTGTGGGGTACCATTCCGATGCCGCCCAATCCGGTCAAGGACGACGAGGCCAAGCTTCTGGTGGAGTGGATCCTGTCGTTGTAGATCGGTGGTTCACGCGAACCACGGGAAAGGCCGGCAATCGCCGGCTTTTTTTGTTTCTGCCGGTCACGACAACCCGATGAATTACGGGCGCAAATTGACAATGTTTTGAAGCGTGGCCGATAATCGCTGGAGGGTTTCCAGTGCGCTTATATGGAGGGGGACAGGAATCATGAACAGCGAAATCTCTGGGGTCTCGCGGCGAATCGTCGCAGTGGTGGCCGCAATCGCGCTTGCGGCTGGCTTGGGCGGGTGCGGCAAGCAGGAGGACCAGGCCAAGACCGGCTCGTCGCTCGAGCGTGTCGTCAAGATCGGCCACGCGGCGCCGCTGACGGGCGAAATTGCCCACCTGGGCAAGGACAATGAAAACGGCGCGCGCCTTGCGATCGAGGAAGCCAATGCCAAGGGCCTGACAATCGGCGGCCAGAAAGTGGTTTTCGAATTCCTGAGCGAGGACGACGAAGGCAAGGAAAACAAGGGTCCGATCATCGCGCAGAAATTCGTGGATGCGAAAGTCGCCGGCGTGGTCGGACACCTGAACTCCGGCGTGACCATCCCCGCCTCGGTGGTTTACAACGAAGCCGGGATTCCGATGATCAGCGGCTCCGCGACCAATCCCAAGCTTACCGAACGGGGCCTGAAGGTGGCTTTCCGCACCGTCGGCCGCGATGATCAGCAAGGTCCGGCGATCGCCAGCTACCTCAACGCCCAATTCAAACCCAGAACCGTTGCCGTCGTCGACGATGCCACTTCGTACGGTGAAGGGCTCGCGGACCAGGTCGAGTTGACCCTGAAGGCAGCCGGCGTAAGCGTGTTGCCCCGGGAGAAAGGTACCAAGGACACCAAGGATTGGAAGGCGATTCTGACCAAGCTGAAAGGCAAGAAACCGGATGCCATTTTCTATGGCGGCATGGATTCCGCGGGCGGGCCTTTGATCAAGCAGGGACGCGAGCTAGGCATCAAGGCGGTATTCGCTTTCGGCGATGGTGCCTGCTCGGAGAAAATGCACGAACTTGCGGGCGCGGCTGCCGAGGGCATGGTCTGCTCGCAGGCCGGCATTCCAGCCCTGGCCGCCAGCAAGGGCTTCCTCGACGCATTCAAGAAACGCTTTAATTCCGATCCGATCATTTACGCACCGTTCACCTACGATGCCGCGAATCTCCTGATCGCATCTATGCAGAAGGCCGACTCTGCAGATCCCGCCAAGTACCTCCCGGAACTGGCGAAGATCAGCTACGAAGGCGCGAGCGGCAGAATCCAGTTCGACGCCAAGGGCGATCGCGAGGACGCCGAGATGACGATCTTTACCATGAAAGCAGGCAAGGTCGTGCCGGTGGCGATCATCAAGGGCGGCAATTCCGTCAAGTTCGAGGATTACGTGAAGGCCGCAGAATCCGGCATGAAAAAATAACGGCGGCATTCCGCGAGTGATCCGGATGCGCTTCTGACGGAACGTGAAACGGCACCTTCGGGTGCTGTTTTCACGTGACGCCCGCAATTTCCGAAACCGGACCCGGTTTCGGCGAGCACACTACGCGACCTTGATGGACATCTTCCTGCAGCAGGTGGTAAACGGACTGACGCTGGGGAGCATATACGCGGTCGTGGCGTTGGGCTACACCATGGTCTACGGCATCATCCAGTTGATCAACTTCGCGCATGGCGAAGTGGTGATGGTGGGTGCCATGGTGGCGCTGGCAACGATTGCGACTCTAGCCGGTTCAACGGCGCTACCGCCTGCGGTCGTGGTTTTCGCTGGCGTGGCTTGTGCCGTGCCGGTGTGCATGGTGCTCGGGTTCGTGATGGAGCGCGTTGCCTACCGTCCGCTGCGCGGCGCACCCCGGCTGGCGCCGCTTATCACCGCGATCGGCCTGTCGATCATCCTGCAGCATGTTGCGCTTCTCATCTGGGGCCGCAGTCCGCTGTCGTTTCCGCAGATCATGGAGAACCCGATATTCGAGTTCGCCGGCGCCCACATCAGCATGGTACAGATCGGGATCATGCTGATATCCGTGGTGATGATGGTCGGGCTCACGCTCGTGGTGTACCGCACCCGCCTCGGTGTGGCGATGCGGGCCACCTCCGAAAATCCGCAGATCGCGGGGCTGATGGGCATTGACGTCAATCGCATCATCTCCCTGACGTTCGTCATCGGCGCCGCCCTCGCCGCGATGGCTGGGGTGATGGTCGGCACCTACTACGGGGTCGCGCATTACACGATGGGCTCATTGCTCGGGCTCAAAGCCTTCTCCGCCGCGGTGCTCGGGGGCATCGGCAACCTTGCCGGGGCAATGCTCGGCGGCATTCTGCTCGGGGTGGTGGAGGCGCTGGGCGCGGGATATATCGGCGAGTTCACCGACCTGTGCCGCTATTCGTGGCTTGCTGACCTGCTTGCGGAGCGCTGCGCACAGAACCAGCACTTCGTTCTGTTCGGCAGCAATTACCAGGATGTGTTCGCTTTTCTGGTGCTGATCGCGGTGCTGATATTCAGGCCGTCGGGATTGCTGGGCGAGAGGGTCGGGGACCGGGCGTGATTTTTTCGCATCCCGCCGCTTGGTTCGAACGGCTACGACACCACCCGGCGGCAGCACGCGCCGGGATCGCGCTGATTGCGGCGTCGCTGCTGGTGCTGCCGTTCGCGCTGGCGTCAGTGGGCACGGCGTGGGTGCGCATCACCAATCTTGCGATACTTTTCGCGCTGCTTTCCCTGGGCCTGAACATCGTGGTCGGGTTTGCGGGGCTGCTCGACCTCGGTTACATCGCGTTTTATGCGGTAGGCGCGTATTGCTACGCGCTGCTCGCTTCGCCGCATTTCGGCCTGCACCTGCCTTTCTGGCTCATCCTGCCGATCGGCGCCGCGGTTGCCTGCCTGTTCGGCGTGCTGCTCGGCGCGCCCACCCTGAAACTTCGCGGAGACTATCTCGCCATCGTGACGCTGGGCTTCGGCGAGATCGTCCGAATATTCCTGAACAACCTTTCACAGCCGGTGAACATCACCAATGGGCCGCAGGGCGTTACCCCGATTGACCCATTTACGCTGGGCGCGTTCAGCTTCAGCCGCAGCGATACCCTGCTCGGCCTCAACTTCAGCGGCCCAATCAAGTACTACTATCTGCTGCTCCTGGTCCTGCTGGCGGTGATAGTCGTCAATCTGCGCCTGCAGGATTCCCGTCTGGGACGGGCCTGGGTGGCCATTCGCGAGGACGAAGTGGCGGCTCAGTCAATGGGCATCAACACGCGCAACGTGAAGCTGTTGGCGTTTGCGATGGGTGCCAGCTTCGGCGGCGTGGCGGGCGGGATGTTCGCGGCGATGCAGGGCTTCATCAGCCCGGAGAGTTTTGTCCTGGTGGAATCGATCATGGTGCTCTCCATGGTCGTGCTCGGTGGCATGGGTAATGTCTGGGGCGTGATCCTAGGGGCGATACTGTTGTCGTTCGTCCCGGAGATCCTCCGCTATACCGTCGAGCCGGTCCAGAAAGCGGTGTTCGGCCATATGATCGTCGAGCCGGAGGTGATACGCAT
>DASQOP010000077.1:0-7614 GCA_035644415.1 Burkholderiales bacterium
AGATGTGAAAAGCGAAACGGGGAGTGGTCCGATCGACGGACTGACCAGCTCGAGTTGGTCCCGGTTATGAAAATGCCCACCACACAGATGTCGGAAGAATAGGAACGCGAAAGAGTCCGCGTCGGACCAAACAATTGCAGCCCGGCACGCGCTTTTTTCGCTCCCGTATTTTTGCTTTTCTTCGCGTCCTTTGCGTCTTGGCGGTGAAAAGATCTCAGTAGACATGACGCTGGAGATTGGCTTGCTGCAGAATCGTGGTGGCCAGTTCCTCGATCGAGCGCGACGTGGTGTCGAGGATGGAAATGCCCTCCTGGCGCATCAGCCTTTCGGCCTCGCGCAATTCATGCTCGCAATTCTCAAGGCTTGCGTAAGTGCTGCCCGGCCGGCGTTCGCTACGGATGCGTTGCAGGCGGTCAGGCCGGATGGTCAGGCCGAACAGTTTGCTGCGAAAGGCGCGGATTGCCGCCGGCAGGGCCTTGGCGTCGAAGTCCTCCGGGATCAGCGGATAGTTGGCCGCGCGAATGCCGAACTGCAAGGCCATGTACAGGCAGGTCGGCGTCTTGCCACAGCGGGATACTCCCACCAGGATCACATCGGCGTTGGCGAGATCCTTGGTGCTCTGGCCGTCATCGTGCGCCAAGGCAAAGTTCACCGCTTCGATCCGGCCGAAATACTCGTTGCTGCGAACGCTGTGCGACTTGCCCACCGTGTGGGAAGACTGGACTCCCAGTTCCGCTTCCATCGGCTGGATGAAGACCTGGAAGCAGTCGATGTAAAAGGCGTTCGCTCTCTGGATGGCGCTGCGCATGGCCTGGTCCACCAGCGTGCTGAACACCAGCGGACGGGCGCCGTCCTTCTCCGCGGTCTGGTCTATCTGCCGTACCGCGTCCTGCGCCTTCTCCGGCGAATCCACGAAAGGAAGCGTAATCTCGGTGAACGACACCCGGTCGAACTGGGTAAGCAGGCTGTGTCCGAGCATCTCGGCGGTGATCCCGGTGCGGTCCGATACGAAAAATGCAGTTCGTTTGGGCAACATTGTCTTGGTGCACGTGTAATGATTCAGCCGGTAAAATAACATCTTTTCAACTTTCTCCATCTGCGGACAGCAGAATGAGCAATCAACGCCTCGTTATCCCGTTTGAAGCACTGCGCATGACCGACGTCGAGAGCGTTGGCGGCAAGAACGCCTCCCTGGGGGAGATGATCAGCCAGTTGGCCCGGGCGGGTGTGCGGGTTCCGGAAGGCTTTGCCACCACCGCAGCGGCGTATCGCCAGTTTGTGGCTGCGAACGGACTGGCGGGGAGGATCGAGCAGGCGCTCTCCGGACTCGACGTCGATGACATCACCGCGCTGGCTTCTGCTGGCGCGCAGATCCGCAAGTGGATACTGGAAGCGCCATTGCCGAAACTCCTGCAGTCAGAGATCGGCGCGGCGTACCAGGCACTCGTCAAAGGGCAGGGCAGCGATGCCTCTTTCGCTGTGCGTTCCTCGGCCACGGCGGAGGATCTGCCGGACGCTTCCTTCGCCGGCCAGCAGGAGACCTTTCTCAACATTCACGGCCTCGACAACGTGCTGCTGGCCATCCGCCACGTATTCGCTTCGCTCTACAACGACCGCGCCATCTCTTACCGGGTGCACAAGGGCTTCGTGCATTCCGCAGTGGCATTGTCGGCCGGCGTGCAGCGCATGGTACGCAGCGACAAGGGTGCGGCCGGCGTAATGTTCACGCTCGATACCGAATCCGGGTTCGACAGAGTGGTGTTCATCACTTCTGCCTATGGATTGGGCGAAACCGTGGTGCAGGGGCAGGTCAACCCCGATGAGTTCTACGTTTACAAGCCGGCGCTGGAGGCCGGCCGTCCGGCGATCCTGCGCCGCAATCTAGGCACCAAGGCGCTGCGCATGGTGTTCACCGACAGCCGCGCTGCCGGCCGCTCGGTGCAGACGCTCGAGGTGCCGGAGTCCGAACGCAGGCAATTCTCGATCGGAGACAGCGAGGTCGAGGAGCTCGGCCGTTACGCGATGATCATCGAGAAGCACTACGGCCGGCCGATGGACATCGAATGGGGCCGCGACGGAGTCGATGGCAAGCTCTACATCCTGCAGGCTCGCCCCGAAACGGTGAAGGCGAGGGAGGAAACGCAGGAGCGCTTCCGCCTGAAGAAACGCGGCGACGTGCTGATCACCGGCCGCGCGATCGGCAACCGCATCGGCACCGGCACGGTGCGGCTGGTGAAGAACGCCTCCGAGATGAACCGGGTAAAGCCCGGCGACGTGCTGGTGACCGACATGACCGACCCGGACTGGGAGCCGGTGATGAAGAAGGCCTCGGCCATCGTCACCAACCGCGGCGGACGCACCTGTCACGCCGCCATCATCGCCCGCGAACTCGGCATTCCCGCGGTGGTAGGCTGCGGCGAGGCCACGCAAAAGCTGGCACAGGGCGAACGCGTGACCGTATCCTGCGCGGAAGGCGATACCGGTTACGTCTACCAGGGAATCCTGGACGTAGAAGTGCTCCATATTCAGCTCGACAAATTGCCCGATGTGCCGGTGAAGATCAGCATGAACGTCGGCAATCCGGAGCTGGCATTCGATTTTCAGCGGCTGCCCAACGCCGGTATCGGCCTGGCGCGGCTGGAGTTCATCATCGCCCGCATGATCGGCGTGCACCCCAAAGCGGCGCTGGCCTACCCGAAGGTCGATGCCGAGCTGAAGAAGGGGATCGAGACACTGGCGGCAGGCTATCCGGACCCGGTGACTTTCTATGTCGAAAAGCTCACCGAAGGCATCGCCACGCTGGGGGCGGCGTTCTTTCCCAAACCGGTGATCGTGCGCCTGTCGGATTTCAAGTCCAACGAGTATTCGAGCCTCACCGGCGGCAAGCAGTACGAGCCGGAGGAAGAAAACCCGATGCTGGGCTTTCGCGGCGCCTCGCGCTACATCGCCGATTCCTTTCGCGACTGCTTCGAGCTGGAATGCCGTGCGTTGAGGAAGGTGCGCGACCAGATGGGCTTGACCAACGTCGAGATCATGGTGCCTTTCGTGCGTACCGTGCACGAAGCGGAGCAGGTGATCGCGCTGCTAAGGAAGAACGGCCTGGAGCGTGGCCTCAACGGCTTGCGCATCATCATGATGTGCGAGATTCCTTCGAATGCCATCCTCGCCGACGAGTTCCTGCAGCACTTCGACGGCTTTTCGATCGGCTCCAACGATATGACCCAGCTCACGCTCGGCCTGGATCGCGATTCGGGCATCGTTGCCGGGCAGTTCGACGAGCGCGATCCGGCGGTGAAGGCGATGCTCGCCATGGCCATCCAGGCCTGCCGCAGGGCCGGCAAGTATGTCGGCATCTGCGGACAGGGGCCTTCCGACCATCCCGATCTGGCGGAATGGCTGATGGAACAGGGCATCGACACGATTTCGCTGAATCCCGACACGGTGATCGAAACCTGGATGTTCCTGGCCAAGCACGCCGCCCAACAGGCGGCCGCGGCCTGACTTGAATAATGTCCGGGCAGCACAATATTCGTAACGCCCGGCTTGCCTTTGGGTTATCATTCGGCAGGCAAGTCGGAGCGGGTATGGAATGACCAAATTTATCTTTGTCACCGGCGGCGTGGTCTCTTCCCTGGGCAAAGGTATCGCTTCCGCGTCTCTCGCCGCAATTCTCGAATCCCGCGGCATCAAGCTCACCCTCCTCAAGCTCGACCCCTACATCAACGTTGATCCCGGCACCATGAGCCCCTTCCAGCACGGGGAGGTGTTCGTGACCGAGGACGGCGCCGAGACCGATTTGGATCTCGGGCATTACGAGCGCTTCGTCAACGCCAAGATGACCCGGCGCAACAATTTCACCACCGGCCAGATCTACGAGAGCGTCATCAAGAAGGAGCGCCGCGGCGACTATCTCGGCGGCACGGTGCAGGTGATTCCGCACATCACCGACGAGATCAAGAACTTCATCCGCATGGGCGCGGGCGACGCCGACGTGGCGATCTGCGAAATCGGCGGCACCGTCGGCGACATCGAATCCCTGCCGTTCCTGGAAGCGGTGCGGCAGATGAGCATCCAGAACGGCCGCGGCAACACCTGCTTCATCCACCTGACGCTGGTGCCCTATATCCCGTCCGCCGGCGAGATCAAGACCAAGCCTACGCAGCACTCTGTCAAGGAACTGCGCGAAATCGGCATCCAGCCCGATATCCTGTTGTGCCGCGCCGATCGCATGGTGCCGGACAACGAGCGCCGCAAGATCGCGCTGTTCACCAACGTCGAGGAAGAAGCGGTGATCTCGGCCGTGGACGTCGATTCGATCTACAAGATTCCCGGTTTCCTTCACGGGCAGGGTCTCGACGAAATCGTCTGCCGCAAGCTCGGCATCAAGGCGCCGCCGGCCGATCTCTCCAAATGGGAGAAGCTGCTTCACGACCGCGAGCATCCCGCGCACGAGGCGAACATTGCGCTGGTCGGGAAGTACGTCGATCTCGCCGATTCTTACAAATCGCTTTCGGAAGCGCTGATTCACGCCGGCATCCATACCGGCACGCGGCTGAACCTCCACTACATCGATTCCGAAAGCATAGAAAAGGACGGCATCGGCTGCCTGAAGGACATGGACGCCGTTCTGGTCCCGGGCGGTTTCGGCAAGCGCGGCGTCGAGGGCAAGATCGCGGCCATCCGTTACGCGCGCGAGAACAAGGTGCCTTATCTGGGCATTTGCCTGGGCATGCAGCTCGCGACCATCGAGTTCGCGCGCAACGTCGCCGGATTTGCCGGCGCCAACAGCACCGAATTCGAGCACGATACGCCGCATCCGGTGGTTGCGCTCATCACCGAGTGGCTGGACCGCACCGGCCGGGTCGAGCGCCGCAGCGGCGAATCCGACATGGGCGGTACCATGCGCCTCGGCGCGCAGTCCTGCCCGGTCGAGCCCGGCACGCTGGCCGCACAAATCTACGGGCCGAAGGTTACCGAGCGCCACCGCCACCGCTATGAGGTCAACAACGCCTACGTGCCGGCGCTCGAGGCGAAGGGCTACAAGGTTTCCGCGCGCACGCCGAGCGAGAACCTGCCGGAAATGATGGAACTGCCGGACCATCCCTGGTTCGTCGGCTGCCAGTTCCACCCCGAATTTACTTCCACGCCCCTCGACGGCCATCCGCTGTTTTCCGCTTTCATCCGCGCAGCCGTGAATTTTCGCCAGGGCGAGCGGGCCGACCCGGTTTCGCAGCCGGCCAAGATCAAGAGCATCGCGTGACATGAAACTCTGCGGCTTCGAAGTCGGCCTTGACCGGCCTCTATTTTTGATAGCCGGGCCGTGCGTGGTCGAATCCAGGGAAATGGCGCTGGATACCGCGGGCAAGCTCAAGGAAATAGCCGCGGCGGTCGGCGTGCCCTTCATCTACAAGTCCTCGTACGACAAGGCCAATCGCAGCTCCAGCAAGTCGTTCCGCGGCCTGGGCATGGACACCGGCTTGCAGATACTCGCCGAGGTGCGCAAGCAAATCGGCGTGCCGGTGCTGACCGACGTGCACGCCGAGGACGAGATCGCGGCGGCCGCGGAGGTGGTGGATGTGCTTCAGACCCCGGCCTTCCTGTGCCGCCAGACCGATTTCATCCGCGCCGCAGCGATGAGCGGCAAGCCGGTCAACATCAAGAAGGGGCAGTTCCTCGCCCCCGGCGACATGAAGAACGTGGTGGACAAGGCGCGCGAGGCCAGCGGCAAGGACAACATCATGGTGTGCGAACGCGGTGCCTCGTTCGGCTACAACAATCTGGTTTCCGACATGCGTTCGCTGGCGATCATGCGCGACACCCGCTGCCCGGTGGTGTTCGATGCGACCCATTCGGTGCAGTTGCCGGGCGGGCAGGGCACCTCCAGCGGCGGCCAGCGCGAGTTCGTGCCGGTGCTGGCGCGCGCGGCGGTGGCGACCGGCGTGGCCGGGGTGTTCATGGAAACGCATCCGAACCCGGAGAAGGCGCTTTCAGACGGACCCAACGCCTGGCCGTTGCATCTGATGAAGCCACTGCTGGAAACCCTCAAGGCGCTGGATGAACTGGTCAAGAAGCGCGCCTTTGCCGAGGACGCGCTGAGGGCGAAACCGGCCCGCTAACCAACAAGCAGAACACCAAGAAGGAAGAAGAATGAGTTCGATCGTCGACATCGTGGCCCGCGAGATTCTGGATTCGCGAGGCAATCCGACCGTGGAAGCCGACGTGCTGCTGGAGTCGGGCGTGAGCGGCCGGGCGGCGGTGCCTTCGGGCGCATCCACCGGCACGCGCGAAGCCATCGAGTTGCGCGACGGCGACAAGGGCCGCTATGGCGGCAAAGGCGTGCTCAAGGCGGTGGAGAACGTCAATACCGAGATCTGCGAAGCGATCGTGGGCCTGGACGCGGTGGAGCAGAGCTTCATCGACCAGACGCTCATCGACCTCGACGGCACCGAGAACAAATCGCGGCTCGGCGCCAACGCCCTGCTCGCGGTCTCGCTGGCGGTGGCCAAGGCGGCTGCAGAAGAGTCCGGACTGCCGCTGTACCGCTATCTCGGCGGGGCCGGCAGGATGCAGCTGCCGGTGCCGATGATGAACGTGATCAACGGCGGGGCGCACGCCAACAACAGTCTCGACCTGCAGGAGTTCATGATCATCCCGGTGGGTGCGGAGAGTTTCCGCGAGGCGATGCGCTGCGGCGCGGAGATTTTCCAGACATTGAAGAAATTGCTCGACAAGAAAGGCATGTCCACGACGGTGGGCGATGAAGGCGGCTTTGCGCCCAACCTGCCGAACAACGAAGCGGCGCTCAAGCTCATCATCGAAGCGATCGAGGCTTCCGGATACACGCCCGGCTCGCAGGTTGCAATCGGACTCGATTGCGCCAGCTCGGAGTTCTTCAAGGACGGCAAATACGACCTTGCCTCGGAGAAGCTGAAACTGAGCGCCAAGGAGTTCACCGACTATCTGGCGGCATGGGCGGACAAGTACCCGATCGTCAGCATCGAGGACGGCATGGCCGAAGGCGACTGGGAGGGCTGGAAGGTCCTGACCAACAGGCTCGGCAAGAAAGTCCAGATCGTCGGCGATGACCTGTTCGTCACCAACACCAAGATCCTTTCCGAAGGCATACGCCAGCGCGTTGCTAATTCGATCCTCATCAAGATCAACCAGATCGGTACGCTGACCGAGACCTTTGCCGCGATCGAGATGGCCAAGCGCGCGGGCTACACGGCGGTGGTGTCGCATCGTTCCGGCGAAACCGAGGACACGTTCATCGCCGATCTCGCGGTCGGCGCCAACGCACTGCAGATCAAGACCGGCTCGCTGTCGCGTTCCGACCGGCTGGCGAAGTACAACCAGTTGCTGCGCATCGAGGAAGACCTCGGCGACTCGGCCAGCTACGCCGGCCGTGACGCCTTCTATCAGATCAATTAACCGATGCGCTTCCTCGCCTTTGCACTGGTCCTGCTTATCGCGCTGATACAGAACCCGCTGTGGTTCGGCAAAGGCGGTTGGCTGCGTGTCTGGGAACTCGACCGCCAAGTTGACGCGCAGCGCGACACGAATGCGCAGCTTGCCGCGCGCAATGCCGCGCTCGATGCCGAAGTCCTGGATCTA
>DASQOP010000078.1:0-3242 GCA_035644415.1 Burkholderiales bacterium
TATGTCACCGAGCCTACCCATATCCTGATGAAAGTGGAGACGCATAATCACCCGACCGCCATTTCGCCTTTTCCGGGTGCCGCGACCGGCTCGGGCGGCGAGATCCGCGACGAGGGCGCAACCGGCCGCGGCGCCAAGCCGAAGGCCGGGCTAACCGGATTCTCGGTTTCGCACTTGCGCATCCCCGGTTTCGCGCAACCCTGGGAAAGGGGCGGCGTCGGCAAACCGGGCCGCATCGCATCGGCATTGCAGATCATGCTCGAGGGGCCGGTCGGTGGTGCGTCCTTCAACAACGAGTTCGGCCGCCCGAATCTTTGCGGCTATTTCCGCACCTTCGAGCAGACGGTGAACGGCGCGGTGCGCGGCTACCACAAGCCGATCATGCTGGCCGGCGGCGTAGGCGCGATATCCGCTTCGCAATCGCACAAGGCCGTGGTGAAGCCCGGCGCCCTGCTGGTGCAGATCGGCGGTCCGGGTTTGCTGATCGGCATGGGCGGGGGCGCCGCTTCCAGCATGGACACCGGAGCGAACATCGAGGATCTCGACTTCGATTCGGTGCAACGCGGCAACGCCGAAATCCAGCGCCGCGCGCAGGAGGTGATCGACCGCTGCTGGGCGATGGGCGAAGCCAATCCGATTCTTTCCATACACGATGTCGGCGCCGGCGGATTGTCGAACGCGCTGCCGGAACTGGTGCACGGCGCCGGCCGCGGCGGGCACGTCGATCTCAGGAAGATTCCTTCCGAGGAACCGGGCATGACGCCGATGCAGGTGTGGTGCAACGAAGCGCAAGAGCGCTACGTGATGGCGATCGCCGGGGAGCGCTTCGATGCCTTCGAGGCCCTGTGCATGCGCGAGCGTTGTCCTTTCTCCGTGGTCGGCAAGGTGACCGAGGACGGCTGGCTCAAAGTGCTGGATCCGCTGTTCGGCAACCATCCGGTGGATATGGATCTCGAGGTCGTGTTCGGTAAGCCGCCAAAGATGACCCGGGACGTCGCACACCGGGCGCAGAAACCGGCGTCGCTCGATTTCTCCGCGGTGACGCTCACGGATGCGGCGCAGCGGGTGCTGCGTTTCCCGGCGGTGGCGGACAAGACTTTCCTGATTTCGATCGGCGACCGCACTGTCGGTGGCCTGTGCGCGCGCGATCCGTTTGTCGGGCCCTGGCAGGTGCCAGTTGCCGATGTGGCCGTCACGCTGATGGGATTCAGGACCGATCGCGGCGAGGCCTTCGCGATGGGCGAGCGCACGCCGCTGGCGGTGATCGACGCGCCGGCTTCCGGACGGATGGCGGTGGGCGAGGCGATCACCAACATCGCCGCTGCACGCATTGCGAAACTCGGCGACGTGAAGTTGTCCGCGAACTGGATGGCTGCCGCCGGCCACCCCGGAGAAGACGCGGCTCTGTTCGACACCGTCGAGGCGGTGGCGATGGAACTGTGCCCGCAGTTGGGCATCAGCATCCCGGTCGGCAAGGACTCGATGTCCATGCGCACGTCGTGGGAAGACGACGGCAGGAAAAAGGAAGTCGTTGCGCCGCTGTCGCTGATCGTCTCCGCGTTTGCGCCCTGTCTGGACGCGCGCAAGACGCTGACGCCGCAACTACAGCCGCTTGACCGCGACAGCATGCTGGTGCTGATCGACCTCGGCTCGGGACGCAATCGCCTGGGCGGCTCGGTGCTGGCACAGGTATACAGCCAAATCGGCGATGAAGCGCCGGATCTGGACTCGCCACGGAAACTGAAGGCATTGTTCGATACCGTCCAGCAGCTTAGCTCTCGGGGAAGCATTCTCGCGTACCACGACCGTTCCGACGGCGGGTTGTTCGCGACGCTGGCGGAGATGATGTTTGCCTCGCACGTCGGGATCACGGCGGACATAGGCGCGCTCGGTGAAGATGCGTTGGCTGCACTCTTCAATGAGGAGCTCGGCGCGGTGCTGCAAGTGAAGACTTCCGATTTCGATGCCGTGAAAGGCGCGTTCTCGCGGGCCGGGCTGGGCGCGGAGCTTCACCGTCTCGGTATCATCAATCGCGCCGGCAGGCTGATCATCGTCGCAAAGGGCAAGGAAATATATAGCGAATCGGGAATCGCCCTGCAACGCGCGTGGTCGGAAACCACGTACCACATGCAAAGGCTGCGCGACAACCCGCAGTGTGCGCAGCAGGAATATGACCGCATCCTCGATGCCGCGGATCCGGGGCTGCACGCGAAACTGACCTATGATCCGGCGCAGGACGTTGCCGCGCCTTACATCGGCCGTGGCGCTCGCCCGAAGATGGCGATCCTGCGCGAGCAGGGGGTGAACGGCCAGATCGAAATGGCGGCGGCCTTCGACCGCGCTGGGTTCGAAACGCGCGACGTGCACATGAGCGACATCATCGCCGGCCGCGCGTCGCTGGCCGGATTCAAAGGTGTCGTGGCCTGCGGCGGATTTTCGTACGGTGACGTGCTCGGCGCCGGAGAGGGCTGGGCCAAGTCCATCCTGTTCAACCGCCGCGCACGCGATGAGTTCGAGGCTTTCTTCAATCGCGGCGACTCCTTCGCACTGGGCGCGTGCAACGGCTGCCAGATGATGAGCAACCTGCACGAAATCATTCCCGGCACGGCGCACTGGCCGCATTTCGTACGCAACCGGTCCGAGCAGTTCGAAGCGCGCGTGGTGATGCTGGAAGTGATGAAAAGTCCGTCGCTGTTCTTCCGCGGGATGGAGGGCAGCCGGATGCCGATCGCGGTCGCGCACGGCGAGGGCTACGCCGAGTTCGCCTCTCCTGGGCAACTGGCAGCAACCCGCGGGCTGGTGGCGCTGCGCTTCGTCGACAACGCCGGCAGGCCGACGGAGCGCTACCCGTTCAATCCGAACGGCTCGCCGCAGGGGATCACGGGCCTGACCACCGTGGACGGGCGCTTTACCATCCTGATGCCGCACGCGGAACGGGTGTTCCGCACGGCGCAGAACTCGTGGCACCCGGATTCCTGGGGAGAAGACGGGGCGTGGATGCGGATGTTCCGCAATGCCCGCAAATGGGTGGGGTAGCGCACCAAAAAAAAGCGCTCACCACGGAGGACGCGGAGGACACGGAGGCAAGGCAAGAACAAAAGAGCATTCGAGAGAAAAAACCTGGTATCGGTGGTCACGTTGGCACCAAGCCCGCTTTTAACTCCCACAAGTTTTTTTCCTCGTATTTGGTTTTCCTCCGTGTCCTCCGCGTCCTCCGTGGTGAGTGTTTTTTTTGGTGCCCT
>DASQOP010000079.1:0-12828 GCA_035644415.1 Burkholderiales bacterium
CCTCACCGAGTCCGACCTCTCGCACTCGCAGGAAATCCTCGACGTGGTTTACAGCATCGACCGCGGAGAGGTTTCGATCGCTACATCGCCGGCTTAGAGCCCGCGAATCCGGGCTGCGGGCTCGTCATTGGCCTCAGCCAATTGCAGGGAGGTTCTCGTGAACAAAACGGTATGGGCGTTCGGTCTCGCGTGGCTGCTAACGCTGTCAACGCCAACGCAGTCGCAACAGCCGCAGGCGCCAGCCGACTATCCGTCGTCGTGGGCATTCCCCTTGAAGGTGGAGAAACGGCTTCCGTCGGCAGGGCCGGAGCCCATGTCGCTGCCCGGTAGCCCGGCAAGATACACACAGGAACAGATCGACGATCTGCTGAACCCGCCCGACTGGTTGCCCGACCAGCGTCCGGACCCGCCCGCGATCGTCCTCAAGGGGCACGGCGACGCATTGGCATGCGGAGCGTGTCACCTCCTGTCCGGCCTCGGCCACCCGGAGTCCACCGACCTCACGGGCCTGACCGTGGCGTACATGGTTCAACAGATGAAAGATTTCAGGGCCGGCACGAGAATCGACGTGCCAAGGATGAACAAGATTGCGGGGGCCGTGGCCGAGGACGAGTCACAACAGGCGGCCGCGTGGTTTGCCAGGCTCAAGCCCCGCCTGTTCACCCGGGTCGTCGAAGCCGACATCGTGCCTAAAACGTTCGTCGGCGACGGTCGTATGCGCTTTGTTGAACCGGGTGGCGGCACCGAGCCGATCGGCAACCGCATCATTACCGTGCCCGAGGACCAGACGCGAGCGCGCCTGCGCGATCCGAATTCGGGATTCATCGCCTACGTCCCCGCCGGGAGCATCGCGAAAGGCAAGGAACTTGCGGGGACCGGCGGCAGTGGCAGAACGGTTCCGTGCGCGATTTGTCACGGTCCGGACCTGAGAGGGGTGGGCAATGTGCCGAGACTCACCGGCGCTCATCCGATCTACCTCGCGCGCCAGCTTTACCGCTTCAGGGATGGGACGCGAAACGGCACCGAGGCCGCACTGATGAAACCTGCCGCCGACAGGTTGACTGACGAAGATATTGTCAACCTCTCTGCGTACCTGGGATCTCTTGCGCCTTAGGCCACCAGCGCCAGTTTCCAGGCTGCAGACTGACTCGAAACCTCGCTCTGTGGCCTGTTACCAACCGTGGAACGGTTGAATTCCTCTCCTGTGAGCGTCTCCGAGGTTTAGGATACGGTCGCGTTGCTCGAAAGCCTCGCGACGTGCCTGCAAGAAATCAAGCATAGAGGCCTCGCATCACCAGTGAATGGGAGGACGGAAAGCCATGAAGAACGTATTGACAGGTGTACTGACGGCGCTCGCTTGTTTTGCGGCCGAAGCCTGGGGCGCGGAGGCGAACGAACTGACCGCAAGCCAGTCGATCCGGATCAACGCGGCGCCTGAGGCAGTGTGGCAAGTGGTCGGGGACTACAACGGATCTCCGCGCTGGCTGCCGCTCGTCGAGCGCAGTGAGATCGTGTTCGGCAAGAACAACCGGGTCGGCGCGATCCGCCTGATCACGCGACGAAACGGCACGAAGGTCACGGAGCGGCTGCTGGACCATGACCAGCAGAATATGCGCATGGCCTATACCTACGTGGATGGGGCGGTCATGGCGAGCGACTACTTTCCGGTCATAAGCGTCAAGGACGCCGGCGACGGGACAACCATCGTGGAGTGGAGCGCGCACTTCAGGCGCCTGGCCTACTCGATCGACCCGCCGCCGCCCGGACAGGATGACAAGTCGATGACGGACTTCTACAACGGGATCTACAAAAGCGGGCTGGAGAGCTTGAAGCGCGTCGTGGAGAGCGGACAGTAATTCCGCGAGGGAAGCGGCTCGCCGCAGTACCAGCATGACCAACATGGCTCGCCGCACGCACTTGACGGGTCTGCTCGGCCTGGCTTCGTTGGCGTGCCTGCCGCCCGGATCACGCGCCGCTTCGGACGCGCCCGTTCCGCCGCACGGCATCGGACGCCGCATCCGGCACCTGTCCTACAGCGATCAGGGCGGTCGCCCCGACGGCGTACAGGTCATGGTCAACCGCCGCCATGTCTATGTCGGCCACATGTTCAGCGACGGGGTAACCATTCTCGACGCCGCGGAGCCGCGTGGGCTTAGGCCCGTCGGATTTTTCACCGCGGGCGTCAACACCCGGACGCATCACTTGCAAGTGGCGGACGATCTACTGCTGCTTGCCAACGGCGCGAACATCGTCGCAATGCAGTCCTACGACAACATGCGTGGTTACTTCGAGAACACGCTCGCCGACAGCATCACCGACCGCAAGAAGTTCCGCTCGGGCCTGAGCATCCACGACATCTCCCGCCCCACGGAGATGAAGGAGATCGCGTTTCTCGAAATGCCCGGCTTCGGTATCAACCGGCTGTGGTGGCCGGGCGGGCGCTACGCCTTTGTATCCGCGCACTTCGACGGCTACACCGACCACATCCTGTGCATCGTCGATCTGCAGAACATCACCAAGCCGGAGATCGCATCGCGCTGGTGGCTGCCCGGCATGCATCGGGCGGGTGGCGAGACATCGGCGCTGCCCAAGGGCCGCCGCGTCGCTCTGCATCACATGATCACCGCGGGCGATCGCGGCTATGCCGCCTGGCGCGATGGCGGCTTCACCATCCACGATATCAGCGACCCGACCAAAGCCAGGCTGCTCTCGCACATCAATTGGTCACCGCCTTTTCCCGGCGGTACCCACACGCCACTACCGTTGCCGGGACGCGGCCTCGCGGTCGTGGCGGACGAAGCGAACGCCGAAAAATGCCAGAAGGGAACGTTCCACACCTTCGTCGTGGACGTGCGTGCGCCGGAGAACCCGGTTCCGATTGCCACGTTGCCCACACCGGCAGACCGCGACTATTGCTCGCTGGGCGTGTTCGGTCCGCACAACCTGCACGAGAACCGGCCGGGGTCCTTCCGCAGCGAGGAAATCATTTTCGCAACCTACAACAATGCCGGGGTGCGCGTGTTCGATATCAAGGACGCGTTCGCCCCGAAGGAGATCGCCTCCTGGATAGCGCCGGCTCCCAAAAGGCTGATCGACCCGCGGCCGAACATCTCGCTTGCAGCAAAGACCTGCGACGCCTACGTCACGCCTGAGGGGTTGATGTTCGTGAGCGACTGGAATGCGGGCATGCACGTGCTGCAGTACGAAGGCTGAACGGTTTCAGACGGCAAGCCCACGCACGGAAGAGTATGGTCCCGCGTTACACTCGCGCTTCATCGGCGCTCATCGTGGCTCTGGAGGGACCCCGCCGTGGCCGCACAGAAAATACTGGACCTGATCGGAAACACGCCGCTGGTCGAAGTGACCCGCATGGACGCGGCCAAATGCCGGCTGTTCCTGAAGATGGAAAGCCAGAATCCCGGGGGCTCGATCAAGGACCGCATCGGCCTGTCGATGATCGGCGCCGCGGAGAGGGACGGCAAACTCAGTCCCGGCGGCACCATCATCGAGGCCACCGCCGGCAACACCGGTCTGGGGCTGGCGCTGGTCGCCGCGCTCAAGGATTATCGCCTGATCCTGGTGGTGCCGGACAAGATGAGCCGCGAAAAGATTTTCCATCTCAAAGCGATGGGCGCAGAGGTCATGCTCACCCGCTCCGATGTCGGCAAGGGCCACCCCGAGTACTACCAGGACATGGCCGAGCGCCTGGCCCGGGAAACGCCCGGTTCGTTTTTCGTGAACCAGTTCGGCAATCCCGCGAATCCGCATGCGCACGAAACCACCACCGGACCCGAGATCTGGGAACAGATGGATCACAAAGTGGACGCCGTTGTGTGCGGCGTCGGCTCGGCCGGCACCATGACGGGGCTGTCGCGTTATTTCGCCAAAGTCTCACCCGACACCGCGATGGTGCTTGCCGATCCGGTGGGGTCGGTGCTCGCCGACTATGTCCACACCGGCAAGGTCGGCGTGGCGGGCAGCTGGATCGTCGAGGGTATCGGCGAGGATTTCATCCCGCCGATCGCCGATTTCTCCCGCGTCAGCAAGGCCTACTCGATCAGCGATGAAGAGGCCTGCACGACCGTACGCGACCTGCTGAAGAAAGAAGGCATCCTCGCCGGTTCTTCATCGGGCACGCTGCTCGCCGCTGCGCTGCGTTACTGCCGCGAACAGACCCAGCCCAGGCGTGTCGTGACTTTCGTCTGCGACAGCGGCAACAAGTATCTGTCGAAAGTGTTCAACGATTACTGGCTGATGGACCAGGGCTTCCTCAAGCGCGAGCAGTACGGCGACCTGCGCGATCTGATCACGCGCCGCCACGACGAGCACGCCACCGTGACCGTCGGTCCGGACGACAAGCTGATGACCGCGTATGCGCGCATGAAGCTCTACGATGTCTCGCAGTTGCCGGTGCTCGAAGACGGCAAAGTAGTGGGCATCGTCGACGAGTGGGATCTGCTCACCGCGACTCAGGAAAACCCGGCACGCTTTCGCGACCCGGTGCGCTCGGCGATGACCCAGCGCATCGAGACCGTAGGCCTGAAGACGCCGTTGACGAAATTGACGGAGGCGTTCAACAAGGGTCACGTCGCTATTGTCGTGGACAACGGCAAGTTCTACGGCCTGATCACCCGCATGGATGTTCTGAATCATCTGCGCAATCGCGCCCACTGATTACTACTGCATATTTTCACCGCAAAGACGCAAAGAACGCAGAGAATACCGGTGACAAAAAACAAACTGGGGTTGAGACCCCACCACGGTGGCACGCCGTCTTTAACCCAGTCTGTTTTTCCGACTTGATTATTCTTTTCCTTCGCGTTCTTTGCGTCTTTGCGGTGAAACGGCTTTGTGGTGAAAAGAGGTTGTCTTAACAGGTAAGATTCGGGAATGAAGAACAATCAGGACAAGCAAGGCTTCGCCACCCGCGCCATCCATGCCGGCCAATCTCCCGAGCCCACTACCGGCGCGGTGATGACACCGATTTTTGCCACCTCCACCTTCAAGCAGAGTTCTCCGGGAGTGCACACCGGCTACGAGTACGCGCGCACCCAGAATCCCACACGCCACGCCTTCGAGCGCTGCATCGCGGACCTGGAGGGCGGCATGCAGGCCTTTGCATTCGCTTCGGGACTTGCCGCCAGCGCCACCGTGCTGGAATTGCTGGATGCGGCCAGCCACATGGTCGCGGTCGATGACATGTACGGCGGCAGCTGGCGCCTGTTCGAGCGCGTGCGCAAGCGCTCGATGGGGCTCAAGGTGAGTTATTCCGACCCCAACATCGCCGGCTCCCTGGAAAAGGCGTTGCAGCCGGACACGAAATTGATCTGGGTCGAGACGCCTTCCAACCCGCTGCTCAAGGTCACCGACCTTGCGCAAATCGCGAAGATCGGCAGGGAGCGCGGAATTCTTACCGTCGTGGACAATACCTTCGCTTCGCCTTTCGTGCAGCGGCCGCTCGATCTTGGCATCGACCTCGTGGTCCATTCGGTGACCAAGTACATCAACGGACACTCGGACATGGTCGGCGGCATCGTGGTCGTCAGAGAACGCAAGGACCTGGTGGAGAAACTGGAGTTCATGCAGAACGCCATCGGTTCCATCCTCGACCCGTTCTCCAGTTTTCTTGCGCTGCGCGGGGTCAAGACGCTGCTGCTGCGCATGACGCAGCACTGCGGCAATGCCATGCATCTGGCCGCGTGGCTGAAGTCGCATCCGAAAGTGGAGCGGGTGATTTATCCCGGACTGCCCAGCCACCCCCAACACCTGTTGGCGGCGAAACAGATGAACGGTTTCGGCGCCATGATCGCGGTCTATCTCAAGACTGACATGGATGGCGTGCGCCGGGCGCTGGAAGCCTGCAAAGTGTTCACGCTCGCAGAAAGCCTGGGTGGCGTAGAAAGCCTGATCGGGCATCCGGTCACCATGAGCCACGGCTCGCTGCCGGTGGAACTTCGCGCCAAGCTCGGTATCACCGACAACCTGGTGCGGCTGTCGGTCGGCATCGAGGACATCAACGACCTGATCGCGGACCTCGATCAGGCACTGACAAGGATCTGATGATGAATGCGCGTCGGATTTACACGGCGATTTTCCTGGTCTGCTGCGGATTGATCGGCTTCGGGTTGTATCTCCAGCACGCACAGGGACTCGAACCTTGCCCGATGTGCATCCTGCAGCGCTATGCCTTCGTCGCCATCGGCGTGATCGCGCTGGCCGCAGCCCTCCACAATCCGGGAATAACCGGCCGGTGGGGTTACAGCGCGCTGCTGGTGATTTTTGCCGGTCTCGGCGGCGGTGTCGCCATTCGCCACGCGTGGCTCGAGCACAATCCACCCAAGGTCTTCGACTGCGGCGCAGACCTCGGCTACATGATGGAGTCCCTGCCGCTGGCCGATGCGCTGCCCATGATCTTCCGCGGTACCGGCGACTGCACCAAGGTGCTGTGGCGGTTCCTCGGACTTTCGATTGCGGAGTGGGCGTTGATCTGGTTCGCGATATTCCTGGTCGGCGCGATCGTTGCCGCGGCGATGAAACCGAAACGGCTGAGGATGTTCGGTCCCTGAGGCAAGGGACTAGGGAAGCTCTCCCCAGTCGCGCGGTAGCAAACGCGCCACCAGCGCGTAGCCGCCTTGGCCGTCGGGCTTATAGATCGCGGCCTCGCCCTGGGTGCCAAGATGAAAGCCTTCCGCGTCCCACAGATTGAAGCCGTGAGAGACCAGCACGGTATTCGTGCCGGGCGGCGGCGTTGCTGCAAGCATCTTCTTCAGGGCAGCGATCGCCCGTTCCCGGCGCGGCGCCGCCTCGGCGGAGCGGCTTACGCCGGTAAGCAACGGCTCGAGCTTGTGGCGTCCGAACGCGAGGTCCGCAGTTTCCCGGCAGCGGCAAAACTCGCTCGCCAGCACTTCGCCGACCGGGATGTTCAACTTCCTGAACTGCGCGCCGATCAGCTTCGCTTCCTCGCGGCCGTTGTCGTTGAGATTGCGCTGGGTCTCGCAGCGTTTCAGATCCACGCCTTGCTCGAGGTAGGCCGGTCCGGTATCGGCATGGCGGAAATAGATCACGTAGCCCCCGCGCTTCAATGCGGCCGCGAGCGATTCGCCGCTCAGCGCGTGTTCCTGGTCCGGCACACCGGACGGTGCCGAAAGAACTACCGACGAGAACGCTGCCAGCAGTCCCAGGACCGCCAGAACGCCAACGAATCGCAACGCGATGCGCGAGGGGCTTGTCACCCTCAACCCTCACTCGTCACGCTCGACAACTCGTGCCAGAACTCGAGCGCGGTCTGGGTGCGCCACTCGACATGTCGGCGCAGCGCCTTCGCGATCACCGCACCGTACTTTGAGCCGTGCTTGGTAGCCAACGCCTGCGGAATGCCGCCGAGAATTTCCTCCTGGGTGAAGTAAGGGATCTCCTTCAACAACAGCGCCAGCAGCAACAATCCGGTCTGATAGATGTCCACGTGACGCCCGACTGCGCCGAACTCTTCGGGATTGTATGCTTCGGGCGGCCGCATCCAGTCGGCCAGCAGCGTCTGGAATACCCGGATGTCGGATTCCAGCCGGGTCAGGCCGAGATCGCCGACCTTGAACGACCACACCGGCTCCCCCAGCAGCCTGCGCTTGCGCCGCGTCTCGGTGACGAAAACGTTTCCCGGATGCAGGTCCTTGTGGACGTAGCCGGCGGCGTGGATGTAGTCGAGCGCCTGGAGGATGTCGCTCCCGACATAGGGAATCCAGCGATCCGCGTCCAGGCCGCGGCGGGCGATCAGGTTTGTGAGCGGGAAGCTGCAACGTTCGATGATGAGATAGAAGGTGTCCTGGTACTCGAACGCGTCGTAGACGAACGTGATGTTCGGATGGCGCATGACCAGCAGCTTTTGCAACTCGTCCTGCCAGATCTTGCGCACCTCCCGGTAGGACTTGTCGTGCGGCAGCAGGATCTTGGCAACCAGTGCATTTCCCCAGTCGTCGCTGCACTCGTACACCATGCCGAATCCGCCCTTGCCTATCGGCTCGCCGATGAAGTAGCGCCGCTCATTGTTGACAATCACCTCGCCCCTGACCGGCAGCCGGAACTGCCGCGGCTGCCGGAACGCCAGGCTCTTGATGGCGTCGAGGCGTGGCGATTTCATGGGATGTGTACTGCCATGGTCACTTCAGTATCGGTCGCGGAATGACCGGCGCCTGCCCGCGCCTGTAAACCATCACGGTGCGTTTGAAAGTGATGACGATCTTACCGTCCTGATTGAAGCCAGTCGTTTTCACGGCCACGATGCCGACGCTGGGTCGCGACCGGGATTCGCGTTTCTCCAGCACCTCGGACTGGGAGTAGAGGGTGTCGCCTTCGAAAACCGGATTGGGCAGGCGGATTTCATCCCAGCCCAGGTTGGCAAAGGCATTCTGGGATACATCGGACACGCTCTGTCCGGTGACCAAGGCAACAGTGAACGTCGAATCCACCAGTGGCTTCCCGAACTCCGTTTGTGAGGCGTAATGTGCGTCGAAATGAATCGGCGCCGTATTCTGGGTGAGCAGCGTGAACCAGATGTTGTCGGTCTGCGTCACGGTGCGGCCCAGCGGATGTCGATACAAGTCGCCGACCTCGAAATCCTCGTAGAACCTCCCCTTCCAGCCTGCTTTCTCGCTCATGACGAATCCTAAATCAGTTAGCCACAGAGGACACAGAGAGCACAGAAAAAAGCCGGATAGACGAAAAACGGCTACCCGAAATGACCATGGAAAAATGAACAAGATCGAACGCGATACTTTTTCTGTTCGGAGTCTATTGTAGTTCTCTGTGGCCTCTGTGACCTCTGTGGCTAAATTGCTTTTTCGTTTTCCAGCTTCGCAATGAAGCCGGCGTCGAAACCCAGTTCTCGCAGGATCGCAAGCGTGTGCTGGCCGACGGCGGGGATCGGATCCATGCGCGGCTCCACCCCTTGCATGGTCACCGGTGGGACCAGCGCCTTGATCGTGCCCTGCGGCGAATCCACTTCGCGCCAGCGGTCGCGGGCCTGCAACTGTGGATGGTCCCAGAATTCCTGCATGGTATTCAGGCGCGCATTGGCGATCTGCGCCTTGTCCAGCCCCTCCATCGCTTGCTCCGCGGTCAATTTCGAGAATGCGGAGACAATGATGTCGGTGAGCGCCCGCCGGTTGGCAACGCGATGGCTGTTGTTGTCGAAGCGCGGGTCGTCTGCCAGCCGCGGCTGCTCCAGTGCGATCGCGCAGAAATTCGCCCATTCCCGTTCATTCTGGATGCCGAAGAACACGGTCTTGCCGTCGCCCGCCGGAAACGGCCCGTAAGGATGAATGGTGGCGTGCGCGGCGCCGGTGCGCGCAGGCGCGGTGCCGCCGTAGCCGGCGAAGTAGGCAGGGTACCCCATCCATTCGCCCAGCGCCTCGAACATCGAGACGTCGAACGCCGTGCCCTGGCCGGTTCTCTCGAGCTGGTAAAGCCCGGTAAGGATGCCGGTGTAACCGTACATTCCTGCCGCGATGTCGGCGATCGAGATGCCCGACTTCGCCGGCGTCTCGGGCGTGCCCGTCACGGAGACTACTCCCGACTCGCACTGGATCAGCAGATCGTAGGCTTTCTTCAGGCTGTAGGGACCGTCGGGACCGTAGCCGGAAATATTGCAGGCGACGATGCGCGGGTTCTTGTCCAGCAGATCTTCGGAGGATAGCCCCAATCGCGCCGCCGCGCCGGGCACCAGGTTTTGCACGAACACATCGGCTTTCTTCAACAGCCGGTCGAGGATTCCCGCAGCGTCCGGATGCTTCACGTCCAGCGTGAGACTTTCCTTGGAGCGGTTGAGCCAGACGAAATGCGAGGACTGGCCGAGCACGGTCTTGTCGTAGCCGCGGGCGAAATCGCCGACCTGCGGGCGTTCGATCTTGATCACCCTTGCGCCGAGATCTGCAAGCTGCCGCGTGGTGAACGGTGCCGCCACGGCTTGCTCAAGCGATACGACGGTTATGCCTTTCAGTGGCAGCATCAACAAACCCTAACTGCAGAGGAAACGCAAAGGTAAACAAAATAATGTGATGGAAAAGCAAGAAAGAAATGGATAGCTGCGACAATGGCGATTCATCGATTGGGCAACGACGGCTCTGAATTCATCCCAACTTTTTTCTTGCCGGCTTCTTTTGGTTTTCTCTGCGTTCCCTTTGCGCCTCTGCGGTAAAAGTGCTTTCAAGGATTCTGCGCGAAGGCGACGCCGATCATCGAGTCGCGGGTCACCAGCGCGGCTAGTTTCTCCTCAGACCAGCCCTCGGTGCCCCCCGGACGCTTCGGCAGCACCAGATAACGCATGTCGGCGGTGGAATCGTGGACGCGCACCGTCACGTCCCTGGCAATCGTGGTGCCGAATTCTTTGAGGACCTCGCGCGGTTCATTGATCGCCCGCGACCGGTAGTTGCGGCTCTTGTACCAGTCCGGCGGCAGCCCAAGCAGCCAGCGCGGATAGCAGGAGCACAGCGTGCATACGATGACGTTGTGCACCTGGTCGGTGTTCTCCACGACCACCAGTTTGTACGGCCCTCCTTCCATGCCGAGCGCCTCGCAGGCCGCGTTGCCGTCGCTCAGCAGAAGCTTCCGAAATTCCGGGTCGGTCCAGGCCCTGGCCACCACCCTGGCGCCCTGCAGCGCCGTGCGCTTGTCCATGTCCTCGATCTGACGGCGCACTTCCTCGGCGCTGAGGATGCCCTTCTCGATCAGCAACTCGCGCACCGCGATCTCCATCGCCCGCCATTGAGTGATGGTGTCGTCCTGGTCCGGGCGCGGCGGATGCCGGTGTGGCCGGGTGTGACCGTGCCGATGGTCGTGGTCGTGCGGGTGATCGTGATCGTGCGGCATGTCAGGCCGGCTCCAGCCAGTGTTGGAAGATTTCGATATCGACGGTATCGCCGGGATTGCCCTCGTACGTGGGCCAGACCTCACGCTGAAAAAAACGCACGCGGTATAGCGGCTGCTTCGGCAGACCCGGGCGGGCGTAAGCGAGTTCCTCGGGATTGCCGTATGCACCACACAGGCGCTCGATCACCCCGCGTTTGCCGCGGATGTAGTAGGGGGTGCGCACGTGGCCGATCGGATAGGCGGCCCGCACCGCGACGCGGTCCCCGGTGCGGAATTGTGGCGATATCCTTTCAGCGGCCGTCATCGGTGCCGGTCTGCGCCTCGACCATCTTGCGGCCGAGTTCATCGACGCTGATGACACCGCGCTGGATCAGCGTTTGCGCAATCGAGTAGACCCAGCGCTCGTAATAGCTCATCTTGTCGTAAGCATCCTGCCCCAGACCCTCGATATTGCGCCGGAGCTCGTCCACCGTCATCAGTCCCTTTTTGGTCAGGAGCACCATCAACGCGTCCACGCGCTTTTCCCAGAGCGCGTAGTCATGCTCGGTCGGTTGGACGGTTCCCGCCGGGAGACCGCCCATGTCATGGATGCCGCGATAGTTCATGTTGGCCCGCGTCAGATCGGTGTATACCGGCGCCCGCGTTTGCCGCGTGCGGCGTGTCCCGCTTTCAGGTTGCGCTCGAGGACTGAATTATAGGATGCCTGCGTTATTTCGGCTGCGCGCTTCCAACCGGGGCCGGCTGGGCCGCAGCCGGCTGACCGGAAGCTGCTGGCGGCGGTGGCGCCGGGGTGCCGGGCGGAACCGACGGGTTGACCTTGGCGTCGTCGGGAACCGTGTTGGGCAGGTTCAGCGCAACCCGAACGCCTTCGCCGAGCCCGTTCAGGATCCTGATCACGCGGCCGTCGGTGCCGGCGACCTCGATCGGCACCAGCTTGATATGGTTGTTGCCACCGACGACGGCGACATAGTTCTTCTTGTCGCGCACCACCAGCGCCGGCGCCGGCACTTCGACGTAACTGACGGCGGGAATCAGCAGCGTGACGTTGACGTAACTGCCGGCAATGAATTCGCCCTTGCCGTTGTCGAAATCCACTTCCGCCAGCAGCGTGCGTGTGCGCGAGTCGAGTTCGCCGCCGATGCGGCTGATCCTGCCCCTGTTGCGGCGTTCGGGATTCGCGGCATCCACGATCTCGACTTCGATCCCGGGTCTGACGAACGGTGCGTCCACCTGCTCGACGTACACGGTGACTCGCAGACGCGATGTGTCGGCGATGGTGACCACCGGTTGCGATGACGTCTGGTTGTTGGCGGCGTTGGTCACCAGTGCACCCGGATCGACATGCCGTGCAGTCACCACGCCGGAGAATGGCGCGCGCAACGTCTTGTAGCCCAGCCTGGTGCGCAGTTCCTGGACGTGACCGAGCTCGAGCGTGACCTCCGTCTCTGCGTTTTCGAGCGCCTGCTGGGAAAAAAAGCCCTTCTGCGCAAGATTACGGGTGCGCTGCACGACCCGCTGCTTGTTCTCGAGATTCGCCACTGCGCTGCGGTATTCGGACTCGAGTTCCGGTGTCTCCACCTCGGCAATGAACTGGCCGCTTTTTACGCGGTCGCCGGTATCAACCGCGATCCTGGTGAGATAGCCCCCGACCTTCGAATACAGTGTCGTCGATTTGTGCGCCGCCGCCTCGCCCACCAGCGTGATCCGGCGCGCAGTCGGCCCCTTTGCCGAAGTCGCCACCACGACCGTCAGTCCGGCGTCGAGCTCGACCGCCCGGGCCTTCGCATCCTGGACCAGATGGCTCTGCTTGGAGCTCCAGTAATACCACACGGCACCGGCGGCAACGCCGACAGTGACAAACGCGATGACGTAGAAGAGAACAAACGATTCGCGACGCTGGATTGCCATTTCTTCGATTCCTCTAGGCAGTCTCGCCGCGCGCTTCGGCTTCGAATCGCGCGTCGAGTT
>DASQOP010000080.1:0-14479 GCA_035644415.1 Burkholderiales bacterium
CGGCACCTGCCGGAAATCTACGCCGTGGAAACGGCGCTATTGGCGTAGGCGGGCCCTGCCCCGATGAGGGTGCTCATACCCAGCGCGTTGCGCTCTTATACCGAGCGCAGCGAGGCCGAGGCGGGCGGCGCGACGCTCGCCGCCGTCCTTGCGGACCTGGACCGTCAATACCCCGGAATTCGTTTCCGCATGATCGACGAGCAAGACAGGATTCGGCCTCACATCCGCATCTTCGTCAACGGCGAGCAGGTGCGCGACCCGTCGCAGCTGTTGCGCGCGACCGACGAGGTCGTCATCGTTCAGGCGCTCAGCGGTGGTTGATATTGCGCACGCGATGTCTGCCCGCGGGCCATGCGATAAACTCGCGTCGATGCCGCCCGTCGTTTCCATTTCGAACCTGGCCAAGACCTACGCCTCCGGCCTCCAGGCGCTGAAGAAGGTCGACCTGGAAGTCCGCAAGGGCGAGATCTTCGCCCTGCTTGGCCCGAACGGTGCCGGCAAGACCACGCTGATCAGCATCATTTGCGGGATCGTCACGCCGACCTCGGGCACCGTGCTGGTGGACGGCCGCGACATCTTGCGCGACTACCGCGAGTGCCGCTCGAAGATCGGGCTCGTGCCCCAGGAATTGCAAACCGACATGTTCGAGACGGTGTGGAACACCGTGAACTTCAGCCGCGGGCTGTTCGGTCGCGCGCCCGACCCGGCGCATCTCGCGAAAGTACTGCGCGACCTGTCGCTGTGGGACAAGCGCAACGACAGGATCATGACCCTGTCCGGCGGCATGAAACGGCGGGTACTGATCGCCAAGGCGCTGGCTCACGAGCCGGAGATCCTGTTCCTGGATGAGCCGACGGCGGGCGTGGACGTGGAGTTGCGGCGCGACATGTGGACGCTGGTGCAGCGGCTGCGCGCCGGCGGCGTGACCATCATCCTGACCACGCACTACATCGACGAAGCGGAGGAAATGGCCGACCGCATCGGGGTCATCAGCAAGGGCGAGCTGATCGTGGTCGAGGAGAAAACCCGGCTCATGAAGAAGCTCGGCAAGAAGCAGCTCACCTTGCATCTGCTGGAGCCGATGACGGCGATTCCCGCGGAGCTCGGCACCTGGAGCCTGGTGCTGAAGACGGAAGGCACCGTGCTGGAATACAACTTCGATGCGGCCGAGGAAGGTACCGGGATTCCCGCGTTGCTGCGCCGCCTGAGCGAGCTCGGCATTGGCTTCAAGGATCTTCAGACCGAACAAAGCTCGCTGGAGGACATTTTCGTCAGTCTGGTGGCCAAGAATTCTGAGGGCGGGCGCGCATGAGCACGGCAGCGAAAATCCCGTCGTTCAACCGCCACGGCGTGCTGGCCATCTACCGCTTCGAGATGGCGCGCTTCAAACGCACCGTATGGCAGAGCCTGGTGACGCCGGTGATCACCACATCGCTCTATTTCGTGGTGTTCGGTGCCGCGATCGGCTCGCGCATCAGCGAAGTGGGCGGCGTGCCCTACGGCTCCTTCATCGTGCCGGGGCTGATCATGCTGTCGCTTTTTACCGAGAGCCTCAACAATGCCTCGTTCGGCATTTATCTGCCGCGGTTCACCGGCACTATTTACGAAGTCCTGTCGGCGCCGGTGTCGGCGCTCGAGATCGTGCTCGCCTATGTAGGCGCGGCGGCGACCAAGTCGGTCATGCTCGGCCTGGTGATCCTGGCGACGGCGATGCTTTTCGTGCCAATGCGGATCGAGCACCCGCTATGGATGATCGCCTTCCTGGTGCTTACCGCGGCGACGTTCAGCCTGTTCGGCTTCATCATCGGTATCTGGGCGAATGGCTTCGAGCAGTTGCAGTTCATCCCGATGCTAATCATCACGCCGCTGACCTTTCTGGGCGGGGCCTTCTATTCGATCGATATACTGCCGCCCGCGTGGCGCGCGGTGAGCCTGTTCAATCCGATCGTTTACCTCGTCAGCGGCTTCCGCTGGAGCTTCTACAGCACCTCTGACGTCGGCGTGGGAGTCAGTCTCGCAGCAACGCTCGCCTTCTTCGTACTGTGTTTGGCCGTGGTGGTGTGGGTTTTCAGGACGGGGTATCGTCTGAAAAGCTGAAGCGGCAGGCATTCCGCAGCAAATCGGGCCGCCAGGCCCTTCGTCATCGTGAGCTACAAATTCGCCAGGGACATGGTTTTGCGTATTTCGGGGCAACTCCTCACGCCGGCGCAAAATGTTCCGGGCTTGCGGCATACTACTGCCCGGGGTGTGGAGGGGCGCGACGTCCGCGGAGCGGGCGCGCAAAGCAAAATTCCAACAATTCAAGGAGGCTTCACCCATGATGCGGATTTTGGTGCAGGTATTCTGCCGGCCGTCGCTGCTGCTGGCGCTGTTGTCGGGCATCGCGGCGGCGCAACAACCGGCCGGCGAGCCGATAAAGGTCGGTGCGGTGCTGTCATTGACCGGCCCCGGCGCGGGGCTCGGCGGTCCGGAGCGCAACGGTATCCTGCTTGCCGAGAAACGCATCAACGAGCGCGGCGGCATCCGCGGCCGCCCGCTGCAGATCATCATCGAGGATGACGGGTCGAAGCCCGACATCGCCAAGAGCAAGGCCGAAGCCCTGATCCACGGCGAGAAGGTGGTCGCGCTGCTCGGCCCTTCGCTGACCGCGAGCACCGGCGCGGTGGCCACCGTGACCAACAGCGTGCAGATGCCGCAGTTGTGCATGACCGGATTCGGCCCGGCGATCGAATCGACCTACAAGTCGCTGTTCCACATGCTGCCGCCACAGACGCTGAACGCGCGCGCCATGCTGGAATACATCGCCAAGGGCCTGAAGGCGAAGAAGCTCGGCGTGCTGCATGACTCCGGTTACGGTCAGCTGGTGATGAACAACATCCAGAACTTCTACAAGGACTATGGGATCGAGATCGTCGCCGCGGAGAAATTCGAAGTCGGCGCGACCGACGTGAGCACACAGGCGGCCAAGGTCCGCGCCGCCGAGCCGGATGTGGTGGGCGTGATCGCCACCTCGCCGGTGCCGTTCCGCAACGCCCGTCAGATGCGCGTCACCCAGCCGATCGTTTCCGCGGTCGGCTCCTCCTCGTACGAATACGTGAAGGGCATGGGCGAATTCGCCGACGACATCGCGTTCGCGGAGTTCATCGTCTCCGAAGACCCGCTGCCGCACCAGAAGGAATTCGTCGACTACTTTCACAAGGAGAAGGGCACGCTGCCCAAGACCTACGACGCGGCGGGATGGGACGCGACGCATGTCCTGGCGCAGGCGCTCGAGAAGGCCGGTCCGGGTGCGGGAGGCGAGGCCATCGCCGCCGCGATCCGCGCCAACCGCTACCGCGGCGTGGTCGCCCAATACAACTTCGCCGCCGCCGACATGACCGGCATCGAACTGGACAGCTACACCTATTCGAAGCTGGTGAAGGGGCAATACACGCGCCTTCCCTTCAAGGCCGGCAAGTAGGGGGTGCAGTGGGTGGCCGGGTCCGGCGCGGGAGCGGTCTGCTTCAACGCGGCTGGCGAGGACCTGTGCGCATGCAGACCGGAAGCCCGATGACCGCACCATCGCGATGAGCCTGAGCCTTCTCTTCCAGTCGGTCCTTTCCGGCCTGACCAACGGTTTCGTCTACGGACTGGTGGGGCTGGGGCTGGCATCAATTTTCCGCGGCACGCGCATTATCAACGCCATGCAGGGCGACTTCGCGCTGATCGGCGGCATCACCGCCGTGCTGCTGCTCGAGCGCTTCGGCTGGCCCATGGCGCCGGCATTCGCCGCCGCGGTAGCGGTCGGCGGAATCGCGGGCTGGCTGATGGAAGTGCTGCTGATTCGCCCGTTGCGCCGGCGCGGCGGCTCGGAGGACAGCTACCTGCTGCTCACGCTGGGTGTTGCCTTCGCGGTTTCCGCACTGGTCCTGTACACCGTCGGCCGGGATTCGCATTCGCTGCCCGGCCTCGGTGGCGAAGGCATCGTCGTGATCGGCGATGCCGCGATCCGTACGCATGCGCTGTGGCTGATCGCGATCAGCCTCGCGGCGATGGGCGCGCTGCGGCTGTTCTTCGCGAAGACTGCGCTCGGCCTGTCGATGATGGCCGCCGCCCTGGACGCCGATGGCGCACTCACCACTGGCATCAACGTACCGCTGATGCGCACGCTTACTTTCGTGCTCGGTGGACTGGTCGGCGGGCTCGCCGGCGTTCTGGTTGGCCCGCTCGTGACGGTATATTTCGACATGGGCCTGTTGCTCACATTGAAGGGGTTCGCCGCTGCGATCCTCGGTGGGCTGGCCAATCCGATGGGCGCGATCGCCGGCGGCGTCACGCTCGGGCTTCTCGAATCGCTTGCGATCGTCACGGTTTCCTCCGGTTACAAGGACGTGATCGCGATGGCTATCCTGATCGTCATCATGATCGCCATGCCCAATGGCTTGCTGGGCCGGCGGCTGCGCAAGGGGGGCTGAATGCCGCCACTGAGACGCGCGCTGGTCTGGGGCATCCCGTTGCTGGTATGGGCGGCCCTGCCGTTCGTCGCCACGCGCCACATCGTCGATTTGCTGGTATTCGCGGGCCTCTACACCATCGCCGGTCTCGGGGTCGCGTTCCTGCTCGGCCAGTGCGGCATCGTCAGCCTTGCGCAAAGCGTCTTCTATGGCATCGGTGCCTACTGCACCGCCTGGTTCTGCGCGCACAAGGGGCTGCCCAGCCCGGTGGGCGCGGCAGCGGGCATCGCATTGAGTACCGCCATCGCCGCTCTGGTCGGCTGGCCGATCCTGCGGCTTTCCGGGCACTTCCTCGCGCTCGCCACGCTCGCGCTGGGCATCATCGGGCAGGTGTTGTTCCTGGAGTGGGACTGGCTCACCGGCGGCACACTGGGCATCGGCGGCATCCCGCGGATCGCGCCCTTCGGGTTCGCGTTCGACACACCGCTTCGTTTCTATTTCCTGGTCTGGCCGATAGCCTTGTTGCTGCTGGTGCTGCACCACAACCTGCTGCATTCGCGCAACGGGCTCGCGCTCCGTGCGATGCGCGATTCACCCGAGGCCGCGGCCGTGCTCGGCCTGGATATCCACAGGCTGAAGGTGCAGATGTTCGTGCTGAGCGCCGCGCTCGGCTCGGCTGCGGGCAGCCTGTTCGCCCATTACGTGACCTTCGTCAGCGTGGACAGTTTCGCAGTCGACCGTGCGATCAGCTTTCTGCTGCTGGCAGTGCTGGGCGGGGTGTACACCGTATGGGGACCGGTACTCGGTGCGCTGTTCATCACCGTTCTCCCGCAGTGGCTGAGCCGGCTGGGGGACATTCATGCCTTCGTGTTCGCCGCGGCGCTGATCGCCGCCGTGATCCTGCTGCCCGAGGGTTTCGGCGGCGCGATCCGCAACTGGTGGCGCGCGCGTGCGCCGAAATGACCATGGGGACGGAAACGGTGAGCCCGCTCCTGCAAATCGCACAGGTCTCGCACAGTTTCGGCGGCCTGCACGTGTTGCGCGGCGTGGACTTCGGCGTGCCGGCCGGATCGCTCACCGGCCTTATCGGACCAAATGGCGCGGGGAAAAGCACGCTGTTCAACATCATTTCCGGTTTCCTGGCACCGCAGCGCGGCACGGTGCGGTTCGACGGGCGCGACATCACACGCGACACGGTGCAGACCCGCAGCAGGGCCGGGCTGGTGCGCACCTTCCAGACCCCGAAGGTGTTCGGGAAATTGAGCGTGCGGGAGAACCTGATGATCGGCTGCTATCGCCACCTCGCATCCGGCGTGGTGGGCAACATGCTGCGCTCAAGCCGTTCGCGCGGGGAGATGGAGCTGATGCATGCGCGGGCCACGGAGGCCGGCGAGCGCTTTGGCCTGAGCGAGGTGATGGAGCGGCCGGCCGGCCAAGTGCCGGCGGGCATGCAGCGGCTGGTCGAGCTGGCCCGCGGCTACGTCACCCGGCCGCGGCTGCTGATGCTCGACGAACCGTCCTCGGGACTGAACACCACGGAGATCGGCCAGTTGCGCGAACTGCTGCAGCGGCTGAACCGCGAAGGCATCACCATCCTGCTGGTGTCGCACGACATGCAGCTGGTGGACGTGGCGAGCCGCGTGCATGTGCTGTGCTTCGGCTCGATCATCGCCTCGGGCGCCATGGTGCAGATCAAACAGGACGAACGCGTGCGCCAGGCCTATCTCGGGGTCTAGAGCCTATGGAACCGTGCGGCGATGATTGAAGTCGAGAACCTGGAAGCCGGCTACGGTGAGACCCCTGTGCTGCGGGAGGTGTCGCTGCGCCTGGCGGCCAACGAAACCGTTGCGGTGATCGGGGCCAATGGCGCGGGCAAGAGCACGCTGGTGGCGGCGCTGTGCGGCCTGCTGCCGGTGCGCGCCGGGCGTATCGTGCATCTGGGAACGGATGTTACCCGGCTTCCCGCGTACAAGCGGGTGCGGCGCGGCATCGGCGTGGTGCTCGAAGGCCGTCACGTGTTCGGCCCGATGACCGCGCGCCAGCATCTCGCTCTGGGCAGCCTGGGCGCGCGGGAAGGCGAGAAACGCTTTGGCGTCGATGACGTGCTGGCCCTGTTCCCGTTCCTGGGTGAGCGTCTCGACGATCGCGTCGAGCTGATGAGCGGCGGGGAGCAGCAGATGGTTGCGCTCGGGCGCGCGCTGCTGTTGCAGCCGCAGCTGCTGATCCTGGACGAGCCCTCCACCGGGCTCTCGCCGCTGGTGGTAAAGCAGATCATGGGGACCATCGGCGCGCTGCGCGCGCGCGGCATGGGCATTTTGCTGGTGGAGCAGAATGTGGCGCTTGCCGCCGAAGTGGCCGATCGCGCCTATGTGCTTTCAGTCGGGCGCGTGGTGCACGAAGTGCACAAGGGCGAGTGGGCGGGCTTCCTCGCCGACGACAGCCTGGTCAATACCTATCTGGGCGGCTGATGGTCGATATCCGGAAAATCCGCTTCTTCGTCGCCGTCTACGAGGCCGGGAGCATCACCCGCGCCGCGGAGCGCGAGCACATCGCCCAGCCCGCGCTCACGGTCCACATGCAGCAGATCGAGGACGAGCTGAAAGTGAAATTGTTCGAGCGCTCCGCGCAGGGCGTGAACCCGACGCCGGCGGGGCGGCATTTCTACGGCATCTGCCAGGACCTGCTGCGCCGGCTGGAGTCGGTCGGCGAGGAAATGCAGGCCTTCAGCGGCGAAGTGGCGGGGTCGATCGCAGCCGGCATCATGCCCTCGATCTGCCACGGGCCACTGGCGCCGGTGCTGGCACGCTTTACCGCAACCTATCCGAATGTCGCGGTGCGCATCGTGGAGGGCTTGAGCGGCACGCTGGCCGACTGGGTGTTGTCCGACATGGTCGATTTCGCGATCTGCAACCGTCCGGCCGCGACCCTCGGATTGTCGCTGCGCCTGCTGGTGACCGACCGGCTCGTTCTGGTCTCGGCTCGCAACAGCGGGCGCATACCGTTCGCCCCGTGCCGCCTGGGCGAGATTGCCGGCCTGAAACTGGTGCTGCCTTCGCCCAACCACTTCTTGCGGCACACGCTGGACCATCACATCAACCGCGGCGACTTCCGGCCGGTGGTCACACTGGAGATCGACGGGCAGAGCGCCACGCTGCAGTTCGTGGCGCATTCGGACTGGTCGACGATCCTGCCGACCATTGCGCTGATCAACGAGTTCGACTCTCGGCGTTTCACCATCAATCCGGTCGAGGAGCCGGCGCTGTCCACCGAGATCTACGAATTGCGCTCCCCGCGACACACGCCGAGCGTCGCCTCGCAACGATTCATCGCCATGCTCGAAGCACAGATTCAGGCGGCCCCGGCCCTGCCCGCCGCGCCGGGCGTCGGCGGGGCGGGGCATCGTCCGGCGCAATGACCGTCATAGCCAACCACTATTGGAGGGCGACGATCACGCCGGCCTAAACTGCGGTGAGCTTCCAATGAACACCCGAGGAAAAAACATGGCTCCGCCCAAAGTGATACTCCAGCTCTACCCCATGATGCCCGCCGCTGGCGAGGACGACCGCAAGCGCCGCCGTCCGCTGGGGCGCGACCGCGACGCGTACCACCGCGCACTGCACGACTGGATCGACATCATCCGCGCGGCGGAAGATCTCGGGGTCTGGGGCGCCAGCACCATCGAGCACCATCTGCATTCTGAAGGCTACGAAGTCGGGCCCAACCCGGGTATCCTCAATGCGTGGTGGGCCTCGCAGTTCAAGAAAATCCATATCGGTGCGCTCGGCTACGTGATGGCCACGCAGGACCCGATCCGGGTGGCGGAGGAAACGGCGATCCTGGACCACATCACCCGCGGCCGCTATTTCGTCGGCTTCGCGCGCGGCTACCAGTCGCGCTGGACCAACACGCTCGGGCAGTTCACCGAAACCCGGGCGGCGCTTTCGGACGGCAGCAGCGACGACGAGCGCAACCGCCAGATCTTCGAGGAACGCGTGAACATGGTGCTGCAGTGCTGGAAGGAGGATTCGGTGCGCCTCGACGGCAAGTACTACCAGGCGCCGTTCCCGCCGGAAACGGGCATTGTGGGTTACCCCGCGCACAAGATCGCGCGCGTGGCCGGCGGAGAAGGGGAGGTCGATGCTGACGGCGCGCTGCGCCGCTTCAGCGTTGTCCCTGCGCCGTATCAGGACCCGCATCCGCCGATCTTCGTGGCGGTGAGCCGCAGCGAGCCTTCGGTGCGCTACTGCGCGCGCAATGGTTTCACGGTGGTGCACTTTTCCAAGGGCGACGGCGTGGCGAAGTACGCGCGCGTCTACCAGGAGGAAGCGGCGAAACACGGGCGCAGCTTCCTGTTCGGCGAGCGCCAGAACACGGTGCGCTGGCCGCACATCGCGAAGAGCACCGAAGACTTCAACCGGAAACTCACGCAGTACGACCTCGATATCTACAAGAACTTCTATTCGCCGTTCTTTCCGCAACTGCCCGCCAACGTCGATTGGGTGCAGAGCATGAAGGAATCCGGTCTGTTCCTCGGCGGCACGCTGGAGCAGGCGCGGGCGCAGTTCCAGGAGGAATTCACCAAGTGCCCGAGCGAATACCTCACGCTCATCTGGCACTACGCCCAGCAACCCAAGGACGAAGTAATTTGGGAGCTGGAGCAGTTCATGCGCCATATCTGGCCGACGATCGAAGCGGTCGAACCGGCCAAGGCCAAGGCGGCGTGAAGTGAATCCGGCCGGTTCGCCCATGAGCCAGGCGCCGATCGATCCGGCGCTGCTGCGCCGCGCGCTCGGTGCATTCGTCACCGGCGTCACCGTGGTGACCACGCGCACGTCCGCTGGCGATCCGGTTGGCATCACCGTGAATTCTTTCAATACCGTGTCGCTTTCGCCGCCGCTGGTGCTCTGGAGCCTGTCCCTGCGCGCTGCAAGTTTCGATGCGTTCGTGCAGTCGACCCATTTCGTCGTGAACGTGCTGGGCGCGCACCAGATTCCAGTCTCCGAGCGCTTTGCGATGACCGGCGGCGACAAATTCTCCGGCGTGGCCTGGCGCAAGACGCTCGCGGACATGCCCTTGCTGGACGGCACGGCGGCGAGCTTCACTTGCCGCAATGTTCACCGCTTTCCTGGCGGGGACCACTTGATCTTCGTCGGCGAAGTCGTCGCCTTCGAGCAGGGTGTGTGCGCGCCGCTGGTGTACGCCAACGGCGGCTACACCGAGCTGCGCGACGGTTCCGATGCGGCCCGCTCCGCCGATAAATCCAGGAACATGCTCGCCTCGCGCTAGCGCTACTCCGAAGCTTTCAGGAAATAGGAGATCGATCATGCGTCATCACGCATTAGCGCTTGGTTTCCTGGCTCTGGGTTGTTCGCTCAACGCCAATGGCGCGGCGGGGACCATCGACGACAACCGGCTGCTCAAAGCTGGGGCGGACCTGAGCAACTGGCTGAGTCACGGCCGGGATTACAGCAATCAGCGCTTCTCCCCACTCGAGCAAATCAACAAGGGCAACGTCAAGCGCCTGGCCCCGCTCTGGACCTTCAAGAGCGGCGTGTCATCCACCTTCCAAACCACGCCTATCGTGGCGGACGGTGTGATGTACCTGTCCCTGCCGTTCAACCACGTTGTTGCACTGGACGCGAAGTCCGGCAAGGAACTGTGGCGTTATCAGCACAGGCGGCGCACGGAGAAAATGTGTTGCGGTCCGGCCAATCGTGGCGTAGCGGTGGCCTATGGCAAGGTGTTCATCGGCACAGTGGATGCGCGTTTGATCGCGCTGGATCAGAACAGCGGCAAGCCGGTCTGGGATATTGCGCTGGTGGAGGACCTCGACGGCGCGACGGAGAAGACCGATCAGCTTGGTGCCGATGATCCGCTGCGCAACAGTCGCGTAAGTGGGTCCACCGGCGTGGGCGTGAATATGGCCCCCCTGATCTACAGGGGCAAGGTCATCATCGGCATCACCGGCGTGGGCTACGGACTGCACCTGGATTCCGAACGTGCGGGTGCGCCGCTCGGGGCAGTGATCGGTATCGCGGGACAGAGTCAGCGAGCGGGTTTCTACGCGGCATTCGACGCCAATACCGGAAAGAAGATCTGGCAATTCGACTCCACGCCGACTTCCGGGTGGGAAGGTAAGTTTCGTGAGACTACTGCGGACGGTGCCCAACTGGAACGAGACATCGGAAGAGAACGCGCCACGCTTGCGCAGTTTCCGGACGCGGCAAAACGCGGTGGCGGGTCGGCCTGGACCACTCCTGCCATCGACCCGAAGGAAAATCTGATCTATGTCGGTGTCGGCAACCCCTCGCCGCAGATGGATGATTTGACGCGACCGGGTGACAACCTCTACACGGTGTCTCTCGTGGCACTGGACGCCGACTCGGGCGCCGTCAAGTGGTACTACCAGGAGGTCCCGCACGACATGTGGGGCTACGACGTGGCAAGTCCCCCCGTGCTGTTTGATGTGACCAAGGGCTACGACACGATTCCGGCCGTAGGCCAGGCGGGCAAAACGGGATGGTTCTACGTGATGGATCGCCGCGACGGCCGGTTGCTATTCAAATCGGACGCTTTCGTGCCGCAACAGAATTTGTTCAAGCGACCGACCGCGGAAGGCATCGAGATCGCGCCAGGGGGTGCGGGAGGCTCAAGTTGGTCGCCGGTTTCGTTCGACACGCGCACGGGGATCGCCTTTGTCGCCGGGATTCACTGGCCCATGCGTTACACGGTGAAGGAAATTCCAGCGACCGTGGATAAGGCTGCTCTGCGATACACGTCGCTGGAGCCGGGCGGTGGGCCGCGCTGGGGCGTGCTGAGCGCCATCAACACCCGGCTCTCCGGCAAGATCAAGTGGCAAGTGAAAACAACTGAGCCGCTGGTCGGCGGCGTGCTTGCCACCGCGGGTGACCTGCTTTTCATGGGTGAGGGCAATGGCAATTTCAACGCCTTCAACTCCGAAACCGGCGAGTTGCTCTGGAAGATCAACGGTAGTGCGGGTGTGAACGCACCGCCTATTACTTACGAGGTCGACGGAAAGCAGTACGTCGCGGTCGCCGCTGGAGGCAACTCGCTGTTCGGTTTCAAGCAGGGAGACGAAGTGATGGTATTCGCCTTGCCAGAGTAGGAGTTCCTGAAGCGCGCCGAAAGGAATTCACGCGCCAGGTGCATCTTCCATGAGAAGCAAGAAACTCGAGCAGGCCGTGCAATTTGCGATCGACCACGAAACCCCGTGGACGCGCGAGATCACCGACAAATGGGGTATTCATCATGAGGACCCGCCACCCTGGAACAAACTGCTCGGCCCGGTGCATGCGCGCGGCCCGGTGTCCGGAACCGTCGTACTGAACGGCAAAACCCTGACCTCCTGGGGCGAGCCGGATCGCGCCGACCTCACCTTCAGCATTGCGAAAACCTACCTTGCACTTCTCGCCGGGGTTGCCCACGACCGCGGGTTGTTGCCGGATGTGCACGAACCGGTTCGAGTGCGTGTACCTGGCATCGGCTTCGAAGAAGGCCGCAACACGCAAGTGACCTGGGCGCATCTGCTGCAACAGACCAGCGAGTGGGAAGGCGCGGTCTTCGGCGTTCCGGATCAGGCGGACCGCTATCGCATCGTGCAGTTTCAGGGAACCGAGGCGGCGGGCAAGAAAGGCGACCCGCGATCACTGCAGACTCCGGGCACCTATTGGGAATACAACGACGTGCGCATCAACCAACTTTCGCTGGCCTTGTTGCATTTGTTTGGTCGTCCGTTGCCGGAGGTGTTTCGCGAAACCATCATGCAACCCATCGGCGCCAGCGATGACTGGCGCTGGGTCGGGTACGACAACGCATGGATCAATCTCAACGGGCGCAGGGTCCAGTCGGTCCCCGGCGGCACGCATTGGGGTGGCGGCGTATCGATAGGCAGCCACGACCAGGCGCGCGTCGGCCAGTTGTTCCTGGACGACGGCAGGGTGAACGGCCGGCAGGTAATATCAGCAGAATGGATCGAGCGCATGCGCACACCGTGCGAGATCGCGCCGTTCTACGGCTATCTGATCTGGCTCAACCACGACCGCCGCGTGTTTCCGAGCGTGTCTGCATCGAGCTGCTTCGCCATCGGCGCAGGCGGAAACTTCACGTGGATCGAGCCCGGGCAGCGCATGGTACTGGTGGTGCGCTGGATCGATCCGGACCACGCCGACGCGTTCTTCGGACGAGTATTAAAGGCGACCGACGAACTGCGATCGTAGCAATAGGATAACTGAATCGGCCGCCGGCAGAAGGTTCCTTCAGGCCTCAGGATCACCCTGCGCCACTTTGCCGAACCAATCCTCGATGGTGGCCAGGCCGCCTGCCTGTTGCGCGCGCCCCTGGTCCTTGCCTGGCAAATCTTGCTGAAGCATGTCGATTTTGTTGGAGCAAAATAGAATCTTCTGGTCCAACCTGTCGGAGAGTCCTTGCCCATGAGACCAATTATTTTCGCTGCCATCTTGCTGATGCTTTCCTCTGCTACCCGGGCAGATGAGAACGACGACATCGTCAACGGCTGCAACTTCTCAAACGCCGAGTTTGGCGCTGTGGCAATTCAGATTTGCATAAAAGACAACCAGGCGGCCCGCGCAGCGGTGTTGCAGTACGCGGAAGCGGTCAAGGACATCGTCGCGCGCTGCGTGCGCGGGAGGGAAATGGGCTGGTCGATAGTGAAGCTGTGCATCGACAACGACATTGAAGCAGAGGCTGCGCTCGCCCATTACGGGAGAGAACACGACTCGCTGATGGAGAAATGCAGGTCCGAGTTCGGGCGCCGGGGCGCGGCGAGAACCAAAGCGTGCGTGGATCAGGCAATCGAGGCTGACAGGTCGCCCAGGAACTGAGAAGCGGGCGTGAACCAATATGGCGGCGGTAAGACTTCGCGATTGCCGGTTCGGCCGCGCTCAGTTTTTCAGTCTCTCGTCCAGCAGTTCGATCCAATGCCTGACGGGCAGGGCGGTGCCGCTCTGAATGTGCGTCAGGCATCCGATATTCGCCGTCGCAAGTAGTGCCGGCGTTCCCGACTCAAGCGCGTTGACCTTGTTCTTGAGCAGTTTCTGCGACAGCTCCCGCTGGAGAATCGAATAGGTCCCCGCCGAGCCGCAGCACAGGTGTGAATCCGGCACCGAAGTCAGTTCGAAGCCCGCAGCAGTGAGCAGGTCTTCCACCTTGCCGCGGATCTGGAGGCCATGCTGCAACGAACACGGCGAGTGGAAGGCGACACGGGGCTTCGCCGCGCTAGGGGCGAGGGGCGAGGGTCGAGGGGCGAGGGGAGAACCTAAAACTTTTTCGAGTTCTCCACGCTCTGCGTAGATGACCTCGCTTATGTCTCTGGTCAGGTCCGATATCCGCTTCGCTTTTTCGGCGTAGGCCGGGTCGCGGGTGAGGAGGTGGCCGTACTCCTTGACCATCGTGCCGCAACCGCTCGCGGTCATGACCACCGCTTCCGCGCCGGCCTCGATGTGCGGCCACCAGGCGTCGATGTTTGCACGCATGTAGTCGAGCGCGTTTTCCTGGCGGTTCAAATGGAAGGTCACGGCGCCGCAGCAGCCCGCCGCTTCGGCTTTCATCAGCGAAATTCCCAACCGATCCAGCGCACGTGCCGTTGCCGAATTGATGTCGGGCGCAAGCGAGGGTTGCACGCATCCGTCCAGGACCAGCATCCTGCGCGCGTGGCGCGGCTCAGGCCAGACGGTGTCGCGTGCGGCGGCCTTCGGCACTTTGCGTTTGAGCGCGCCGGGCAACAGCGGCCGAAAAAACTGGCCGATCCTGAACAGGAGGCCGAACAGCGCCGGGTTCGGGATCACGGCACGCAGCGCGGCCCGCTTGAGCAATTCGCTGAAAGGCCGGCCTACGCGTTTTTCGACGATGTTGCGGCCGATGTCCACCAGGCGCCCGTACTGCACGCCGGACGGGCAGGTGGTCTCGCAGGCGCGACAGGTCAGGCAGCGATCCAGGTGCAACTGCGTTTTGGCGGTGACGGTACAACCCTCAAGCAATTCCTTGATCAGGTAGATGCGTCCGCGCGG